>CALAVC010000256.1 GCA_937892095.1 uncultured Bacteroidales bacterium | reverse complement strand
TCTGCCTTACAAGCAGAGGGTCGGGGGTTCGAATCCCTCAGCGCCCACACTTCGCAAGTCGTGTTTCTTATCATTTGCTAAGAAACACGACGTTTTTGTATTACGAAAATAGATTGCTAATTTAGCACTCCAAATAATTAACACATAAGTATTTAGCTAACAAAACCACCCAATGAGAGACAACGAAATATTCGCCCTCATAGACAAAGAACACGCACGTCAGCAAAGAGGCATCGAAATGATAGCTTCCGAGAACTTTGTCAGCGACGAAGTAATGCAAGCAATGGGCTCGTGTCTTACTAACAAATATGCCGAAGGCTATCCTGGCAAACGTCATTACGGCGGTTGCGAAGTCGTAGACGAAGTGGAGACCCTCGCCATAGAACGCGTAAAGAAGTTGTACGGGGCAGAATTTGCCAACGTGCAACCCCACTCTGGCGCACAAGCCAACGCAGCAGTCCTTCTTGCTGTCCTCAACCCGGGTGACACATTCATGGGTCTTGACCTTGCACATGGTGGTCACCTATCGCACGGCTCGGGCGTCAACACTTCGGGTCTGCTATATCGCCCAGTAGCTTACCACCTCAACCAAGAAACAGGACGAGTAGACTACGACGAAATGGAGCAGATTGCAAAGCGTGAACATCCGAAGCTCATCATTGGCGGTGGCTCTGCATATAGCCGCGAATGGGACTACGCACGCATGCGTCAGATTGCCGACGAAGTTGGCGCACTGCTCATGATCGACATGGCACACCCCGCTGGACTCATCGCTGCAGGCTTGCTCAACAACCCCGTAAAATATGCCGACATTGTAACGTCGACAACGCATAAGACGCTCCGCGGACCACGTGGTGGCATCATATTGCTCGGCAAAGACTTTGCCAATCCTTGGGGCAAGAAGACAAAGAAAGGCGAAATTCGCACAATGGGTTCACTCATCAACTCTGCCGTATTCCCTGGGCAGCAAGGTGGTCCGCTCGAACATGTAATCGCAGCCAAAGCTGTTGCTTTTGCAGAAGCTTTGCAACCAGAATTCAAGACCTACCAGCAGCAAGTAAAAGCAAATGCTGCCCGACTGGCCGAAGGACTCATCAGCAGAGGTTTCCACATTGTTTCGGGTGGAACGGACAACCACTCTATGCTTGTCGACCTTCGTCCTAAGTATCCCGAACTGACTGGTCGCATGGCAGAAAATGCACTCGTAGCCGCCGACATAACCGTTAATATGAATCTTGTTCCTTTCGACACACGCTCAGCGTTCCAGACAAGCGGCTTGCGTCTTGGCACTCCAGCCATTACGACACGTGGCTTGAAAGAAAGCGATATGGACGTAATTGTCGACATGATTGACCGCATACTTGCAAAGCCCGACGACAACGCAACGATAGCAAAGGTTCGTGGCGAAGTAAACGAAATGATGCAGTCGCGTCCTATGTTTGCTTGGTAAGCATCTAAAGTTTAAAGATTAGAGAGTGGAGTGTACCGACTTTTTTGTTGGTACACTCTTATTTTTTACCACAAGCAACTAATTTTGTCATTCTTAAAAAACACAAGACATGGACAATAGTGTTGACTACAAAGCAATATGCCGACAAGTTTCGGACCTTGCCAGACGCGTGGGCAAGCACATACACTCACTTCGACAGACCGAAAATCTACACATCGAAGCCAAAGGAGCTCACGACTACGTAACCCAAATGGACAAGCTTTCGGAACGCCTAATTGTAGCCGAACTTGAAGAGATCTTGCCACAAGCTGGCTACATTACCGAAGAAGGGACTCGAAGCCAAACGGCCAAGCAATATAACTGGATTGTCGACCCAATAGACGGCACCACAAACTTTATCCACTCGCACCCACCATACGCCATAAGCATAGCTCTTGCCGAGAACGACAAAATTGTCGTTGGCGTGGTATACGAAATGGGACACGACGAACTTTTTGCGGCATGGCTTGGCGGCGGCGCCTATCTCAATGGGAAACGAATAAACGTGTCGCTAACAGCTTATCAGACGTCGCTCATAGCCACAGGATTTCCATATAGCAACTTTAGTCGTATGGACGACTACATGCACACACTCACCGACATCATGCGCGACACGGCTGGCATACGGCGTCTTGGCTCAGCGGCAACAGACCTTGCCTACGTGGCATGCGGACGCTACGATGCATTCTTCGAATATGACCTAAAACCATACGACGTGGCTGCCGGTAGCCTATTGGTTAGCGAAGCTGGCGGACACGTGTACGACTTTAGTGGCAAAAATGACTACATCTTTGGACGTGAGATTGCAGCCACAAACCATACGCTTTGCACCGATTTTATGAACGTTATAATGACAAACTTGGGCAGCAAAGCACAATGAGTAGAACTGCCGTCATCATACTTAATTGGAATGGTAGCGAACTGCTAAGACACTATTTACCGAAAGTAGTCGAAACCACTGCGACGTGTCCTAACGCCGAGGTTATCGTAGCCGACAACGCCTCAACCGACAATAGTCGAGACGTTCTCAAAACCGAATTTGCAAATGTCAAGACCATTTTGCTCGACAAGAATTATGGTTTTGCTGGAGGGTATAACAGAGCCATAGCCAACGTAGACCACGATTATGTCGTCCTCTTAAACTCCGATGTAGAAACTACAGACGGCTGGTTGCAACCACTCGTCAGCCTTATGGACGAACATAACGATGTGGCAGCTTGTGCGCCCAAAATACGCGATGACAAACAACACAGTATGTTTGAATATGCAGGTGCAGCAGGTGGCTATCTTGACGCATTGGGATACCCATTTTGCCGAGGCAGAATAATGGACACCCTCGAAGCCGACAACGGACAATATGATACCGATGCCAATGCCTTGTGGGTAAGCGGAGCTGCCATTATGGTACGCCGAAAAGTATACGAAGAACTTGGTGGACTCGACGAAGACTTCTTTGCTCACATGGAAGAAATAGACCTTTGCTGGCGAATGTGCAGTCGCGGGCATAGGGTGATTGCGTGTGGCAAATCGCACATATTCCACTTAGGTGGCGCAACACTAAACTCCGAGAACCCACGCAAGACGTATCTTAACTTTCGCAACAACCTAAGCATGATTATAAAGAACTATCCTTTGCGCTCATGGTGGATTGTCTTGATAGTTAGAATGTTGCTTGATGGTGTGGCAGCCCTACGCTTTCTTATGCAAGGCAAGGTGCCCTTTTTCGGTGCAATAGTCAAAGCGCACCTAAGCATGTACGCGTCTCTTGGTACGCTACTTAGCAAAAGGAAGGAACTAAAGACTGGTCGTCTTCGCAAACTACCCAGTGGAATATCAAAGAAAAGCATTATTTGGCACTACTATGTGCTTGGACAGAAGACCTTTGGCGACATAGCCCCATTTGCGTAGCATACTGATTATTAGTACTTTTGCACATAAATTAAGAAAACGAAAAGCAAATGAAAATAGCCCTAATAGGATACGGCAAAATGGGCAAAACAATAGAAGAAATTGCCATCAGCCGAAATCACGAGATAACAGAAAAAATAGACACCTTTATAGGTCTTCCAGGTTCGTTCGACAGTAAAGGTTTTGCCGAAGCCGATGTGGTGATTGAGTTCACAGCACCTGGCGCAGCCTACGCCAACTACATGGAATGCTTTAAACGCAACAAAAAAGTGGTTAGCGGAACAACTGGCTGGCTCGACCGCATGCCCGAAATTGAAAAAATGTGTCAGAATGACGGCAAAACATTTTTCTATTCTTCGAACTTTAGCCTCGGCGTGAACATATTCTTCGAGGTGAATCGACAGCTGGCTCGCTTAATGAACAAATTCGATGCCTACAGTGTCAGCATGACTGAAACACACCATATCCACAAACTCGATGCGCCAAGTGGCACAGCCATTAGCATAGCACAAGGCATTGCAGAAAATATGGACCGCATAAACGGCTGGACACTTGCTCCCGAGAGTGCCGAAGGTAAGGTGCAGATAACAGCCTATCGCGAAGGTGAAGTGCCGGGCATACACACTGTACGCTACGACAGCGAAGCCGACTACATAGAGATTAAGCACAGCGCAAACAGCCGACGTGGTTTTGCTCTGGGCGTAGTTCTTGCAGCCGAATATACAAATGGACACCGTGGTTTGTTGGGCATGAAAGACATGTTAGGATTCTAAACACACCTTTGCACCAATGGCGAAAACAAAAACTTTCAGAGAGCGAATAGCCTCCATGACCACATGGGACTGGATAAAAACAGTTGTCTATGTTCTGATATTCTTG
This sequence comes from uncultured Bacteroidales bacterium, assembly GCA_937892095.1. Taxonomy (GTDB): domain Bacteria; phylum Bacteroidota; class Bacteroidia; order Bacteroidales; family Marinilabiliaceae; genus W3P20-009. The sequence goes on along the minus strand of CALAVC010000256.1, from coordinate 10,481 downwards.
GGCATAGTGGTGTGGACGGGTAACGCATGGCTTCTTTTCTTGCTGCCGATAGTGGCCGACTCCACGTCGACGCGCTACATACCTTGGGACTTTTGGAAACGCACCAAAGACGGCAAACGCCCTTCGGTAATAGTTGAATGGATAGATGCCATTGTGTTTGCAATAGTGGCAGTCTATTTTATTAATTTGTTTCTGTTCCAGAACTACAAAATACCAACTTCGTCGCTCGAGAAATCGCTCTTGGTAGGCGACCATCTTTTTGTTAGCAAAGTCAAGTATGGTCCGCGAATGCCCAACACACCCATATTCATGCCGATGGTGCAAAACACAATGCCATGGTCAAACACAACAAAATCGTATCTTGAGTGGCCAATGTGGCCATATAAACGATTGGCAGGCATCGACAGCATTAGGCGTGACGACATTGTGGTCTTCAACTTCCCTGCTGGCGACACGGTGTGCGTAGAAATGCCCAACCCAGACTATTATAGCATAATTCTAAACATGGGTCTTAATAGCTTGCAACGCGAAGACGCAGAGAAGATACGCAATATGCAGACGGCGTGGGAACGCAACCACTACATTTCGTCAATTGGTCGACGTCGTGTCATGCAGCCCTCGTCTCCACTGAGCAAAATAGTGTGGCGACCTGTCGATAAGCGCGATTGCTACGTCAAACGTTGCATAGGTATGCCGGGCGACAGTCTCGAAGTACGGCATAACGAAGTGCTGATTAACGGCATGCTACACAAAGACAAAAAAGACGTACAGCATAACTATTGGATAACGACCACTGGCGTTGCACTTAACGACCGATTTTTTGAGAGCCTTGGCATATCGAACGATGACAGTCGCGCGTGTGGCACTGCACCCAATTACCTACTGCCTCTCACCCGCGAAAAAGCAGCACAAGTGGCACAAATGCAATCTATCAAGAGCATAACTATCGACGAGAACCCAGCAGACAGTCTTGGCGGAAGCGTCTATCCGTATAGCCCAGATTATCCATGGAGCCGAGACAATTATGGACCTATTTGGATTCCGAAGAAAGGGGCGACAATAAAACTTGACACTCGTAATGCTCTACTATACGAGAGAGCCATCACAGCCTATGAGGGACACTCGCTCGACGTCAAAAACGACAAAGTATATGTAGACGGACAAGAAGCTGATAGCTACACATTTGCCATGGACTACTACTTTATGATGGGCGACAACCGACACAAATCGGCAGACTCTCGCTACTGGGGCTTTGTACCCGAAGACCACGTCATTGGCAAACCATTGTTCGTATGGCTAAGTCTCGACCCCGACAAGAGCCTACTAAGTAGCATTAGGTGGAACAGGTTTTTCAAGACTGACTTCGATAGAGACTAAGACTTGCAACTCAGTCCGCGCGCACACACAATAATCACATGGGCTGTCGCTACACTATTGTCGGCAGCCCTTGTTTGGGTCTTGCTACACTACGTAGTGTCTGTTGGCAACTACGTAGATCCTACACGTGGCAAAAAATTTTGCGTAGTCACAAAGTCGGGTCTAATGTGGAGAGGCGAAGTAGCACGTGGACGGACTGCCCTCGTCAAGACTCCAGAGAATGGAGATTTGTTGCTTCGCATAGCCTACATGCCTGGCGACACCGTTAATATTTGCGATGCGAGGACATCTGTTCGTACCGATAGGAGTGCCGTGGCAACATACATAACATTGCCACACGTCCCCTACTCCACCCTACGTCAAATGCACGAAGAACATAAACACATCACCCACAAAGAACCACTTTCGGACACGTTACGCCTACGTGTCAACCAACGAGAAGCTAACTGGAAATATTGGACATATACATATCCACAGAAAAACGAGACAGACCTACGAACATATCCACAAGAAGTAGGATTGGGGTATAATTATTACCACTGGGGACCAATGATTTTGCCTCGCAAGGGGCAAACGATGATTTTAGACAAAAAGAGAATGATCATTTATGGCAAGCTGATAAGAGACAATGAGAGTAGTGAGCCGAAAATTGGCGAGAAAATCACGTTTAAACACAATTATTACTTTGCCATTTGCGATGACAGAGACGTGGCATACGATAGTCGCACATTTGGTCCGATACCAGATAACAAGATACTTGGACGGGCAAGAATAATAAAATAAAAAAGCGTTTCGATAGGCAAGTCGAAACGCTTTTGTTATTTCTGAGTTCTCTTGTAGCCTTTGGGACTACAGAAACTTAATATTCCTCTTCGTTGAAGAAGAAATCTTCATTGCTCGGATAGTCTGGCCAAATATCTTCGATACTTTCGTACACCTCACCATCGTCCTCTATCTCAGATAGGTTTTCAATGACTTCAAGAGGTGCACCAGAGCGAGAGGCATAGTCTATCAACTCGTCTTTGGTGGCTGGCCACGGAGCATCTTCAAGTTTAGATGCAAGCTCTAATGTCCAATACATAATCAACTATATTTACAATCGAGCGCAAATATATAAAATATACAACAAGAAAAATATTTATAGTTAATTTTTCTTTACTACGCTTTATTCCTCAGTATCAAAAGAATAACCTTCGTAGACTTCTTGTTGGTCGATAAATTCGTCGGGGATGTCGAGAGGCAAGAAAATATCAGTCTTGCTCTTCGGTCTAAAATCTTCTAACCACTTAAATCCCAACAACTTACGATCGTTTTCACCGACAAGTAGAGGAGGATTCATTTTCCCCGAAGGCGACACTCGCATGGTTATCCGGTCGACACGCTTATCTTTTAGCCAAAGGGTCATATTGCTACTTTCGGCACGATTAATACCTATCAGTTCAGGACCATCTTTGGGATAATAGATTGTCTGTCCGTTGCCATCGACATCGATTCGATAAAGTTCGTTATTTCGTATGTGCCCCGTAATAAGTTTTCCTTTCACTTGGTCGTAGCCGACAGAGTCGGGTTCGAGCGAGACGACAAAAGCAGCTTCAATGAGCTCCGTTTTATACACAGCTTGATTGCGCGTGTACATCTTAATGGTGTTGGCCGTCATCTGATTTGCTTCCGACCATACAACAGGGAAGTCGTAGAGCGTAGCAACAGAGTCGCGAGTGTCGAAAACGAGGGAATCACAACGTGCCTGTATGTCAATACGGTATAGCTTTACTTGATTATACGCTTTGACAAGTCGTGCAGTGTCGGCAAGAGGCACAATCCGAAATGTATCGGCGTGCATAAACACGGTGTCTTGCGAATAGACATGACGAATTTCGGCACGCTCAGTAGCCATAGCTTCACTGGTTTGCGTGTTGTAGAAACCATAGTCGCCGAGCAATATTGCATTATCGACAGAATCTGTCAGCACCATATTGGTCCATGCAGTACCAAGACCAATGGTTCGCTCATACAAAAGAGTATGCCCCCGGAGTGTCGACCTATTTTTTAGCGAATAAATCTCGTTGTTTTCGAGCAGTTTGGCAACATCTTTTTTGGTGTCGTACCACCCCCTATCACTGTTGATAATGGTCGAGTCGTTATAGAATATCGTTGTAGGTCCGAGAATATTGACAATCTCAGTCTGAGTATTAAAAGAAGCCGTATCGGTCAGCAAACGATGATTGGGCGACGTGCCGACTACACTGTCTTTAAAGAACACGTCATTGGTCATGGGGTAGTATATGCCACGCCTCGAAGTTAGCACGTTGGCATGATTTACTACTCTACCACCATTATAAAAATAGGCTTCGTCCTTTTCGCGGTCGTAGTCAAGATACTCTGTGTAGAGCCACGTGTCTGCTTTGTTAGCCCTGACATTTTCGCGAACCTTGACAAGACCGATATTGCCAAGATAGGTCATCTTATCGCCATAGAGATGAACAGAGTCGTTCTGAATGACGTGGATGTTGCCGTATGCAATAACAACGTTCGAGTCATTGTACATATAAGCAGAGTCGCAATGAAGAACCGTGTTATGATGCGACAACATTACAGATCCATTTAGCGACTGAGTGTTTTTGCCAATCTTATCATCGTGGCGCAAAAAGTCGGCACGCTCAATTTTGACGCGCAATGTTTGTTGCTGTCCGACAACACTTGTGGTCAGCAATAGTAACGAAATAAAAGTCAGTAATAACCTATTGAAGGTCATTTGCCCCAACCTTTGTATTGGAAATCACAGCCCTGCCAAGCAGGCGTAATATTGACGTATAACTCACGTTGCTTACGCATAATCCACTCATCGAGTGTTTCTTTGCGCTTACGCTCTTCAATGACGTTCTTGAGCATATCGTAGTCGTCGTGTAGGTTGGCTCTGTGGGGCTCATGACGTTTGCGCAAGCGCACAATGCGGAATGTTTCTTTGCCTTTGCGCTCGTCCATCATTGCAAAGGGTTTAGAATATTCTCCTTCTTTTAGGTTTTGAAGAGACTTGGCTATGTCTGCAGGTATTTGGCTAAGCTGGAACTTCACCGTGCCATCTTCAGGATTAATCATGAGACCACCATTAGAGCGCGTGTCCTTATCCATAGAATAGCGAGCAGCCGCCTCCTCAAAAGATATTTTCTTTTCTTTTATGAGGACAGAAAGCGTATCAAGGAACTGCGAGGCTTTTTTTCGGCTATCGGCCGATACTTTGGGTTTCAAGAGTATGTGTCGACAGTTGATTCGGTCGCCACGACGTTCGATAAGTTGTATTATATGAAAACCGAACTCTGTCTCAACGATTTTAGACACCTTACCCTTTTCTTGCAAATTAAATGCGACGGCCGAGAACTCTGGGACGAAACCAGCTTTGGAATACCAGCCGAGGTCGCCACCGCGTGTGGCAGAGCCAGGATCTTCAGAGTATAGTACGGCAAGTGTTGCAAAATCGCGTCCATCAGCCACTTGCTTTTGGAATTCACGCAGACGTGCTTTAACCCTGTCTATTTCGGCTTGTTCTATTTCAGGATATACGACTATTTGCTGAATTTCATATTGAGTCGGTATGAGTGGCAAGCTATCTTCACTCATCGAAGCAAAGTGTCGTCTAATGTCGGCTGGCGTTACCTTTACATCCTTGGTTATTTGCGACTGCATGCGCTGCGTTATCATCTGAGTGCGCACAGCATCTGTCTGGTCGCGTTTAATTTGTGTGATAGGTTTGCCAAAGTACTCTTCAAGTTTATCCTGCCCACCGACTTGTTGCATAAAGTAGTTAATACGAGCATCGACCTGACTGGCTACTTCACTATTTTTCACCTCGACACTATCTATAAGTGCTTGGTTTAGCATAAGTTTTTGCACGAGTAATTGCTCAAAAATATGGCACTTAAGGTCGCCATTGAAGTTGACACCTTCAATCATTGCCTGTCCGTATTGATATTCAATATCGGAATTTAGAATAGCGTCGTCACCAACGGTTGCCACAACTTCATCTACAAGTTTTACTTGTGCAAGTGTGGCTAATGACGAAAAAGAGAGTATAAGTGTGCTAATGAATCTAATTGGACTGTTCATAGTATATTATGCTACCTTCGCGTACGGCTTCGTCGTAAAGCCCATCGGAGAGCGATGAAAGAAACTCTAATTTTTTCTTACCGAGAAGGACGTTATATATATCTTGACTGACTGCTTCGAGCGGAGCAATAGTGCCTGATTGTTGTATGTCTGTTATTTTGAGGAGGTATCGATTACCCTCGTAAGTTACGTCTATTAACTTATTGCTACGTAGTACACGAAGATCGTCGGAGATTGAGTTAGCAGGGAAAAATTTTCGAATAGAACTGAGTTGCTGCCAATTATCTGTAAAAAGTTTGTAGTTCGAAGAGTATTTGTAGAGATACTGCTCAATATTGATAGAACTTTCGTCTTTAAAAGACGAAAGCAATTTGACAAAAGATGGTAAGTCTGAAGCTTCGGTGGGTATGACGGCATACACACCCTTAACAATGTGATCCCGAAGAATAAAATTTTCCTTCATCTCGGAGTAATAGTTTTCTATTTCACCTCGCGAGATTTTGGGATTAAACTTTTGGTCGACCATTCGCATTTGGTAGGTTTCGATAAGAAGAGATGCACGATACTCTTCTACAGCCTTATCGATGCTTTCTATTTCGGAAGAAAGATTTTTTTCAGCCCTACGTAGCATTACTTGGCGACGAACCCACGAGCGTACAAAATCGTCAGCATAAACCGAGCTATCTTCGGCAGAAGCTGCGTATGGTATGACTGAAAGCAATGCAGAACGCGTAAGGACCTCATTACCAACGGAAACGATGGGTAGATCAGATGGCTCGTTCTTACTACACGACACGAGCAATAGAGCGAAAATAATGGTGCAAAATATCTGTTGCAAACCGTAGCGAAACATAGAAACAAAGTAAGCTAAAAAAAGGCAAAAAATAAAGGGTAGCGGTTAAAAACCACTACCCTTATATCTTGAATTGCGAACGTGCAAATCAACTTATTAAGCAAAGAACTATTCTGCTGCGGGAGCAACTTCAGCAGCCTCAGCTTTCTTAGAACGGCTACGACGAGTGCGTTTCTTTTCGCCTTCCTTCTTGACTTCGCCGAGCATGTTTGCGTTGTAGTCGACGAGTTCGATGTAGCAAACGTCGGCAGCATCGCCAAGACGAGAACCGAGTTTGAGTATACGAGTGTAGCCACCAGGACGTGAAGCAACTTTTTCACCTATTTCGGTAAAGAGTTCCTTAACGGCAGAATTATTCTGAAGGTAGCTGAATACCGTACGTTGAGCAGTGCGCTTGTCGTCTACAGTCTGCAGACCTTTGGTCTTGGTTATGAGAGGCTCAATGTATGTGCGAAGAGCCTTAGCCTTGGCGAGTGTTGTTTTTATCCTTTTGTGGATAATAAGCGAACAAGCCATATTGGCAAGCATTGCTTTGCGGTGCGAACTTGTCCTACCAAGGTGGTTGATTTTCTTATTATGTCTCATCGAGATTAATCTTTATCGAGTTTATACTTGGCTACGTCCATGCCAAAAGTAAGACCAAGGTTAGCAAGAAGGTCGTCGAGTTCGGTGAGAGACTTCTTACCGAAATTGCGGAACTTCAAGAGGTCGTTTCGGCTATAGGTAACCAATTCAGCGAGGGTTTCGACATCGGCTGCCTTGAGGCAGTTGAGTGCACGAACCGAAAGATCCATTTCGGACAAACGGGTGCGAAGGAGCTGGCGCATGCGAAGAACTTCTTCGTCAAATTCATCACCAACAGACTTTTCGCTTTCATCAACGGTGATCTTCTCGTCGGAGAAAAGCATAAAGTGATAGATGAGTATTTTGGCAGCTTCTTTGAGGGCATCTTTTGGCTGAATAGAGCCATCAGTCGTTATCTCTATCGTCAACTTCTCATAGTCAGTACGGTCTGCAACACGGAAGTTGTCGACAGCACACTTAACGTTGACAATTGGAGTATAGATAGAGTCAATAGCGAGAACGTTAACATCGGTGGTGTCGAGCACTTGCTCATCAGCACGAACATAACCGCGTCCTTTGCTTATGGTCAGAACCATGTTGAAATTGACATCGGTATTGAGGTTGCAGATTACGAGGTCGGGATTAAGGACTTCAAAAGCATGCGAGAACTTATTGAAATCGCCAGCCTTGATTTGTGACTGACCCGAGATGTGTACTGTAACCTGTTCGAGGTCGGTGCCAGGAGTGAGTTGACGGAAACGGACTTGCTTGAGATTAAGAATAATCTGCTGCACGTCGTCAATGACTCCGGGGATGGTAGCGAACTCATGTTGGACGCCATCAATTTTGATGGACGTTATGGCGAAACCTTCAAGTGAGTTTATCAAAATTCTTCTTAAGGCATTTCCAATGGTAATGCCATAACCCGGTTCGAGAGGGCGAAATTCGAAACGACCGAATTTGTTGTCGCTCTCGAGCATTATGACTTTTTCTGGTTTTTGGAAAGCTAAAATTGCCATAAGAATAATTTTATTTAGAGTACAAATCTACAATCAACTGCTCCTTGATATTTTCAGGGATGTCAGCACGAGCAGGCAAGTTGAGGAACGTGCCAGAGAGGGTGTTAGCATCCCATTGAAGCCATCCGTACTTGGAAGCGGAATGAGAAGCGAGAGAGTCTGTGATTACTTCGAGAGACTTGCTACGCTCGCGTACACCAACAACTTGACCGGGTTTGAGACGGTAAGAAGGAATGTTGACAACCTGACCATCGACAACGATGTGCTTGTGACCGACAAGCTGACGAGCTGCAGCACGTGTTGGAGCAATTCCAAGACGATAGACGACATTGTCAAGACGAGACTCGAGAAGACTCAAGAGGACTTCACCAGTTACACCCTTGCTACGCTTTGCGTCAGCGTAGACAATACGGAATTGACGTTCGAGCAAACCATAGGTATACTTAGCCTTTTGCTTTTCTTTAAGCTGCTGACCGTATTCACTAAGTTTGCCATGACGGTTTTGTCCGTGTTGACCGGGAGGGAAGTTACGGTGCTCGAAACGTTTGTCAGGACCAAAGATAGGTTCACCGAACTTACGAGCGATTTTGGTCTTAGGACCGATAAATCTAGCCATTGATGATTTTGACTTAAAAATTTGATTTCAAATGATGAATATGGCAGCCGTTAGATTATAGAAAGAATCATATAATCATTCATTATTCAAAATTCAAATCAAAAAATCTCTGTTAGATAAATGATGAATTAAACTTTGCGACGTTTTGGGGGGCGGCAACCATTGTGAGGAAGTGGAGTAACATCGACAATCTCTGTTACCTCAATACCTGCCGCATTGATGGCGCGGATGGCAGACTCACGACCATTACCTGGACCCTTTACATAGACTTTGACTTTGCGCAGACCAAGGTCAAAAGCTACCTTAGCGCAGTCTGCAGCTGCAGTTTGAGCAGCATAGGGGGTATTCTTTTTAGACCCCTTGAAGTTCATCTTACCTGCGCTAGACCAAGAGATAGCCTGACCTGCGGTGTTGGTAAGAGTAACGATGATGTTATTGAAAGAAGAGTGTATGTGAGCTTCACCTTGAGCTTCAACCTTGACTACTCTCTTTTTCTGTGCACCTACTTTCTTAGCCATGTTTCAATTATTTAGTAGCCTTCTTCTTGTTAGCGACGGTCTTCTTCTTACCCTTGCGAGTACGAGCGTTGTTTTTAGTAGACTGACCACGAACGGGTAGACCGAGGCGGTGGCGTATACCACGATAGCAACCGATATCCATCAGTCGCTTGATGTTGAGTTGGATTTCGGAACGCAACTCACCTTCAACCTTGTAGTTGGCACCAATAATTTCGCGAACTGCCTGAATTTGGGCATCTGTCCAATCAGATACTTTTACATTTCGGTCAATACCGGCCTTCTCGAGAATTTTAGCAGCGGTGCTCCGACCAATACCGAAAATGTAGGTCAATGCGACATCACCGATTTTGTTAGACGGGACATCGACTCCAGCGATTCTTGCCATAATTTGTTAACCTTGACGTTGTTTTAGTTTAGGGTTCTTCTTGCAAATAACATACAAGCGTCCCTTACGGCTGACGATTTTGCAGTCAGCTGTTCTTTTTTTGATGGATGCTCTTACTTTCATCGGAATGAAATTATTTATAACGATAGGAAATTCGTCCTTTCGTAAGGTCGTAGGGAGATATTTCAACCTTTACTTTATCTCCAGGAAGAATTTTAATGTAATTAAGCCTCATCTTACCACTGATGTGTGCGGTAAGAATATGACCATTTTCGAGTTCTACTCGAAACATGGCATTTGACAAGGCTTCTTTTATTACTCCGTCTTGTTCTATGGAGGATTGTTTAGGCATAGGGATATATATTCGACTGCAAAAGTAATATTTACCTCTTATTTTTCAAAGGAAAATAAAATTCTCTCTGTCAAAAGCGATATATTTTGTTATATATAATTGGCAGAGAGAATATATGATTTACCTAATTGCAGCACCAAAAGAACGACCCATAATGCGACCAGACTTCATAAGACCATCATAGTGTCTCATAAGGAGGTAGCTTTCAATCTGTTGAAGGGTATCGAGGACGACGCCAACAAGAATGAGTAGGGATGTTCCGCCATAGAACTGAGCAAAGGATGCATCGACACCAGCGATAGTGGCAAATGCGGGCAAAATTGCAACAATAGCCAACATAAAAGAGCCTGGGAGTGTTATGCGAGACATAACAGTATCGATGTATTCTGCGGTAGGCTTGCCTGGCTTAACACCTGGTATAAAACCGTTATTTTTCTTCATTTCATCGGCCATCTGTTGTGGATTGATGATGATAGCCGTATAGAAATAAGTAAAGATAATCCATATAAAGAAATAGTTTTATTTAATTTATTAGTTAATCAAACAAAACCTTTAAATGGTTTATATGTTCATTTGAATCTAATAGATTATCCTAATAAAGAAAAAGATTTAGAATTATCATTACAATCATTAATACTTGAATTCAGTGATATTATAATAGTCAAATGGCATAATTATCCATCTGAATTTAATGTA
>CALAVC010000255.1 GCA_937892095.1 uncultured Bacteroidales bacterium | reverse complement strand
GATCTTCGAAAGCGTTGCATTATCAACTTGAATTCTGCAAACATATTCTAATACGTGTTTTGATAAGCACGATTGTCTTTGTGGTTAGAAAACTGAAAAAGAACGATTATGGAATTTATATTTGAACTATTCGCAGAACTCCTCGGACACGACAATCAGGAATCGCTAAGCGAAAGCGTAAACACAATACAAGCAAAAGAATCTGAACAAACTACAGATGTCGTAGAAAACGACACCGATGGTCTAAATCTTGCTACAGCGAACATTTTTGGCGTAGTAAACTTTCATTAATATAACAAAATGGAAGATTTGTCTAAAAATATATGTAGTGAGGACACGTCGGTGATGGCCGATAGGGTAGGTGATGTCCAGAGTGCATATAGAGCAGAAATGCGCAAAGAAGAGGTGTGGAACAATATTGAGAATAGAATTAGCAAGTCTAAAAGCAATGTACCTCATATCTCGCTCCGACAGAAACTATTGCGAGTGGCGGCAGTGCTCATCCCTACTATAGTTGTAGCGACTGCATTGCTGACGTTCGGTCCGTCGTCATCCGAAAGCACGTACGCAACCACCCACCAAACAGACACTATAAACCTACCCGATGGTAGCATTGCAATACTTGCAGTAGGAAGTTCGATAAACTACTCTCAGAATTGGCGCGGCAGATATGCCACACTCAGTGGGACAGCACTTTTCAAGGTCAAAAAAGACTCGCAACATCCGTTCTACGTAAACGCATCGGACGTGGATATAAAAGTGCTTGGCACAACATTTAGAGTAGAAAACAGAGCCGAGCAAGCACACGTGCGCACGTGTGTTGAAGAAGGCAAAGTAAGCGTGAGAGTTGGCAAGCAAAAGGTCATACTCACCCGCGGACAAGAAGCCACATGGACTGGCAAGACTCTCGTTGCAAAAAACACTAACCTCAATGGCGGGCTAAGCGTAGGGGTGGGGTGCATGAACTTTAAAGACGTTAGCTTAAGACTTGTGGTCGAAGAAGTAGCGATGAAATATCATAAACAAGTGAGCGACATAAAGTTCTTGACTGAGCCAGATAGCATACGCATCACAACTATGTTTGATAATGAGCCAATAGACGATGTGTTGCACGAAATAGCAGTTCACTCAGGCAAAAAAATAGAACTCAATAAAGGCTGTCTGACAATATCTGACTAATTTAGCTAACGTAAAAGGAGGCTCAAGAGTCACGACAAAATGTCAACGATTGCCCAAAATGGTGATTTGTTTTCGAGGTGCCTACAAAGGTACCTCTTCTTTTTGTGTGCAGGTCTAATAAACCTTTACACAATAAGCGTCTCGGCACAAGAAGAGAACACTCTACTCAACACACTTTTGGCAACCGAAAGACCATACTCAGGAGATTCTGATTCGCTATTGGACATAATACAACAACATACCAATTGCACCATTGCATACTCCAATCGCATATACCAACGACGAAGTGTCAGAATGTCCAAACAGAAAGCCACAATACGCCAATATCTTGATGCCATATTTAGTCGTTTTAATGTAAAATACTCTGTCAACGAAGAAAAAATAATAGTATGGTCAGAGCAGGTGGGGTATGTAAATATCAGAGGATTTTGTACAGATAGGCTTACTGGCGAAGCTCTTGTGGGAGCAAGCATTGTGGACAGCACACTAATGCGTGGTCTTTCAACCAATGGTGAAGGGTATTTCTATCTTCGCCTGCCAGCAGGGCATATAACCCTACAAGCTACTTTTGTGGGGTACAACACGTTCAGAAAAAAAATGACGTGCGCACCCGGCGACACGACAATAAACATATCGCTAAGTCCAAGGTCGACAATGACAACAACTGTTGACATACATGGTAGTGGCGGATTTATTAGCTCCGACGAGCGAACGGGCAACACAGACTTGCCCATGGAACAAATAAAAGCCATGCCAACTCTATTTGGCGAAAGCGATGTCATAAGGACCTTACAACAAACACCTGGCACAAGCAGTGGCAACGAAGGTTTTGGTGGCATGAGCGTACGCGGCGGCTCAACAGACCAAAATATGGTCTATATAGACAATGTGCCTATCTATAGTCCCAACCACATGTTGGGCATGTTCTCATCGTTCAACACCGACATCGTCAGCCACATATCACTACTCAAAAGTGGTTTTCCTGCACGCTATGGTGGCAAGCTCTCATCGGTTTTGGACATCAAGACTCGCAATGGTAATAAGCACAGACTTCATGGTTCGATTAATAGTGGTCTTATGGCCACAACGGGAGTCGTAGAGGGACCAATTATTCCACAGAGACTATCGTTTATAGTGTCGGCACGTCGGTCTTATTTTGAGCCTGTAATGAAGTTGGCTCAACGTAAACAAGACGCTACGTATACATACTATTTCTATGATGTGACGACCAAAGTCAATTGGCAACCGACAGAGAGAAATAGCTTCTCGGCATTCTTTATGTGTGGATACGATAAACTTAGCAACAAGAACAATTACACGACACAAAGCGTGGTCAACAATGGTTCGCGGCAACAGACAGTAGAGTATGTGGACAAAAAAATATTGAAATGGGGTAACATAATCAGTTCACTCCGATGGGACCACACGTTTTCTTCGCAAATAACGTCGAATACAACAACTTGGATGAGTAAATATGACTTTACAAACCGACAACAAGAAACTGAACAAAGAGACAAAAACACTAAAAATGAATATTCAAACGGCATATACGAATATGGTTTGCGAACCGACTTTAACTTTTATCCCAACAACGTAAGTGCTGTGTTACATGCGGGCACGTGGGTCAACAGAAAAGAATATATACCATATACATATATCTACACTGACGACATCGTCAGAAGCGACACGACAATCAATGGTGAAATAAAGAAACAGAGTAGTCAGTCAAATACTGAATTGCATGTGTATGCCGAAGCCGAAATGCGCTGTGGAAAAATATATTCGACTATTGGTGCACATCTGTCTACGCTCTTTCGTTCAAACCGCGAAGCCTATGTCCGACTTGAACCACGACTACTATTTGGATATAGAGCAAGCAAGTTTTTGAGCATAAAAGCAGGATACTCAATGTCTTCTCAAATTACATATCTTGCACGCTCAACCACCACATCGCTACCAAGCGACATTTGGATGCCAGTGCCCGACAACCAATCGCCACAATTTTGCTCGCAAATTTCGCTTGGCACACTATGGTCGATAGCACCAAACGTAAAATTTAGTGTCGAGGCATATCATAAGTGGTATCCGAACTTGCTGACCTACGTCAGCACACCATACTACGCCATGTCGGACATAAGCAATTGGGCAAACACGTGTACTGCTGGCAAAGGCTATTCAAAGGGGATAGAATTTTTTGTGCATAAAACAAACGGAAAAATATCTGGTTGGATAGGTTATTCGCTTAGTGAAAGCGCGAACGAATTTAGTGCGATAAACGGGGGCAAGTCGTTTCCGTCTGACTTTGACTGTTTGCACTCCACCAATATTTTTGTAACATACGCCATAAGCGATAAGACCGACATTTCGGCCTCGTGGAGCTACAATAGTGGTACACCACTTACTTTGCCAACCGAAAAGTATTACATTAGGGGCAACGATAACGCTCTGCCAATACCACCAGAACGAAACACGATGAGGATGCCACAATCGCACCAGCTAAACGTAGGTGTAGACATAAAACGCAATAGCAAAAGAATGGGTAGCGTGCTGAGTTTTGGCATATACAACTTATATGGGCGTGCCAACCCGACATTTGTGTATTGGAAAGCCGACGAGCAAACACAGCAATACAAACTGAAAAAATTTAGTCTTATTGCACTGCCAATACCCTACGTAAAATATACCATTAGATTCTGATACGCAACACCGTGAAACTGCATAAACTATTGATTTATACACTATTGGCATGTGTCGTAGCATGCGAAGAAGACATGTTCAATATTGACTTCGCCACGAGCGAGGCTACGCCAATCATGACAAGTCTCATTAGTGCTGGTGAACCAGTGAGCGTATGGGTCTACAATAGTGTCTTATATGCCGATACAGCCAAGTGGCGACCAATAAGCGAAAGCTGCATAGTAAACCTTAAGGTAGACGACGCAGAATATACACAAGTGATAGCTCCTTCGGATAGTTGCACGACATTTGGTGTGCCAACAGAGGCAGGTGATAAAATAGAAATTTCGGTCAGTATAACAGAAAAAACATTGAGTGCGCAGACTCAAATATTGGAGCCAGTAAAGATTCAAGCAATCGACACACTAACGATTGGTGCTACAAAAATGTTTACACTACACATGACCGACACCGACACCGCAACAAATTATTATCAAATAGAAGTTTTTAAACGTTATTGGACAGCTGGCGCACATATTGACAAGAAAATTACGTGCGACTATACTCACTACATTTTTAAACTCATACCAAGTCTTTGGACACGTAGCACGCAATCTAATGGGTTGTTTCAAGATATAGAATCGACCGAAAAGTATAGAAAATATAGCATTAACTTTCAAACAAACATCTCGCAGTTGAACGACAGCGTCAGTCAGGCAGAAATTGATAGTACAACAGTGGCAATCCGCCTATGGCACCACACGAGCGACTACTTTCATTACCTATCGGCCATTAGCGCTCAAAGTGGCTACGCCTTTTTACCAACTGTTAGCACAGTGGAAAGCACCAGCAACGTGGTAGGCGACGGCTACGGCATGGTTAGTGGGTTATCGTATGACGAGATGGAACTGACGCTAAGCCGGCAAAACGAACCGAACACATTGAACCCACAAAAAGTTTCGTTATTTTAGCATAAATATTTTAATTACTTAACAATCTGCAATGTCGCCACTTGCGATAAACCTTACCATACTTGCATGTATGCTATTCCTCTCGGCCTTTTTTTCGGGTAGTGAAATGGCATTCTTGGCATCGAACAAACTACTTCTTGAAATAAACCGTAGCAAGAACCCACGTATAAGCAAAATAATAGACATTTTTCTTGCACGTCCGTCGGTGCTCATCTCTTGCATACTCGTGGGCAACAACGTTACGATGGTAATCTTCGGACTTGTCTTTTCGGACACGCTCGGACCAGTGTTGTCGACCTACACAAGTAGTCCAACACTGACACTACTTATCCAGACTCTTATTTCTACAGTCATAATAATTGTTACGGCAGAATTTCTTCCCAAAAACCTAATACAATTTAATCCGTCAGCAATGCTCAATGTGCTGGCTATCCCACTTTTTTTCTTCTACATACTTTTCTATCCAATTGGGCAGTTTATGCAATGGCTATCGCGTCTTGTTCTGAAAGTTTTCTTTCGCTCAGCCGACAGCAATGCAGTGGACAATATTTTGCCAAGTCGAATAGACTTTGACAATTTGGTAACGCAACAGGCATCGAATCATGATGCGGATAGTGATGTTGGTCAAGAAGCTCGCTTGATGCGCAATGCTCTTGACTTTTCGAAAATTAAGGTGCGCGACTGCTACGTGCCACGCACCGACCTTGTGGCCATAAGCATAGACGACACGACCGAAAATTTGTATAAAAAATTTGTACAGTCAGGTTTCTCAAAAATACTTGTCTACCGAGGTTCGATAGACAATATTGTGGGCTACGTACACGTGTCGGAGATGTTTGGCGAAGCACGCAACATACGTAGCATGATGATGCCGATTGCTGTGGTGCCAGAGACGATGCGAGCAAACCTCTTATTGCGCCAGTTTACGAGTCAGCATAAAAGTATAGCCATTGTTGTTGACGAGTTCGGTGGCACAGCAGGTCTAATTACACTCGAAGATGTTCTCGAAGAAATTTTTGGCGAAATTCATGACGAACACGACCAAGAGGAGTATGAAGAAAGAAAAATAGACGAGACGACCTACATTTTCGAAGCTCGCCTCGAAGTGGATTATCTCAACGAAAAATATAAGCTCAACCTACCAATATCGGATGAGTACGACACCATTGCTGGACTAATATTGCACCAGACACAAGCGATACCAGTGCAAGGCGACGAAGTAAAGATTGACCACTTTACATTTAAAATTCTTCAGGCAGGACACGCAAAAGTTGAAAAGGTGCAGATGACAATTGACTGAACGTTTGCAAAAATGCATTCGTCTACATTGCTCTGATATAAATGTAGTTATATGGCGAAAGGACATTACGATATATTATCACTCTTTGACGACAAAATCTCATAGTTGTGAAAAGAAAACACCTAAGTTCAAGTTGATAATGCAACAGTAGGCAATCTTCAGAGGGGGTGGTTA
>CALAVC010000254.1 GCA_937892095.1 uncultured Bacteroidales bacterium | reverse complement strand
CCAGATAAACAAAGGGCTGAGGATACCTCGTAGCCTGCATTTTGACCTATAAACCTTTTTTCCTTATCTTCGTCCTCGTCCTTTGCTTAGAAACAAGGAAAGTGTTCTGTAATTCCTGACCCCGTTTTAAGACGTAATGACGCAGGGACGGCTTTGCCGTAATTTTTTAGGACATGCACCAAGTCAGGTATTAATGCGAAAACTTTTGCCAACGAGTGTTTTGAGTTGTTCGTCTACTTTGACAACCAACTGAAAACACTCTGAGGCATTTATTTTTTCAAATAGCAAGCTGTCATATGTGTTACCAACACGCACACGTGTGAAATTGGTCATTATCATAGGCATTTGCCTAATGTCTTCTGCTCGTATGCCACGACTACTATGCCTATATTCCTGACTTCCGTAGTGAGAATTATAAAAATGGACTAAGTCGTTACTATGTAATATCATCTCATACCCCGACACATTTATCCCCGTAGCTTGCTTTATGCGTCCTACTGCACTACGTCCTATTTTCCCCATACTCCAGTATGCCCTAAATCCATAAAGAGCATGAAAAAACAGTTCTTCCAACTCTAAAACTTTCTTCAACTCTCCCATACCTTTCTCCTCCTCTACACATCAAAAAACTTACTCGGTTGTTTCTCCGCAAAGCACACGTCCATAACAGGGTCTACCGCATAATAGCCTCCGTCGTCAACTGGCACGACAACATACACATGCTGATAGCGCCCTGCCTCGTAGGCCGCTATGCGAAACTTAAAAGGAATGTTAAGGTTGGTCAGTATACTGCCAATTAGCGTTGCGTAGCAATCGCAATCGCCCTTTTGGTCATATAGCGTACGCAGTGGTCGGCGCACCTGCTCGCGCAGTGGACTATCGCGCACATACTGGATATGCGTGTAGACAAATTTCCAAATGTTGGCCAATGTGTCGCGAAGTGTGTTGCTCGCCAATCGCTTTGCTATCTCTGCTGTGTCGCTCGCGTAGGCACGCACCACTTTGTGCATAAGCTCTGCCGTGTCGCGCACTCCACCATTGGGCACCACAACAAGGTCGTTATATCGTAGCTCCGTCTTGCTTGGCAAGTATGCAATGTAGTCGCCAATGCTCCGTATCTCGCGCGCCTTTGTCGCCACCAGTCCTAAGCCCAGCAATGTCTTGTCGGTCTGTTTGTCGGTCTGCACCGTACCCTCTTCGCCCAGCTTCTTGCTGACGTTCACCACAATGGCGTTGTTAATGACTATCGACAAGTCTACGCTTATGTCGTTGGTCAGTGCCGAAAAATCTCCTCCCGACAGCTTTGTCGAAATGGCTTGCCCAGCTATGCTGATAAGGCTACTAAGCGACACGTCGACGTTTATTCCACTTAGTGTGCTCTTGCCTTGCTTTGCAATCCTTACGCTCGACACGCCCGGCACGCTCTGAGCAATCTTTTCGCCTTTGTAGTTGACAAAGACAGCACTTACGCCAATGGTTAGCTCCTCATCGCTTCTGTTCTCAAAATCCACCGCCAGTGGTAGGCGCACCTTGCTCCCATTGCTTAGCCCTATCACCGACAAAAATGCCGTCACTCCTCCGCCTGCATATAGTTTAGGCTTGCCGTCCAGCCTTGGCGTAAAAGTCAGGTTCTTTGCCATGTTCGAAAGCCCTGTCCCCTTTGCCAAGAGCCACGCTCCTCCGCCCAAAATTGCCAATATCGGTATGAACTTGTTCATCAAATTCTTGTTTGACTACAAGTTTACAACACCAAAAATTGGCATCGTTATTTCCCGTTATTTGCAGTTAAATAAAGTTAGATAAAGTTATTTACTCACATATAACTAAAAAGGTCTTGCCAGCACACACACCGCCAAATCTTACCTTTTATGTGTGTGCCAGCAAGCTCTTAAACACGTTAACATCTAAAACTTTTGCCGTTGAATACCACGCGGTGCGTCAGGGCTGTAAGCCTGTCCACCACTCGCTCGCCATATCGCTCCAAGAGCTCCTCGCGCGAGAGGTTAGAAGTCAAGATTAGCAACTTGCCGTTTTTCTCCGCTTCGTCGGTGAGCACTCCCATTGCAAGGTCGCGAAAGTCGCTCACAAACTCACTGCCGAGGTCGTCGATAACGACGCACTTAAACATCTTCCACGCCAAAGGCTCGCGCATGTCGCCATTGAAGTGTGCCGACGCGTCGTTTGAGTTCAGGTCTGTGGCGTTGAAAAAGTGAATCACTTTGCCATAGAGAGCCCGCACAATGGGCACGACGACGTCGCGAACAATCATCGTTTTGCCCGTCCCACAATTGCCCAGCAAGAAAAGTCCACGCCCGTCGTTGGAGCAGAGCCACCTTGCCACTTCGTCGTAGGCATCAATCCATTGGGCCGATGCGCCAACCTGATTGCGAATAAACAGCCACATGACGCACTTCATGGCGTAGACGCGATCCACAACCGACGGCAATGGACGCTGATACATGCTTGTGTAGGTCGCTACTGCGGCAGTCAGTAGTTGGCTATGCAGAGGGTTGTCGAATGTGGCAGACCACACAACGCGGTCGTTGACCCTCTGACCAAGCATAACACTTCGCACTGCGTCGAGGGCGCCAGCTCTTTCGAGAATGTTTTGGAGCGACTCTACCATGTCTCGTAAACTTTGTTGGCGGTGTTGATAACTTGCGGGTTCTGCGACTTTTGCCGTGGCGTACCGTGCCGGTCGCTGTCCCACACGAGACCGATGTAGCCATTGGCAATGGCCATGTTTATGCGATTGATGGCCAGACCGATGTCGCCATCAAAAGTTTTCATCAATTGCTCGTAGCACGTGCGGGCTGTCTGTTCGCTTGCATATCCGCTGTGCTTTTCGGTGCGTTTGTAGACCAGCCACGTCTTGAACGGCGCAACAATTCTGGGGTCAATCCACTCAGGCGGATTGTCCTCATCAAAATCAAACTTTGTGGTCGCTCGGTTTTTCCCCTTGGGGGATAAAGGGGGTAAACTAGTATTATTTTCTTTTTCTTTTATATTATTTTCTTTTTCTTTTATTTTTATTTTCCCCTGCGAACTCTCAGATGTCGCACTGCGACTTTCTTTGTCGTAGCGCTTTTTTGCGTTGTTTTTGTTGCGCTCGCTGGTCGCACTGCGCTTGTCCATGCGCCTGCGTATGCTTGCCGAGTAGAAATAATCGCCCTCTATTTCGAAGAGATTAAAGTTTTCTATGAGCTGGCGTAGTAGCTCCTCGGTAGTGTGCATGTCGTAGGCTATGATGTCAAGGTCGGACAGGGCACAATAGTTGTCGTTTTCATACAGATACTCCACAAGTGTCCAATATAGTCCGATGCCCTCGTAGCCCATTGTCATGTGAAGTCGTCGCATCTTGATGTCCCGACTGGCGTTATAGTCGTGGCTGAAATATTGTATTTCCATTTCGGTTTACTTTGCGTGTTTAAGAATTGTCATGAGTGCATTTTTTACCTCGGGCGATAGCCTTCGGCTTACTTCGTCTGCAAGAATCTTCTGCACAGCTTCCGACCCGAGAACCGATAAAATCACATTCGGCAAGTTGTTGGTCTCTCGCTGTGCATTGCTTATTTCGTGCAGTCGATAGTCGCGTGCTTGTCGTGCTTCGACAAGCAGTGTGTTGTCCCCTCCGTGGTCGGGGTGTAAGAGTTTTGCCAACTCTCGCCAGCGAGCCTGCACGTCAGCTTCCGACGCGCATTTGTCAAATCCGTAGGTGTTGTGCTTACTCCTCTCCATAAAGTTCTTCGTCTGTAATCGGATAGCCATAATATTCACAAATGATTTTGACCTCGCATGGTGTCAGGACTTTCTGACGTCGGCAGTATCCAACTTTTTCAAGTCGACTAAGCAGTTGCATGTTTGCATGCACTTTGTTCGCAAAAAAATAGTTAGACGAAAAGCCCAGCGCCTTTGCTATTGTCGCCTTGCTTTGGATAGCCCCCACTTTGGTATGTGGTTTGTTTATCATGTGATGTTGTGCTTCTCTCCTATCATTCTTTGACCTTTTTTTGTTTGTTAGACATTCAATAATCTTGTAGGTGGCACAAGAGTCGAACTTGTGCGTCACCGTCACGGCTACCCTCTGCACCCACTTCTTGGTCAAAGAATATATGTATGATAGACGAAGGGTATTGTCTTTCCTCTTATTGTTCCTATTTCTTTTTTGTATATACATTCCTTGACCTTACTTTTTCTGTCGCATTAGGATGTGGAATGTATCCTTCAACCATTTCGAAAAATACCTTTTCATCATGTCCATCTTACATTATATTTTTCAGTAATTTTGCCCTTGCAACCCATCAATGCTGTTTTGCTCCGACGTATACATAATACACACAATTTGTTTTGGCAAATACTATTGCCTATTTTGCTATTATCTGTCGGAACCTTTGCGCAAGAATCTGCCGATAGTTTGCTTTTTTCATCTTCGCAGCCAGACTCTTTAGTCCTCAATCGCACTATTGTTGATAGCCTTTCTGTCAGCCAAGCCGTAAAGTCTCAAGGACATTCAAAGCCAGCACCCCAGCAGTCGAAGTCCAAGTCTATGCTCGATACCGAAGTAAAGTATCAAGCCAAAGACTCAATGCACTTCGATTTCGAAAAGAAGAAAATGTATCTCTATGGCGATGCCCAAATCGACTATGGCGACATAAAGTTAACAGCCTATGTCATCGAGCTCGACATGGATAGCTCACTCGCCTACGCCTACGGACGTACCGACTCTACTGGTGCCGAAGTCGGCTTGCCAGTCTTTACCGACAAGAGTGGCGAATATACCATGCGCGAAATGAAATACAATTTCGACACCAAGAAAGCCATCATAACCCACATCGTTACCGAGCAAGGCGAAGGATATGTAGTCGGTCAGCGAGCCAAGCGTGTCGATGAGCAAACCTATTTCATGCGCAATGCCAAGTATACTACTTGTCAAGACCACGAGCACCCACACTTCTACCTCAATCTCACCAAAGCCAAAGTCATCCCTGGCAAAAAAACAGTAACAGGTCCAGCCTATCTCGTTCTGCTCGACGTCCCACTTCCAGTGGCACTACCATTTGCCATCATACCAAACACCAAGTCCTACAGTTCGGGCATCATCATCCCATCCTACGGAGATGAATCAACGCGTGGCTTCTATCTCCGTAATGGCGGTTACTATTGGGCTGCCAACGAATATTTCGATATGAAAATACTTGGTGATGTCTACACCAAAGGCTCTTGGGGACTCCATCTTTCAAGCACCTACAAGAAAAGATACAAATTCAGCGGTAGCTTTTCCACCGACTTCATCACCAACATAACCTCCGAGAAAAACCTTCCCGACTACCAGAAAAATAACGACTTCTCAGTTCGTTGGAATCACTCCCAAGACTCTAAAGCCAATCCCGACATAACGTTCTCGGCCAGTGTCAACTTCTCTACCAGCTCCTACAACAAGAACAATGTTGGCAACCTCGTCAACCCAACCACTTTGGCCACCAACCAAAAAAGCTCCAGCATATCATATAGTCGCAAGTGGTCGTGGAATCCTTTCCGCATGACCGCTTCACTCTTGCATTCTCAAAATAGTCGCGACACTTCAATTAGTCTCACCATTCCCGACCTCGCTGTTAGCTCCTCCCGACGTTTCTATCCGTTCAAACCCAAGAAGTCTGTCGGCTCTAGTCAAAATCCATTCTACAACATCAACGTTGGCTACTCCATGTCTATGAAAAACTCAATCTCTTGCAAAGAAAGTGAACTCACTTTCCGCCCCGAGAGTTTCTCTACAGTCTGGAAAAATGGTATGCGCCACTCCATACCCATATCTACCAACATGAAAGTCTTGCGCTATTTCTCTCTTACGCCATCTATCAACTACACCGAACGTTGGTACCTCAACAAGACGCGCAAAGTGTGGGACGAAGACAATCAAAAAATAGTTAAGCAAGACCCAATCCGTGGCTTCAATCGTGCCTACGATTTCAGCTTCTCAGTCGGCACCAGCACCAAGATATACACATTCTACCGACCCATACGCGCCATCTTTGGAGACCGCATTAATGCCATTCGCCATGTCATGACCCCTTCTGTCAGCATATCCTATACACCAGATTTTTCCAATCCGCGCTACGGATTCTACGAACGCTTCCAATACTACGACAAGAAAAACGATAAGGTCGTCGACTACAAATATTCGCTCTACGAAGGTTATCTCTATGGCACTCCCGGTTCAGCCAAAAGTGGTCGTCTAAGCTATTCGCTCGCCAACACTCTCGAAATGAAAGTAAAATCCGATGCCGATACGTCAGGATTTAAAAAAATATCCCTCCTCGAAAGCCTTAGCTTCTCTTCTGGATACGACTTTATGAAAGATTCACTCCGAATGGACAACATATCCATGAGTGGTCGTACAAAGGTCTTCGGCACAAGCGTAAGTTTCAATGCCAATTTCGACCCCTATGGCCTCGTAGCAAATGCTGGTCGTGCCGTGAGGGTCAACAAACCAGCCATTCGGCAAAATCACAGGCTCGTACAATTCCGCTCCGCAAGCCTAAGTTTCGGCTACCAACTCTCGCCCGAAACATTCAAGCGTAAAGATAAAAATAGTAGCACCCAATCGTCTTCCGACGACGACTTCGATGAAGATTGGGCAATGAGAGCTGCCGAAAGCGACACACCCAATCCCGGTGCGCAGGTCGAAAACCCTAAAAGTTCATCCACCGAAGACCATAGTAACGAAG
Source organism: uncultured Bacteroidales bacterium (assembly GCA_937892095.1). Classification (GTDB taxonomy): domain Bacteria; phylum Bacteroidota; class Bacteroidia; order Bacteroidales; family Marinilabiliaceae; genus W3P20-009. Next base: position 6,850 of record CALAVC010000254.1, on the reverse strand, counting down.
CTGATGGATATGCAAAGTTCGATATGCCTTGGAGCATATCTTTCAACTATAGTCTATCTGTCTCGCAAGGAACTTTCGATGCTGAAAAATGCAAGTATGGTCTCAAAGTAACATCCTCCATAAATGCCAATGCGTCAATATCTCTTACCGACAAATGGAAGTTCTCAATCTCTTCTGGCTATAGCTTCGACGAGAAAAAACTTTCTCAAACATCGCTCGGTATAACTCGCGACCTCCACTGCTGGTCTATGAACTTCAATGTCGTGCCAGTAGGTCTCTATAAATCCTATTCGTTCAATATTTCTTGTAGCAGTTCCATCCTTCGCGACCTGAAATTTGATCAAAGCAGTAGCCCTCGCGACAACGGACGCTATCGCTAATAATGCTCAACAACAACCGATGAAAATTAAAAACTTTACGTCGTTCGATACCAACGATGTAGAAATATTATCCTACGACGATTTCTATCATAACATACTTAGTCTCGTCGAACTCGAAGACAACCACTGTATCAGTCTTTTCGCTCGTCCTCTCTCTAAACGTAGTCTCCGTTTGTGGGCGTTTGTCGCATGCGACGCAACTGCTGACATATCAGTCTTCGTTGCCGACATTAATGCCGACACTTCTCTAAATTCGCTCACTGCAGAGTGCCCTGCTTTTCACCCATTCGAACGCGAAATATATGAGCAATTTGGTGTCAACTATTCCAACCACCCTTGGTTGAAACCTCTCCGTTTTGCTCACGATCGCACCATACCGCTCGGCATCTACGATTACCCTTTCTACGACATTGAAAGCGAAGAATTTCATCGTGTCGGAGTCGGTCCCATTCACGCAGGCATAATCGAACCAGGACATTTCCGTTTTATATGTGAAGGCGAAAAAATTCATCACCTCGAAATTCAACTCGGTTGGCAGCATCGTGGTGTTGAAAACGTAATGTTAACCAAGCAAAACGCTCTCGCTCGTTCACTCGTTGCAGAAAATATTGCAGGCGACAGCACAGTTGCCAATGCTGTAGCGTTCACTTCTCTCTACGAAAGCCTTGCAGGCTACAATGCCGACCGCTCTCTCAATATTGACCGTACCATCGCTCTCGAACAAGAGCGCATTGCCGTTCATACTGGCGACTTAAGTGCCATTTGCACCGACATCGCTTATCAACTTGGCAGTGCCGTCTTCGGACGCTTGCGCACACCCATGATCAACTTCTTCCAAAAGTGGTCTGGTAGTCGATTTGCAAAAGGTCTCATACGTCCTTCTGGCACCAATTTCCCCTTCACTGACGCTCTTGCCGATGATTGGCTAACCACAATATCCAAGTTTGAACCCGATTTCCGCGAAATGGCCACCGAAATGTTCGATTTGCCATCGGTTCTCTCGCGTATCGAACGCACTGGCATCCTCTCGCGCGAAACAGCCATTCGGATAGGTCTCGTCGGTATGGTAGCCAAAGCTTCTGGTCTCTCTCGCGATGTCCGAGCCACGCACCCCACACTCCTCTATCCCGAACTCCAAAACAAGACAATCGTCTTGCCACAAGGCGATGTCTACGCTCGTGCACAAGTACGCTACCAAGAAGTCTTACAGTCTATTCAAAACATTAAGCAACTTATTACTTTACGCTCCTCAGCCCCACAAGTCGGTTGGCACGACCTCTCCCTCCAACCCACCAAAACTGCCGTAGCTCTCGTCGAGGGTTGGCGTGGCATGATTTGCCACGTCGCTCAGACCGATAATAATGGCAATCTCGTTGCCTACAAAGTTACCGACCCTTCTGTACACAATTGGCTCGGACTCGCGCTCGCCGTTCGTGGCAATGGCATTTCTGATTTCCCTATTTGCAACAAAAGTTTTGACCTCAGCTATTGTGGTCACGATCTCTAAATAACCCTTCGTATCCCATGTTCAAAACTCTAAGCATACTCCGCCACCAAGGCAAACAATATATCCCCGACGTCACCACAACCGACGTCCCCGGATGTTTCCGTGGCCGACCTGTCATATCTTCCGACGTTATAAGCTCAACCACCCTTAGCGAATTGTCCAATCTTTGTCCCACAGGTGCTCTCTCCACCTCACCACTGTCCATCGACCTTGGCAAGTGCCTCTTCTGTGGCGAGTGTGCCTTTCGTGCTCCCGAAAACATCCGTTTTACCAAAGATTATCACCTCGCCACCAACGATCGTTCACGTCTCATCGTTTCTGCCTCATCAGCCGAAAATACTATAAGTCTCGATCCCGATAAAATTCGTCGACAAATAAGGTCTCTATTCCGACGTTCTCTCAAACTCCGACAAGTCTCTGCTGGTGGCGATGGTTCTTGCGAACTCGAACTTAATGCCACGGGCAATGTCAATTTCGATATAGGACGTTTCGGTATAGATTTCGTTGCTTCGCCTCGCCATGCCGATGGCATTGTCCTTACAGGTCCAATCTCCGAAAATATGGCCGATTCATTCCTCGATGCCTATAATGCCACGCCAGACCCCAAACTACTCATCTTGGCAGGTACCGAAGCCATCAGTGGAGGCATTTGGGCTGGCAGTCCAGCACTTCGTCGTAACGTTCTCGATGGGCTACACGTCGACCTCTATATCCCAGGCAATCCTGTTCATCCACTCACTTTTGTCAACGGCGTTTTAGACCTTCTTGGTTTAAAAAATCGTTGATCACACATAGCGAAATACGTAGAGTATAACACTTCTATATTTGGTCAAAAAATCTTATATTTGCTTTCAATAAAATAACTTTAGAATACACTTAATGAGCGAGGAGCAACAGAGCGCAAGCTCTACTGAATATTCGGCAAGTAGCATTACTGTTCTCGAAGGTCTCGAAGCCGTCCGCAAAAGACCCGCAATGTATATCGGTGACATAGGCGAACGTGGTCTACATCACCTCGTCTACGAAGTCGTAGACAACTCAATCGACGAAGCCATGGCTGGCTTCTGTACGCATATCGAAGTTACCATTTGTCCCGATGGCTCCATCGTTGTTCAAGATAACGGACGTGGCATCCCCGTCGACATGCATGCCAAAGAAAAGCGTTCTGCACTCGAAGTCGTCATGACAGTCCTACACGCAGGTGGCAAGTTCGATAAGCAATCCTACAAAGTCTCTGGTGGTCTCCACGGTGTCGGTGTCTCTTGTGTCAATGCGCTGTCCGATAGCATGGACGTCGAAGTTCGTCGTGGTGGCAAACTCTATCGCCAAGAATATTCCAAAGGCAAGCCGTTAGCCCCAGTAGCCGAGGTCGGCACGGCAGAGACCACGGGTACGCGTGTCCACTTTCATCCCGATGGCTCCATTTTTTCTACGACACTCTACCATTATTCTATTCTCGCCAAGCGTCTACGTCAGTTAGCTTTCCTCAATAAAGGCATTCGCATAACCCTCGAAGATCAGCGTACGGTCGATGAGAACGGCGAAGAAATGTCAACCAAGAAAGACACATTCTATTCCGAAAAAGGTCTTGAAGAGTTCGTTACTTATATCAATGGTAATAACGAAAAACTCATACCAGACCCCATTTGTATCAGCAACGACAAAGGCTCTATTCCAGTCGAAGTTGCTCTGCTCTACAACAATTCGTTCTCCGAAAAAATATATAGCTTCGTCAATAATATCGACACCATCGAAGGCGGAACACACCTCAACGGTTTTAGGCGCGGTCTCACTCGTAGTCTCAAGGCTTGGGGCGAAGCTAACAAAATGTTCGATAAGCTAAAGTTCGAAATAGATCGTGAGGATTTTCGCGAAGGACTCACAGCCATCATATCCGTCAAGGTCATGGAACCTCAGTTTGAGGGGCAGACCAAGACAAAATTAGGCAATAGTGAAGCCGATAAAGCAGTTGCCGATGCCGTTTCCGAGGCAATGGACAATTACCTCGAAGAACATCCCAAAGAAGCCAAGCTAATCGTAGACAAAATAATCCTTGCTGCCACTGCACGTGTCGAAGCACGTAAAGCACGCGAGACTGTCCAGCGTAAAGGAGCAATGCATAGCTTCAGCCTCCCAGGCAAGTTGGCCGACTGCTCTTCCAAAGACCCCACCATCAGTGAGCTATTCCTCGTCGAGGGTGATTCCGCAGGTGGCTCCGCCAAGCAAGGACGAGACAGTAAGTATCAGGCCATACTCCCTCTCCGTGGCAAAATTCTCAATGTCGAGAAAGCCATGTGGCACAAAGCCTTCGAGAGCGAAGAAATCCGTAATATCTACACGGCACTCGGTGTCTCCGTCGGCACCGAAGACGACTCCAAAGCACTCAACATTACTAAGCTACGCTACCACAAAGTCATCATCATGACCGATGCCGATGTCGATGGTAGCCACATCGCCACCCTCATCCTCACTTTCTTCTTCCGCTATATGCGCGAACTCATCGATGGTGGACACGTCTACATTGCCACTCCGCCGCTCTACCTATGTAGTAAAGGTAAAGTCTCAGAGTACTGCTGGACAGAAGATGAACGACTCAATTTCATAAGTCGATATGGCAATCCGCAAGACGATGATAAGGAAAACAAAAACGGCGTGCATGTTCAGCGCTACAAAGGTCTCGGTGAAATGAATCCAAGCCAGCTCTTCGACACCACTATGGACCCCGAAAAACGCACCCTACGTCAAGTTCATATCGAAGATGCCATAGAAGCCGACCAAATATTCTCTATGCTCATGGGCGACGAAGTAGAGCCACGTCGCGACTTCATTGAAGCCAACGCTACCTACGCCAACATAGACGCCTAATGAACAGCATAAACATATAACGCTTGAAGTCGTTTCGTTAGCATAGTCTATGTTACGAAACGACTTTTGCGCTTAATCATATTAGTTGCAATAACGTACAAAAAACAAAATAATATATAAAATGAGACTACTACATCTCGCAACTCTCGGCACAGCATTGTTGTCTGTCTCTTGCTCTCAGCAACCAAACACAATGGAAGTTGCCTTTGCCGAAGCTCAAAAAATGGTCGAAGGTCTTGCAGTCCCACAGTTCTGCACCGACACTTTCAATATCACCAATTTCGGTGCCAATCAAGGTGCCGATGCCAAAACAAATCAAAAAGCCATCCTCGATGCCGTCGAAAAAGCAGCCGAAAATGGTGGTGTAGTTCTTATTCCCGCTGGCGAGTGGCTCACGGGTCCCATCACTCTCAAAAGTAACGTCAACCTTCATGTAGCTGAAGGTGCATTACTCAAGTTCTCAACCAATTATGACGATTATCTACCAGCCGTCGTTACTCGTTGGGAAGGTGTCGACTGTCAAAACCTACACCCGCTAATCTACGCCAACGAAGAAACCAACGTCGGTATTACTGGCAAAGGCATAATCGATGGTCAAGCAAATAACGACATTTGGTGGTTCATGAAAGGACGCTCAAAATATGGTTGGCACGAAGGTCTTCGTTCGCAAGGCGACGGCGGACGCGACACGCTTCTTGCCTACGACCGCGAAAAAGTATCTCTCGATGAGCGTAAACCATTCGACCTCGAAGATGCTCTCCGTCCTCAACTCGTCAACATCCGCAATTGCAAAAATGTTATCATCGAAGGCGTAACGCTCAAAAACTCACCATTCTGGGTCATACACCCACTCTTCGTTGAAAATCTAATCGTTCGTGGTGTAACTATCGTCAGCCATGGTCCCAATAGCGATGGTTGCGATCCCGAATCTTGCACCAATGTACTTATCGAAGATTGTTTCTTCGACACAGGAGACGACTGCATAGCCATCAAGAGCGGACGTAATAACGATGGTCGTCGTTGGCAACGTCCCTCGCAAAACATTTATGTTCGCAACTGCCAAATGAAGAATGGTCATGGCGGTGTTGTCTTAGGAAGCGAAATCTCTGGCGGATTTAAAAACCTTTGGGTCGAAAATTGCAAAATGGATAGCCCACAACTCGATCGTGTCATTCGTATCAAGACAAGCGATTGCCGTGGTAGCCTCATCGAAAACGTCTTCGTTCGCAATGTCGAAGTTGGTTGTTGCTACGAGTGTGTCCTCAAAATCAACCTCATGTACGAACCCGAAGAAAATTGTGAACACAACTATCCTCCAATGGTACGTAACATCAACTTAGAAAATGTAACGAGTACTAAGAGTAAGTTTGGTCTCTATGTCATTGGCATGAGCAACGCTCCCGAACGAGTCAAAGACATCAATATTACAAATTGTAGCTTCAATGGGGTCGAGAAAGGCAACAACATAAAGAGTGCCACCAATGTCAACCTTAACAACCTAACTATTAATGGTCGTGAGGTAACACTCGACTAACAACTACTACTGTAAGTCATAGAAAGGCTGTCCGAAAACGTATCGGACAGCCTTTTTCGTATATCATCGGTTATTTTGTCTTGTCAAAACTTGTAAATAATCTTTTTCTATTTAATTTTGCAGTGCGTTTCCAAAGGTTACACTTGCCCAAGTGGCGGAATTGGTAGACGCGCTAGTTTCAGGGACTAGTGGCAGCAATGTCGTGCAGGTTCGAGTCCTGTCTTGGGCACCCATTTCCATGGTTTTCAAGTTTTCGATAGGGAGTTAGGTTCAGCCGAATCTAACTTTCTTTTTTTATTAAACCACCCAATTTTTTTATACCATCATATAGTTTCTCATATAGTGCATCTCGTCGCACAATTGCACCATTCCCCACTATTATCATTTGTTCTCGTGCTCTACTCATAGCCACGTTTAGCTTGCGGTCAATCACTTCGCCTCCCTTTTCTTCATATTTGCTATTGGTCAAAAAATCCATCTGACGTAGCCTCGTCACCGTTGTGCAATATATTATAATCTCACGTTCGCTACCCTGAAGTCGCTCTATTGTAGATCGGAAGAGCG
>CALAVC010000253.1 GCA_937892095.1 uncultured Bacteroidales bacterium | reverse complement strand
TAAAGCAGGTAAGTCTGCTAAGGCAAATGGTTAAAAACTAATCGAAAATGGCTTTCTCTAAAGTACAAAGACGTAATAAGATCAAGACACGTATTCGTGGCAAGATCAGTGGCACTGCTCAGCGCCCCCGTATGTCGGTCTTCCGCAGCAACAAGCAAATCTACGTCCAGCTCATCAACGATGTCGAAGGACGTACTTTGGCTGCTAAGTCTTCAAAAGACCTCACGGACTTCAGTGGCAACAAGTGTCAGCAAGCTGCCGAAGTAGGTAAACTCATTGCCTCTGCTGCTCAGTCTGCGGGCATCTCTTCAGTAGTCTTCGACCGTAATGGTTACCTATATCACGGACGTGTAAAACAATTGGCTGATGCAGCTCGCGAAGCCGGTCTCAAATTCTAATCTCCGATGGCTGAAAATATAAATAGAGTAAGAAATACTGCCGACATCGAACTCCAAGATCGTCTGGTGGCCATCAACCGTGTTGTCAAAGTAACCAAAGGTGGTCGTGCGTTCAGTTTCGCTGCTATCGTTGTCGTCGGTGACGGCAAGGGTGTCATCGGTATGGGACTCGGTAAGGCTGGAGAAGTAACTGCTGCCATCTCAAAGGCAACCGAAGCTGCCAAAAAGAATCTTATCAAGATTCCTCTCATTCATGGTACACTCCCTCACGAGCAATATTATAGTTTCGGTGGTGCAAAGGTCTTCATGAAGCCCGCATCTCATGGTACTGGTCTTACTTGTGGTGGTGCAATGCGTGCAGTTCTCGAAACCGTTGGTGTTACCGACATCCTCGCAAAGTCCAAGGGCTCTTCCAACCCTCACAACCTCGTTAAGGCTACTATCTACGCGCTCGCAGAACTTCGCGATGCCTACACAATAGCCCAACAACGTGGCGTATCTCTCGACAAAGTGTTCAACGGATAATCCTGAAGTACAATGGCAAAAATAAAAATCACTCAGGTTAAGAGCGTCATCAATAGCCCCGAACATCAGCGCAAAGTGCTCGTTGCTCTCGGTATCCACAAGCTCAATCACTCCGTTGTTAAGGAGGATACCCCAGCTATCCAAGGCATGGTTGACCGTGTTCGTCACCTTGTCAATGTCGAACAAGTTGAAAAATAATTAACAAGTTCTCATGGATTTAAGTAATCTGAAACCCGCATACGGTGCCAATCATCACGATAAACGTCTCGGTAGAGGCGAAGGCTCCGGACGTGGCGGCACGTCTACTCGCGGTAGCAAAGGTGCAAAGTCTCGCTCTGGCTATAAGAATAAGTTCGGCTTCGAAGGCGGTCAAATGCCTCTCCAACGTCGCTTGCCTAAGTTTGGCTTCAAGAGCATCAATCGCGTAGAATACAAGGCTATCAACCTATCAACTCTTCAAGAACTTGCAGATAAGGCAAAGGTAGATACCATTACTCCCGAAGTACTCGCTCAGTATGGTATCGCTAAAGGTAATAATCTCGTCAAGATTCTTGCTGGTGGTTCGTTGTCCGCTAAGCTTGTCGTCAAGGCTAATGCTTTCTCTGGTAAAGCCAAAGAAGCTATCGAAGCTCTCGGTGGTTCTGTCGAAATAATCTAACAAATGAAAATTAAGTTAGTAGAGACACTACAGAACATCTGGAAAATAGATGAACTAAAAAACAGGATCCTAACAACGTTAGGATTCCTGTTGGTTTATCGTTTAGGATGTTTCGTCGTGCTCCCCGGTGTTGACCCACAGGCACTCGAAGCCCTCGGTCAGCAGACATCTAAGGGTGTCCTCAGTTTGCTCGACATGTTCTCCGGTGGTGCATTCTCCCATGCCTCTGTCCTCGGACTTGGCATCATGCCCTATATCTCCGCTTCTATCGTCGTTCAGCTACTTGGTATAGTCATACCCTATTTCCAACGTCTCCAACGTGATGGCGAAAGTGGACGCAATAAAATGAACCAAATAATCCGCTGGCTCACTGTTGCTATCCTCATTATTCAAGCTCCTGCCTACATTGCTAACCTCTATTACACAGCTCCCAACGCTGTTGTAATGGATCATTCTTTTTTTAATGTAGCCAGTACGCTTATTCTTACGGGTGGCACAATGTTTGTCATGTGGCTTGGCGAACGCATTACCGATCGTGGCATAGGCAACGGCATTTCGCTTATCATTATGATAGGCATTATAGCCCGTTTGCCCAAAGCACTTTGGGACGAAATAATGTCTAAGTTCGCAGCTAATACAACTGGTGGTCCTGTTGCACTTCTACTCGAATTTTTGTTCTTGTTCTTTGTGTTCGTTGGTAGCATTGCGCTCGTACAAGCTACGCGTCGCATACCCGTAAACTATGCCAAGAAAATCGAGGGAAATAAGCAATATGGCGGTGTTCGTCAGTACATACCATTGAAGCTCAATGCTGCAAATGTTATGCCTATAATCTTTGCACAAGCTCTTATGTTCTTGCCCGTTACCTTTGTAAGTCAAGACAATGCAAGTGGTTTTGTAACAACGTTCTCCGATTTCACCGGGTTTTGGTATAACTTCGTCTTTGCACTCCTTATCATTATCTTTACTTATTTTATTTAAATGATCAGTTGCTTGTTTTAATGGATTAAATTTATAATAAGTAAAATGTTCATTAGAAGAAACAATATAAATCATTTTAGGATTATATGATAAAGCTATCGGCATTGAATAATAAAAATTTTCATCAGTAGAATGAGAATTATCTTCAATAATTAGTTTTTCTTCATCAAC
>CALAVC010000252.1 GCA_937892095.1 uncultured Bacteroidales bacterium | reverse complement strand
CGGCGACCACCGAGATCTACACTCTTTCCCTACACGACGCTCTTCCGATCTTGACATTGAGGTCGTCGAAGACCGCACGTATTTGTCCCTCAACAAAATCGACGGGGACATTGTGTACGCCGTAGACTTTTTGCGTGTTTTCGTTGACAACAGAGGTGATGGCCGTGGCGGCGTAGGCGCCATTGGCAGAGATGGCTTTTATGTCGGCTTGAATGCCAGCGCCACCACTTGGGTCGCTACCAGCTATGGAAAGTACGATGTCGTAGGTTTTCATTTTTAACGAGATGTTTTTATGTTATCGGAGGCTTTGTAGTCGACAATGGGGATTGGCTGTCCACTACAACCATTGGGTTGTCCTATGCGCATAAAAGAACAGATGGTGGGGGCGACATCGGCCATATTGTGGCGTGCATAGATAGTGGCGCGTGGCACCTTCCAGCCATAAAATACGAGAGGGACAAACTCCCCATTCCAGAGTTGCGTAAGTCGAGTGCCGTCTTCGTACTCTTCGGCCCAACCGGGTTCGAGATATACAAGGATGTCGCCTGAACGTTTGGGGTGATAGTTGCGACGCATGGCGTCGACGACTGGCGAATGGCTTGTAATTTTGTTGAGATGACGAGCTGCAATAGCATTGCCAATGCCTTTTACTTGCACAAGGAAATCGGTACTTTGACTAAGAAGTGTGTCAAAATTTACTTTCTTTTTTTCGGCAAGTTCGCGGTCGAGATAGACAGAGCCGGGAGCATAGTTTTTGACCCAAGCCTCTTGTCCGTGCAGGGCCATTAGATATAGGTTGAGCAGAGCTGTGGCACGTCGCATGCTGACGAACCCGCGTTCGCTCCAATGGGCAGACGACGTGGCAGCGACATCGTAGGCACCTTGTGCTGCGGTGAGGAGTACAAGAGTGTTATCCATGCCGATGGTAGAGTCTATCATTTGAAGGAGCGAAGCAATGTTTTCGTTGAGCCCCATCAGGAGGTCTTCAGTCTCTGGGTCGAGGGGTTGCATTTTATTGCCCTTTGAAGGTTGAGCAGTAAACTGAATGGTTAGTAGGTCGGGTATGTCGTCTCGGCCCATTTCTTCGAAGGCTATGGCAGCCGCAGCCACATCGCGAATAAGGCTATTGCCATAGGGTGAACCACAGACGGCAGAGTAGCGAAGAGGACTACTTTCGGTTAGTGGGTAGTAGAACTTTGCGTTGGTCTGCGTCTCGGGAAAGAAGCGATATTGATGATATGTGGTTATGTCTTTGCTTGGAGCCCACGTTTTTTGGCGATAGATGTCGGCAATGTTCTTAGAATTAAAGTCGGACACCCAACCTATTGTTTTTTCGTCGGTTACGTTGGCTGTGCGCATCTGACCAGAGCGAGGGTCGAGCCAAACGATGGGCTCACCACCGAGTGTGGCGCTTGACCAGACGAGCATTTGTGGGTCGAAACCGACTGAGAATATCTTGGCGCGGTCGTTGTAAATCTTGCGAATCTCGTTGCCTATGGTGCTACAAAGCAATGAGCCATTGGCGGGACGGGCAAGGGTGTCGATACGCTCATTGTCGGGCAATGTGCCGTAGACAGCATCGACTTTCTTGCCCGTAAAACTGTCTATCCAACGACGAGCGACGATGCCATGTGTAGAAGCTGGCGCACCAGTGAAAAGCGTGGCTAAGTTCTTGCCTACAAAGTTGCCTCCTGCGTCATAGTAGGCATCGGTAAGCTGAGTGCCATAGCCACAAAGGCGATTAAAGCCCTTGCTCCCTACCCTACTGCGGACTATTTCGAGTTGCTGATTATTAAGATTGTCGACAAGTATGATTAGGATTAGTCGTGGACGTTCGGGACAAAGAGCTACGTTTTGTTGCGCAAAAGATGCACACGAAAACAGACAAAGCAGAGCCACAAGAATGGGGCGAAGGATGGTCATTTTTCTTATCAGATGTTCAGAATAGAATATTTTTCATCGGCTTGGGCAAGCAGAGCAGAGATGGTGGGGTTGGAGCCACATACGATGGCTGAAGTCGAATTGGCAACCATTACGCCGTTGCGAAAACGGAGCATAGCTTGCTTGTCGGTCCAATTATTAAACTCGTCGGCAAGAGACATTATGAATACTCGCTGGTCGAAAACGGCGTGAAGAACTTCGGTTGTCCACGTGCGACAAAGCGGCTCGTAGCTGACCATGATGAGTGGTATGCGAAGCGAAAGAATGTAGTGGCAAAGCGCAAGTTCGACATGACTATCCATGCCACATAGTAAACACCCCACACCATGATAACTCTTGGCGATGGCATCTTTTAAGACATCGGCAGAGTATGACTCGGACAAGTCATCGGCGATGAGGATTGCCGTCTTGCGAGCAAAAGCATACATACGTTCGTTACCTATGGGTTCGTTGTCGGAGGGTGTGGGCTCAGCGTAGTCTTTCATAGGGTCAAAGGTAGCGAACATTGCTTAGCCCACATAGTTGTTGGCTAAGTTTTCCACATGGTCGAGCATAGCCAACAACAATGTTGTCGGCATTGGCAATCATATACATATTACGTCGTCTGGCATCATCGGCTTTGTCGATAAAGTGCGAGTTTTGCGTGGGCGAGGCAGAACAGACCATTGCAAGACATTTGGCGTCGGCAGCGCGCAAGAATTCGGTTGTCCACGTTTGTGGCATGGCAATGCCAAAGACAACAATTATGGGGATATGTCGGTAGATGAGTTTTTGCAATAGCTCAGACTCTATGCGCTGAATATTGCCACACATTATGCAATCGTTGTCGGGTGAGAGGGTGTCGGCCCAACGACCTACGGCAGAGACCTTTTCGGGCGGAATGGCGTGCGAAGACAAGAATGCTGTTTTGGTGCGGTAGAGCAGTTCTTTATTGCCCCAAACAAGGTCGGGATTAATCATCACTACACTGTTTTAAACGATATTCTTTCGGGCGTTTTGGGCGCGGAACTGCGATGGAGACACGCCCGTCATTTTTTTGAATAGAGCACTAAAATAGGCCATCGAGTTGAAGCCACAACGCACACCGACGTCGGTTATGGGCAAGGTTACGTCTTGCAAAAGGTCTTTGGCAACGCTTATTTTAATTTCTGTGATTAGGTCGGTTGTCGTGCCACCAGTTATGGCTTGCACCTTACGATTGAGCTGGTGACGAGTTAGGCACAAGGCACTGGCAATAGAAGATGCTGACATTTCGCCATCGTCGATGTTGTCGACTATATGTTGTCGGACTTTTTGTAGGAAGTCGTTGTCTATCTGCCCAAACATCTGACGCTCATCAGCGGATTGCGTTTCGCCGCCTGTCGAGACGACACTTTCAGCCACATCTTCGCCACGATATTTCTTTTGGAGCAAACGACGCATTTCGAGTAGCTTTTCGACACGAAGACGCAGTTCGTCTGTCTTGAATGGTTTTTCGATGTAGCCATCGGCACCGACTTCGATACCTTTTATGCGGTCGTCGGTCGTTACCTTGGCTGTAACCATAATGACGGGGACGTGCGATATGAGTTCGTTGGCTCGAATTTGCTTACACAACTGATAGCCGTCGATACCGGGCATCATGATGTCGGTAAGGATAAGGTCGGGGATTATTTTTTGTGCCTTCTCGTAGCCGTCGATGCCATTGTCGGCAAAAGCAATGTGATAATACTTATTGAGCTGACGTGCCATATAGTAGGCGACTTCGTGATTGTCTTCGACAATAAGGATACGCGTAGCAGTTTCATCGTCGACATCGTCGTCGGTTAGGTTGGCAAGTGGCATATCTGGTTTTTCGTTGACATCGACATCTTCTGCGGGCTTGCTTACTGTGGGCACATTGGAAGAGACGTTGGCGACAACTTGATTGATTGGAAAGGCGATGTCGAAACGCGAACCCTTGCCGTCGGCACTGGTGAGCGAAACGGTGCCATTCATGGCATCGACACCGAGCTTGACAACAGAGAGACCGAGCCCCGTGCCAATCTGACCACTATTTGAAGATGCTTGATAGAAAGGCTCAAAAATATGCTCTTGTACATCCTTGCTCATGCCAACGCCAGTGTCGGAGACGGACAGACATAGCTTACCCTCGGATGTGCTGAGGTAGACAGATATGGAGCCATCGGACGGGGTAAACTTGATGGCGTTGGAGATGAGGTTGCGGACTATCTTCTGAATGTAGTCTGGCACAAAATTCATCATGACGGTATCGACCTGACGCACGATGTTGAGGTGAATGCCTTTGCTGACGGCATAGTCGCGATAGCCTTCGGAGATGTCTGTTATAAAGTCTATGATGTTGGCATAATTCCACGTTAGCTGACGATTGTCGAGAGCTGTCATCTTGGCAACGTCGAGAAGCTGATTGACGAGGTCGAGCAAGTTGTCGGACTGCCTCAAGATGCTTTGTGTGTGTCGACTGAGGGTCTGCTCGTTGCAAGAAGCATCTTGACCGAGTTCACCTGCGGCAGCTTTTATTATGGTTAGTGGCGTGCGGAATTCGTGCGTAACGTTGGTAAAGAATCTGTTTTTGGCTTCTTGCACTTCGGCTTGCTTGCGAGCCAGAGCAATGCGGTGGCGAAGGTAGAGGACGATTTGCAGAATGACGAGGACGAGCAAAACTATGATGGCAAAGCCAATGGTGAAGCCAAGTCGCTTGGCGTTGCGCTCGCTCGTTATATGCGCCTCCATTTGAGAGAGCTGCTCTTGCTGACGAGTCCGCTCAATGCTCATGCGCAAGTTTTGTATTTCGTTTATCTTGCGGACGTTGACCACAGAGTCGTTATATTCGACCGACTTGACGTAGGCGACGAGAGCATTCTTGCTGTCTTGCTCGGCTGAATATATCTGATAGTATAGCCGATAGACTTGGCTGAGGTGTTCGGGCGACTTGATGCTCTCGGCCATATCTAAAGCTTCGACAAGATAGTGTTTTGCTTCGCTGATGTTGCCGAGGTTGAGGTATATGCGAGCCAACGCAATACAGGGCGTTAGAGCGTGCCATTCGTCGGAAGAGTTGCTCATGATGCCATAGGCTACGAGATATTCGGCAATGGCATTGTCGTATTCGGCACGACTTTCGTGCAGATTGCCAAAGGAGGTGTGGCAAAGGGCAACGCCGAGGTCGGATCCTGCAATTTTGTTGAGTCGCATGCTCTGCCGGTAGTAGTACCAAGCACTATCGGTGCGCCCCGTAGATTGATATATTGAGCCAAGGTTGGCATAGTTGATGGCCATGCCGACAGACGAGCCAAGAGTAGTCTCACCACGTAAAGCACGGCGGAAAATGCTGTCGGCTTGCTCGTAGTTGCCGATGTGCATAAAGATGTTGCCGAGGCCGTTGAGGGCTACAACACGATTCTTGAGGTTGAGCGTTGTGGAGTCGGCTGGGCACATGTCGAGTGCTTTGTAGTGGAATTCGGAAGCGACATCGAGAATGCCCATACGTCGGTAGTCGGTTCCGATATTGTTGTAGTTGATGACACACTGGACGGAGTCGCCGATGCTCTCGGCGAGAGCGAGCGACTTGGAGTGAGACTTGACGGCTAAGTTGAATTTTGATTCGTTGCGATAGCGACGACCTTGCTCTCGAATGGCGATTATGCGACCGAGGGTGTTTTCTTGTCGGTAGAATGTGTCGATTAGTGCATTGAGACTACTTTCGGTCTTACAAGTGCGAATTATGCTGTCTATTTCGGCCACACGCACAGAATATGGCACGACGTCTTTACGCTCAGTTGTGCAACCGAAAAGTAAGAAGAAAAACAATGCAGAGGCGAGTCCGCAAAGGCTTATGTATTTGAATTGGTGACGATTCATTTTGTCATTAGCAACATAGAGCAGCCGGGTTCAATGCGTACATCTTTGCCGTTGGCCATGGTGGTTATGCTTCGACCTGAGAGAGCGTCGATCCACTCGCCAGATGGGGAATGAGGCAGGTGAAAATCGGATGTCTGAGTGTCGAAATTGGCAATGGCAATGACACTACGGTCGACGCTACGCAAGATGACGTATTTGAATAGACCATCGAGATGAGTGTCGTAGTCTTTTGTACGGAAGATGCTGTCTTTGGTGCGCAAACGGAGTAGTTTTTTATATATTTTTCGCAAACGAGCAACTCTTTTATCTTTTTCCCAATCTACTTCACGAGGTTTTTGTCCGAGCCTTCCGTTTTCGTTGATGGAGTGGTAGTAGGCGTTTTCTTGATTTTGCCAGAGCATTTTGGGACCCGGGACAGAAAACAGAATGGTGGCAGCTGCAGCCATGCGATGTAGGGCTTCGGTCGTGTCGGCAACCGAATAAGCTCCCGACCGCTTGCCCCATCGGAGGCACTTATACATGAGTCGTTCGCAGTCGTGACTTTCGGCATAGCCAAGTGCAAGAGGCGACTGATAGCCTCGCGTCCGATAGTCGAGGTGCGAAGCATCGGCGCCATCGGCATAGCCCATGGTACTTTGCTGCATGGCATAGCTGAGGTCGGTCCAGAGCATATAGCCCATTTGAGCAAGTTCGCGTTCTTCGTGTTCGTCGGCCAAATGTTCGCAAATCATTAGTACGTCGGGTTTTACGCGACGTACATTTTTGAGCAAGCGGGCCAAAATCTTTATGCGATTCTTGTCGTAGGCACTGCCCCAAGGGTCGGACTGGGCGTCGTGCCACGTGTTGGAGAAGCCTTTTGTAAAGTCGAGTCGAAAGCCATCGACGTCATATTGGGTGATGTAGTGGACAAGCAAGCTATCGACAAGACGCTGTGTGTGTGTGCTTTCGTGGTTTAGGTCGACACCCCAATGTACTTCTTCGTTGCCAAAATTGTGTTCGACATTGCACCACGGATTGTCGCCACGAACAGAGCCGTCGTCGTAGGCATAGAGCTGGACGAGCGGACTGCTGGGAGCAACGTGATTGAGCACGATGTCGAGAATGACGGCAATGCCTTTGGAGTGCAGACTGCTTACGAGACGTCGGAGGTCGCTGGGCGAACCGTAGGCTTTGTCGATGGCAAAAGGAAATGTGGGCATGTAGCCCCACGAGTTGTTACCCTCGAACTCGGCGACTGGCATAAGCTCGACTGCATTTACACCAAGATTGACAAAGTAATCGACATATCGGACGACGTTTTCGAGAGTGCCAATTTCGCCATTGGGGACACGGAAGTCGCGCACACAGAGCTCGTAGATGCTTAGGTTGTCGGGCTTTGGCGTGTGATATTCTTGTTCGTAGTTGCGCACAGGCGCATCGAGCAGATTGACGACACTGACAAAGCCATGAGTTTCGCGGCTGGGATATGGCGGAAGCGTTCGCACACGCGATGTGCGTGGTAGCTCCCAGTCGTATTCGGGGTCGAGGACGGCTGACGAGTAGGGGTCGGCAATGCGACGCGAGCCGTCAACAACGTACTGATAATATATGTATTCGGTTGCGGGACGAGGTATTGAATAGAAAAAAGTGTCGGCACGATGATTCATCTGCTTGGGTGTCCATTCGTTGAAAGAGCCGACAATGCTAACGTTTTCTTTGCCGGGTAAATATATGGCAAAGCGGACAGAGTCGTCGCTGACGGTCGCACCGAAACGACAGACACGTAGATACACGTCCGAGCCGTTGCCACCACACGAAGCAACCAAAAGCAATAGAACAAATAAAAATATTAGTATTGCTCAACAAAATAACAATAATTACAACATAAATAATAATATATCTATAAATATAAATATAGATATGACCCATAACGATAGCATGAGCAAAAGAACTAGATCTATAAATGGAATAAAAAACAGAAGTGTTGGTAAAAAGAACCCCATAAGTATCAAAAAAGATGATCTAAAAAATAATAGCTTAATACTTCGGGATTCAAAAAATAGCAAAATTAATAGTATTAAGCAGCCTAAAAAGAAAGAATCATTCAATGTAAGAATACAATCTGCCAATATTGGCATTAAAGAGTTTAAATATAAGAACAAAAAGAAACCTAATAATAATAAAAATAATTTCAGCTTAACGGCAACTGGGTTTCATCCCAAAAAAAATGAAAATAATAAAAGTGTAGTTGAACAAAAAAACATTTCCGTTGAAGACTTGATTGTAGAAAGTAAAAATACTACTATACCTATAAATCCTATCCATAGTAATGTTAAAGGAATTAAACTTACTAAAAAGGTCGGAAAAAAAAGAAATACTTTTTCCCCCACAATAAACCGTGAAATGCTCAACAAAAAACAAAATGCAATTTTAAATTATTCAGTCGAAAACAGAAAAATAAACAACAAAAAAGAAAGTGTAATTAATGAAATTAAGAAAAATAAAACTCTTAGATCAAAAAATCATTTGAATTCTTCTTCTGTAGAAAAAAATAAAAATATTTCAATAAAAAATAAACCAAATTCAAATAATTCGAGCATTGCTAATTCAAATAATAACCTTAGTCTTAATAATCAAAATAAGCCATCTAATAACAATAATAAAGAAGATAATAGCAAAGATGTAAAATCAAATGCACCAAATGGAAATGAATCAAAAATAAAAAATAAATTTGAATTCAAAAGCCCTAATATTGACAATAAAAAGAATATAAGTAAATTTAATAAAGAAAAAGAAGATCAAAATGCAAATAATAAGAGAAGAGGCTCCCATGGATTAAAAAATGTAGTTAAGCCTAAAAAGGAAGAAATAAAAACTCAAAAGACAAAAAAAGAAGAAAAACCAAATGAGGACAAAAATAAAAAGGAAGAAGAAGAAAAGAAAAAAATAAAAGATGATGCTAAAAAGAAAGAAGATGAAAAAAATAAAGAAAAAGAAGAAGAGCAAAAAAGGAAAGAAAAAGAAGAAGAAGAAAAAAAGAAAAAAGAAGAAGAAGAGAAAAAGAAAAAAGTAGAAGAAGAGAAAAAGAAAAAAGAAGAAGAAGAGAAAAACAAAAAAGAAGAAGAAGAGAAAAAGAAAAAAGAGGAAGAAGAAGAAGAAGAAAAAATACAAAAAGAAGCAGATAATAGAAGAAAAATGAATCAATCAAAAAGTCAATTGGATATAAGCCCAGACTTTATCAAAAAACATTTGGAAGAAAAAGTTGGAGAAAATAATAATGTTTCCCCTTTTAAATCAACAGACAGAGAACAGAAGAGAATAATAAGAATTGAAAGTATTTGCAAAAAAGGCTTTGCTGGTCCTGGTGTCAAAAAGACAAATCAGGATAATTTTTTTATCTACAAAAATTTTACAGACAATCCTTCCAATGTATTTTTAGGTGTCTGTGATGGGCATGGAATGTTTGGCCAAGATGTAAGTGGCTACCTTGTTAACAATCTTCCCCAAAATTTAAACAATTGTTTACTAAAATTGAAAATTACTGATTTAAATAATGCTAAATTTGATGAATTATCTAGAATAACATCACAAATTTTTGTAACTACTGATAATAATTTAGCTAATGATGATAGAGTAGATAGTACCTTCTCTGGTTCAACATGCACAACATTAATTTATACCCCAGAAAGATTAATTAGTGCAAATGTCGGTGATAGTAGATGTGTTTTAGGAAAATTTGATGGAAAAAATTGGAGTGCAAAAAATTTAACAAGAGATCATAAACCAAATGAGGCAGATGAAAATAAAAGAATTATAGATGCAGGGGGAAGAGTTGAAAGTTATAAAGATGAAGATGGGGAATTTGTCGGCCCCGAAAGGGTATGGCTAAAGGACGAGGAGGTACCTGGTTTGGCAATGTCTAGAAGTTTTGGAGATGAAATTGCTCATACTGTTGGAGTTATAGCAGAACCTGAAATTTTTGATTATAATTTTGTTCATGAAGATAAATTTATATTATTGGGGAGTGACGGTATATGGGAGTTTATCTCAAGTGATGAGTGTGTCAATATAGTAAAAGATTATTATTTAAAAGATGACATTGATGGTGCTCTAAGTTATCTTTATAAAGAAAGTTCTAAAAGATGGATTATGGAGGAAGAAGTTATTGATGATATTACACTTATAATTATATTTTTAAATTAATATATTTAATAATAAAGAATAAATTTAATTTATGAATGAATATAATATGAAATAATTTATATTTATTATATTTAATGAGTTAAATTAAAAGTTATTAATTAATTTAATTTATATAAATTCATTATTTTTTATAATTTATAAATTTAAATGGGGATTGGGGATTGGGGATTGGGGAT
>CALAVC010000251.1 GCA_937892095.1 uncultured Bacteroidales bacterium | reverse complement strand
GAGATCTACACTCTTTCCCTACACGACGCTCTTCCGATCTCTTGGCAACGAGGCTGGTTGGGGTAGCAACTTTGCACTTACCGCAGCTTGGATTCATGAATACGACCCCACTCGTTTTGTTCACTACGAAGGCGCACAAGGCTCTCGCGAACTTCCCGATGGAACAAAAATCAAGTGTCTCGACCCCTCTTACGTCGATGTCATTAGTCGCTTCTACCCACGCACACAAGATGCCTATCTAAACCCTGGCGTACAAGATGCCGATATGGAACGCCCCGAAAATGCTCGTTGGGAACGACTTTTATCCATTGCACTTGACAAGTCAGATAATAGACCTGTACTCACCAGTGAATACGCCCACGCAATGGGCAATGCTCTTGGCAACATGCGTGAATATTGGGACGAAATATACAGCCACCCACGCATGCTCGGAGGCTTTATTTGGGAATGGGCTGATGAAGGCATATTGAAGCCTGTCGGCAAACCAATTCCCAAAGGTGGAATCGTCAACATATCGCCTACAGACACTCTCATGATGGCCTATGGTGGCGACTTTGGCGACAAACCTAATCTAAAAGTGTTTTGCATAAAAGGGATCGTTGACGCAAATAGACAAATAGGCTCTAAATACGAAGAAGTTAAAGCTGTCTATTCGCCCGTCGATGTCATTTGGCAAAACAAACCAATCCTTGTTTCAAAAGACGCTCACGCTAATCTCGCCGATTATGTGGTCGAAGACATTGTCGAGCCATACACTTTGCGCCACATTGCCATTGTCCGACTCGCACACAACAAGCTATGGGCTGACTCAGGATACGTAGTCTTGCGCAAAGAGATAACTCCTCCTACTTCAAAAACAAACTTTGGTCTCAAAGCCACAAACGTCAGTGCCGACAAGACGGAGCTTGCCAAAGATTGGTTTACAACAGTCTCTCCACACCTCTATCGTCCGCCTCTCGACAACGATAAAGGCTTCGGCAATTGGATTGCAAAAGATTGGACACGCAATCAAATGAACGCACTACGCGACTCTGTCATTATGCCACTCAAAATTACACAGTCGGACCCAGATAAGCCTGCCATTCTGAGTGCACGATATGCCTACGTGGCCAAAAGCGGATATATCGAAGTCGATTACGCAATCTCCTACGACATCGAAAACATCGAAGTTGAAGCCACCTTTACACCCATAGGCGACCTACCCACACTACCTTGTTTAGGTCTTACGTTCACGCTCCCACAGGGTCTCGACTCTGTTGAATACATTGGCTACGGACCAACAGACACCTACCCCGACCGACACGAAGGCGCTACATACAATCGGTATACTGCCTCGATTGCAAGTCAGTACACTCACTACCCTCGCCCACAAGACTCTGGCAATCATATAGGCTCCAATCTTATACGCGTCTACGGCTTTGGCAAGTCGTTTACAGTCTGCCACGACACACCATTCTCATTCTCTGCCCTACCCTACTCCGTCAGCCAAATAGCCAATGCCACACACGACTACGAACTCTCTCCCGACGGACATACATACCTCAATATCGACTGCGCCACACTCGGCATAGGCAACGGCTCTTGCGGACCGGGTGTACTAAGCAAATACGCCATTGCTCAAAAAACACACAAGTTACACCTATTCATCAAAAAACAACTCTAACGTGCTACTCCATAAACTATTATATACAATCCTACTCACTCTTCTTCCCACAATTCTGAGCGCACAAATATTTGAGCCCGTCAAATATTCGGCACGCCTAATCGACCACGACAATGGGACTGCCGACATCGAGTTCTCAGCCTCAATAGAAAAGGGTTGGCACATCTATGCGCCCGACATTGACTCCGATGCCGGACCAATTGTTGCTACCATAACCTTCGACAAGGATAATGGCATAACTCCGAAAGGTCCGCTCAAAGCCAAAGGCAATGCCATCGAGAAATACGATGAGATGTTCGGCACTAATCTTAAGTATTACGAAGACAATGTAACATTCTCCCAAACAATCTCATTCACAAATTCGACCTACGAAATAGATTGCTACGTAGAATACGGGGCTTGTAGCCAAACAGCATGCCTACCACCACAACGCATGCACTTTTCCAACACAGGAAAAGTTGTGGTAAAAAAACAAACCAACACAAAAGTTCCCACAACCTCACAAACTCCAACAGAAACCACACGCTCACTAATCAAAGACTCTGTCGACACACTTACACCAGACAAGAACCCACTATGGGCGTCAGCAGTCGATAAGCTGTCTGCCCTCGACAATAGCCAACCGACAGCGCAAACCTCATGGTTCGTCATATTCCTCGAAGGTCTTCTCGGAGGTCTACTTGCCATCCTCACTCCTTGCGTATGGCCCATAATCCCCATGACAGCAGGTTTTTTTATCCGTCGAAACAAAAGCCGCAAAGGCGCATTAGCCGATGCCCTTGCCTACGGTAGCGCAATAATACTCATATACCTCTCGCTCGGTCTACTACTGACGCTACTCTACGGTCCCAATGCTCTCAATGCCCTCTCGACCAACGCAGTCTTCAACATATTTCTATTTCTCCTGCTCACCGTTTTCGGCATATCTTTCCTCGGAGCTTTCGAACTCTCGCTACCCTCATCTTGGGCCAATAGCCTAAACGCACGTAGCGAAAACACCACTGGCTATCTCAGCATAATCTTCATGGCTTTCACACTCGCCGTAGTCTCATTTTCTTGCACAGGGCCAATCATCGGAGTACTACTCGTAGCCGTCAGCACACAAGGCTTAGCCGCACCCTTTTTCGGTATGCTTGGTTTTGCTCTCGCTCTTGCCATCCCCTTTTCCCTTCTGGCTCTCTTTCCCAACCTACTCAAATCATTGCCTCGCTCAGGCAATTGGATGACAACCATCAAAGTATTTCTTGGATTCTTAGAACTCGCCTTCGCCCTCAAATTTCTTTCCGTTGCCGACATGGCCTACGGCTGGAACATCCTCCCACGCGAAGCATTCATCGCCCTTTGGATTGCCATTTTCTCGCTCCTGACTGCCTATCTTCTCGGCATAATCCACCTACCACACTCCTACAACAACAACACGCCCGTAAGCATTCCACGACTCATCTGCGGACTAATCACACTATCCTTCGTCGTCTACCTAACGCCGGGCATGTTCGGCGCACCACTGCGTGCCATAAGTGCCTTCACTCCACCTATCAACACACAAGACTTTAGACTCTCGCAAACAGCCATCTCGCCACACGCCACCGACTACGAACAAGGCCTCGCCCTTGCACGCTCACAAAACAAACCTGTCCTTATCGACTTCACAGGCTACGGCTGCGTCAACTGCCGCAAAATGGAAGCTGCCGTGTGGACCGACCCTCGCGTAGCACAAATACTCTCTTCGCAATACATACTCGTCTCGCTCTACGTTGACGACAAAACACCACTACCCTCCCCAATCGACATTGTCGAAGATGGACAAAATCGGACACTAAACACCATTGGCGACAAGTGGAGCTACCTCCAACGACACCGCTTCGGTGCCAACGCCCAACCATTCTACGTCATAACAGACGCCAATGGCATCCCACTAAAACCCGCACGTGCCTACAACGAAAACATTGAAGAATACCTAAACTTCCTCGAACTACCCCAAGCCACCAACAACTAAAAACTACAAAAAGTTGGCTGTTCAATACACTTTTTATACCTTTAACCACCAAAAATATAAATTAGTATATATTTAACTATGAAGTTAAAAAATACACTCACCGCTATATTTGTTGCGCTCGCATCTGCTCTGCCCATACAGATGAACAGCCAAGCCGAAGCTGCCGAAGACGCTTGCAAAGCCTACTTCAAACACCCATACATCATCACAGGACGCCCCTTCAAAGCTCTCCTCACAGGCGACGAAGTAGCCGAATTCCACACCACACTATTCTCTGGCACAACCTATCGAATAGCAGTCGGCAACACAAACAAAAACTACCTAATTTTCTCGGTCTACGACACAGACCACAACTTGCTCTTCACCAGCAAAGACTACGAAAATGCACCCTATTGGGACTTTGCTGTCGATGGCTACCTCGACTGCATCGTCGAAGCCAAACTCGACGAATCACAAGCAGCATCGGGCTTTGCCATTGTCATGACAGGCTTCCGCCTCAACGAAGAGTCTAAATAAAAAATTGCCTTTGCACCCCACAACAAAAAAACTTGGGGTGCGTGCCATACACATAAGCTTGTAGCCAATGAGCGATAGTATTCTCGAAGCGCTCGTGCAGCTTTTTGCTGTTATTGCCTCCGTGCGTAACTCACAAGACATAAGTGAGCGACGAATGGTGGTCTATAAGTTTCTTGTGAACCAACTAAACAGCGAACTCGCAGCCAAATACATAAGCAAATTCGACGAATATTACCGACAAAACGTCCGACACAACCAGCGAAGCGAAAACCAATACAAAATAATCTCGCGCATAACCTCGCGCATAACACGCATAGCTGTCGAGATCAACAAAGACCTTTCGCTTTTCCAAAAATATATCGTAATCGTTCAACTCTACAAATACCTTGCAACAGGACGAACATCCTACGTCGAGCAAGGGTTTATCAACGACATAGTTGCCGACAAATTCAACATCAACAAAGATGAGTTCGACGTCATACGCAACTTCATCCTCAACACGCAAAGCGTTGGCGAAAGAATAGTTTTCTCGGGCAAAGAAAACTGCGAAGAAATACAAGAACCTCAACATATATATTGGGAAGACCTCGACGGCGAAATACACTTCGTAATCTTACCAGCCGTCAACATCTTCCTCTTCAAATACAATGGCAATCAGCACGTTGAATTTAATGGCAATGCAATAGAAGAAGACAAAGTCTACATCATGCAGAGCGGCGATAGCATACGCAATGGAGTCTCGTCGCCCATCTTCTACTATAGCATGATGCGTTGCTTCATACACAACGACGCAATCCCCATAACAGTCGAAGCACGCAACATCATCTACAAATTCAACAAGAACACAATCGGCATTCACGGACTGTCGTTTGAGTCTCACTCCGGACGACTCGTGGGCATAATGGGCGTCTCGGGCTCTGGCAAGAGCACTCTCGCCAACGTCATCGCAGGCCTTGGAAAACCCGAAACGGGCAACGTCTTTGTCAACAACATAGACATCTACGAAGACAAAGAAGCCATAAAAGGTCTCATCGGATTCGTTACGCAAGACGACATTCTCATCGAAGACCTCACAGTCTACCAAAACCTGTACTATAACGCTCGCATGAGCTTCGACAACTTGTCCGAAGTCGCCATAAAAGAGAAAATAGACAAACTACTCCGACTGCTCGGCCTGTACGCCGTCAAAGACCTCAAGGTAGGCTCGCCTCTCAACAAGAAAATCAGTGGCGGACAACGCAAAAGGCTCAACATAGCCCTCGAACTCATTCGCGAACCAGCCATACTCATACTCGACGAACCCACCTCGGGCCTCTCATCGCACGACTCTGAAGCCATAATCTCGATTCTAAAAGACCTCACCATTCAAGGTAAACTCGTCTTCGTTGTCATACACCAACCATCGTCGGACATATTTAAAATGTTCGACCAACTACTACTTCTCGACACTGGCGGCTACCTCATCTACGACGGCAACCCCGTAGAATGCCTTAGCTACTTCCGAATGCACCTGCACTTGCTCTCAGGAACAGAAGTAGAGTGCCGTCGGTGTGGCAACATCAACGTAGAGCAAATCCTCAACATCGTCAGCCAACCCATCATAGACGAGTATGGCAACAACACTGGAGTCCGACGCGTATCGCCCGAAGAATGGTACGAAAAATTTAGTTGGGGATCAATAGACATATTTTATGTGGGCGACCCAGAACCACTCCCTCCCATAACATTCAAAACCCCCGGGAAAATAAAGCAAGTATGGCTATACTTTATACGCGACGTGCGCACCAAAGCAGCCAACATGCAATACGTGTTGCTCAACTTGCTCGAAGCTCCCACAATGGCACTCTTCTTGTCGCTACTCTTGCGCTACTACGACGTAACAAACGACAAAGGCTACACGTTCTACGATAACGAGAACATGCCCGTCTACTTGGTAGTTGCCGTCATCGTTGCGTTCTTTATAGGACTTACCGTAAGTGCCGAAGAAATAATTCAGGACCGCCAAACACTCAAACGAGAACAATTTCTCAACCTTAGCCGATATAGCTACATAGTCTCAAAAGTTTCGCAAAGTCTAATTCTTTCTGCCGTACAGATGAGCCTATTCGTCCTTGTGGCTAACGCCATTATGGGCATAAAAAACATGTTTGGCGAATATTGGCTTGTACTGTTCTCGGTTGCCTTCTCGGCCAACTTGCTCGGTATGAACCTATCGGACATGATGAAGAAAACCATAAACATCTACATCCTTATCCCGTTTATGGTCATCCCACAGCTCATCCTGAGCGGAGTCTTTGTCAAGTTCGACAAAATGAACCCCGACCTGAGCCAAGTAGATGGCGTCCCACCCTACGGACAAGTCATTGTAGCCCGATGGGCTTTCGAAGCCCTCATTGTCAACCAATTCATGTTCAACGACTACGAGCGACTCTTCTACCCCTACGACGTTGCCAAAAGCAAGTATAGCTACAACAAAGACTACTGGGTGCCAACGATGAAGACCTACTTAGGTCGAGTCAGCAGAAACACAGCCGACCCAAACTACGACCCAGACAAACAACAGCAAATACTCAACCTCGTACTTGCCGAAATAAACGAACATGCACCCGAATATCCAGACTTGACACCACCTGACAGAGAATTCTTCGAAGCCGGACTATTTGGCACTGCAGCCTACAACATAGTAGAGAAATATCTTGAAGAGATAAGGCTTCGCAACGTCAGACTCTACAACAAAGTAGACTACTCTCTCGACCAGTTCAAGAAAGAATACTTGTCTTCGCAATTAGATAGTCTAAAACATATGTTCCACAACAAAAGCATCGAAGATTTCGTTACAAGCCCGACAGGCATAATGTCCGAAGTAATAGCAGAATATGACGGTAGACTGCTTCATCGCACCGACCAAATATTCCAAGACGTAAAGACTTCGTTCAGCGCGCCACTCTTCACCCCGACCAAAAACTTCATGGGCAACAGAATAGACACATTCATATTCGACGTGCTCATAATTTGGTTTATCAACCTAATACTTTTCCTCATACTACTCGACGGACACTTAGCCAAATGGCTCCGAAAATAATAGCACAAATCAAACACAACAACATCACCTCACAAAGAATGACAAGACATAGACACATAATACTGACCCTTGTTTGCTTCTGTTCTTTGCTATTCTCGTCGTGCATACCGCAACGCAAAATAATACTGATGCGCGATGCCATAGAAAATCAGAGTGAATACACTCCCGTGGCGCAAATAACCGAAAAATATATCTTACAGCCCAACGACTACCTATTCCTTCGTGTAACATCGCCCGACGACGAACAGCTAACCCAATTCTTCAACCCAATTCAGAATACGACACAAATCGGTAGCGGAACTCAGAACACGAGGTTTATGTACTATGGGCTTGACGACAGTTGCAGAATAGACTTCCCGATAGTAGGCAAGATAGACCTGACTGGTTGCACCGTACAAGAGGCAAAAGAAAAAATATCACAAGCCATATCGAAGTTGACAACCAACTTCACCCTTGTCTGCCGACTGTCCACAAACACCATCTCAGTACTTGGCGAAGTAAACAAACAAAACCAGTACATAATGCAACGCGACCAAGTAACCATCTTCGAAGCCTTGGCCGAAGCTGGTGGCTTTACGTCGTATGCCAAGCGAAACGAAGTAAAGCTCTTCCGCAAAGGCACGGACGGCAAAGTAAGGGTGCACAACATAGACATGTCGCAAGGAGCCACAATAGAATCGGAATATTACTACGTGTACCCCAACGACGTTCTCTACGTCCGGCCAATGTGGTATAAGATGTTCGGTTGGGGCGAGACGATGACCTTTGGTCTCTTTACCTCACTACTGTCGCTCATTGCAGTCATAATAAGCATTAGTAAGAAATAGCCATACAAAACATAATGGACAAACCTCAAAATACAGGTAGTATATTCGATTTGCCAGCGTCATCCGAAGACGGTAGATTGTTCGACTTTATCGACTTTAAGAAGCTATTATCCGACGTTGTACACTATTGGTGGCTATTCGTCATATCTGTAATTGTGGCTCTGTTTGCCGCCAACCTCTACAATAAATACACAAAACCAATATACGCCACCGAAGCGTCGCTCATCATATCGGCCGACACGAAAAAAACATACGACATGACGGCTGGCGTAACGTTGGGACAGACATATACCAATTTCGACAATCAACTCGGAATACTTAATTCGAGGGCTTTGATTAGCAATGTGATAAAAAAAATGGGCATAAATGTCTCCTACTATCACATTGGCAACATCAAAAATACAGAAATGTTTCCGTGCAATGAGCTAATACTCATAATGGATTCTACGCATGCACAACCAATCAACACAAACATATACATAACACCCATAGACGACAACTCTTTCAGCCTGAGCATAAAAGGAGAAAAGATACAATTGTATAATTTCTCGACCGAAGAGCATGCCGACATTGTAGAGAAAATATCGTACGAAGGGTCGTTCTTCTACGGAGAGCCCATCATAACCTCGTGGTGTGCATTCTCGATTGTCTCGCCCAGCAAGACGAGAAGTGAATATTACGTAAGGCTCACACCCAACGAATCGCTTGTTAGCACGTTCACAAGTTCACTAAAAGTGCTTGGCGACGCGGTGGGTTCGTCGACAATAGTAAAACTCTCGGTCAACGGGACCAACCAGAACAAAAATAAGTTGTTCCTCAACACACTCATGCAATACTACATTGACGACAACCTTAACCAAAAAAACAGAGTGTCGGAAAACACCATTCGCTTCATAGAAAAACAGCTTATGGGCATACAAGACACCCTGCATAGGATTGGCTCTGAACTTAGCAGATTTAGGGTCGTCAACGGCATTCAGAACAACATATCGGAGAAAGGTGCCAAGCTATCTGACGAAATAAAAGTGTACGAAAAAGAAAAGAAAGGCTACGATGTAGTTATGGAATACTATAACTACCTGACCAATTACTTCAAAAACGACACGGTACTTTCGGGCGTAATTGCACCTGCCACCTTCTCAACCAACAACACACCAATCATAACCGAACAACTGAACAAAATACTTAGCCTAAACACCGAAAAGCAAAAATTAACTCAATTGGGTGGCTCCGAAGGAAACCCAGCCTACAACAACATAATGGTGCGTCTACACATTGCACGCAACACACTACTCAGTAGCCTCGAAAGCCAGCGCGTACAGACACAAGAAAAGATTGACGAAATAGACAAAAAGCTCAGTTCGTACTATTCGCAACTGATGGGTTTGCCCGAAGCCGAACGTCAACTTTTGGGTATCGACAGAATGTACACACTGAACACAGACGTGTATAACTTTCTTATGCGCAAATTGTCGGAAGCACAGATACAAAAAGCATCTAATGTTGCCGACCACCAAATGCTCGACGAAGCAAGAACCGTTGCCATCGTGTCGCCCAACAAAAAACAGAATCAGCTGTATGCAGTTGTCGCGGCACTAGTCTTGCCCCTAATCCTAATCTTGCTACGGCAAGTAATAGACAGCAAGGTTCGCACGCAATACGACGTAACAAAAGAAACAAAGAAGAGCATACTGGGCGAAATACCAAACTCGTCGGCAGAAGAGAATCAAATAGTGCTCAAACGCCCTCGCTCGTATGTTGCCGAGGAATTTCGCCGTCTGCGCATACGACTCGACTTCATAACGCAAGGCAAAGAGAAAATCATTCTTGCTGTCAGTTCGTCGATGCCATCGGACGGAAAGACGTTTACTGCGCTCAACCTTGCATCGGTATATGCCATAGCTGGCAAGAGAACCGTTTTGCTCGGTTTCGACCTACGCAAACCAGGTCTGAACAAAATATTCGACATCAACAAAAAGCAAGGCATAAGCGACTACTTGATAGGCAACTGCGCATTGCAAGACATCATAACACACACTGAAAGTCTTGACGTAGTGGGCTCTGGCACCATACCACCCAATCCTTCGGAACTGATATTAAGCTCCGAATGTAGCGACATGATGAAATTGATGCAGGAGCAATACGACGTAATAATCATCGACACGCCACCACTCGGACTCGTAACCGATGCCTTACAGATTGCCAAGTGGGCAGACGCGCTCCTCTTCGTTGTCCGACAAGACTACACCGAAAAAGATGCCATGAAATATTCGCTCGGAATGCTGAAAGACAACGGCATAGAGAACGTGAACATCATCATAAACGACATCAACAGCAAAAAGAGTCGATATGGCTACGGCTACGGCTACGGAGGTAGCTATGGCAAATATGGACGCTATGGTTATGGCAAGTATGGCTACGGCAAAAAGTACGGATATGGCTACGGCTATGGTTATGGCGAAAGCGAAGAAGACGACAAATAACTAATGAAAATCAAAAGATTCACTCACCGAGTCATAGTAGCTCTTACATCATCGCTTTTGCTCTACTCGTGCGCTGGCAACAAACTAACGGCAACGGCAAAGCTCATTGCCGAAGCCAACAAGTTTGCCACTAACGCAGACTACACCACAGCCTACGACCGATATACTCAAATGGAGAGCAGACAAGAGTGGGATAGCGTAACGTATAGACTTGCAACAATATCGGCCAGTAAAACAGACCACGACAGCATAGCACGAGCATGGGGACGGCACTACCTATCGACCAACGACACGCTTAAACTAACAGCACTCAACAAAAGTCTGTGCGCTCTGGGCAAAGACAGCGAAAGAGCAGAACTGGCCGAGCAAAACACTGCACTATTTATCGAAAAGATATTGGGTGAACAGCCAACATATAGCTTGCTTGCACGGCATTATGCCAAGACGAACAATAGCAAGCTAAAGTCGATATATACCCACCTGACAGAAACGGCGGACAAAACAAAACTCTTTGGGACGTACTTTAACATGGTGCGCAAAGAAGTTGACGACAAAGAAGCGACAACGCTCTGTCGCGAAGCACTAAAAGATAATCCTAACGATGTGGTCGCACTAAACTATATGGCAGTAAGCACATACAACAATGCCGAAAGCAAATATAAAAAGACAATGGACGACTACAACAAAAATAAGACACAAGCTGCGTATGCCTACATGTCGCGCGACCTAAAAAGGGTCATAACGCCTATGTATAAACAAAGCAGGGACTACTTTGAAAGACTTCGCAAAGCGGAGCCCGACAACAAAAATAACGTTCGCTACCTAATAAATATCTATCGTAGGCTGGACAACAAGCAAAAAGTCCAAGAACTCGAAAAACTTCTTTAGAGATACTTCCCAATGAAAGTTGTTATGCTCATATTACCGATTGCAGTCTACTTCATTGCCGAGCAACTACTCGGAGCAGAGTGGGCAATCGTACTAAGCATAACGTTTACTTTCATATCGGCCATGTGGAGCAGGCGCGCATGTGGCTCGCTCAACAAAACAGAACTCATAAGCGACATTTTGCTCATTGCACTGTTCGGCATAACCGACATAGTTTTGGCAAAACAGAGCGATGGTCTTCGCCCGCTCGTTACGTCGCTAATCTTTACGGCATTCTTGTCGCTAACGCTCATTCCCCGACTCGGATTGTTACGCTCGCTAATGGGCAAAATAAACCCATATAGTCTGAGCAATCCGTATGTCGTGTACCTTATGGAACGAAGTGCGGTCCGCATGGTGATTTGGGCAATAATAGCCACACTACTCTATGCTTACGCCTATGTTTACCCAGACACTCGTGCAGCGCTCTGGATTTCGGGCTACACCATTATGACCATCATGTTTGCCTACGTAGCCACCGAAATTATTTGGGCACACGTTCGCAAACGCAAGTATAAAGACTGCGAATGGGTCCAACTCGTTACTGCAGATGGCAAGACTTGCGGAG
>CALAVC010000250.1 GCA_937892095.1 uncultured Bacteroidales bacterium | reverse complement strand
CGAAAGGCGACCCGAATCAAGGGTGGCAAGCATGATGTGCGACCCCTCGCCTATTTTCCCCAAAATATTCTCATCGCCCACACAAACATCATCAAAAAACAGCTCAGCCGTATCTGAAGCACGCCACATTAGTTTGTCGTGTATGGTGCCAGCATTATCATTGGGTTCTATTGCTACACTTTCTTGTTTTATGATATCTCCTGTGTCAATGTCGTGTCGTAAAAGAAATGTACTAACACCAGTCTTTGTTTCGCCATTTATTATAGCCCAATTGATTGGCGCAGCACCACGATAGTTCGGCAGTAGAGAGGCATGGACGTTTATTGTACCAAGTCTTGGCATTGCCCATACAATTTCGGGCAACATACGAAATGCTACCACGACTTGTAAGTCTGCATTCAAAGAGCGAAGCTCGGCTATGAAATTCTCGTCTTTAAGTTTTTCTGGTTGTAACACACGTAGCCCATTAGAAAGTGCAAATTCTTTCACAGCCGACATCTTGATTTTTTGCCCACGACCTGCAGGTTTATCTGGCATAGTTACAACAGCAGGAACCTCATGACCTGCGTCTAAAATTGCTTGCAATGTTTCGACGGCAAATTCTGGGGTACCCATATAGACTATTCTCATTTACTTTACTTTTTTAGGTGTGTGATATGCTACGAGATTTGCCTCCTAAATAGCCCCCATGATGTCGTTTGGCATAGTCTTCAGCAGTAAAGCCAATTCGTTTCATAAGCAGCACAACAAGTATGTCGCCAATGACAGTCATTACTGTTGTCGAGGTAGTTGGCGTCAGTCCAAGTGGGCATACTTCATCAGGGTTTCCTGTCCATATACATAGGTCGGCAGTTGTGGCAAGCTGGCTCTCCTTATTGCCTGTGATGACAACAACCGGAATGTCGGCATATAGCTTTCGAGCTAAATCAATTATTTCAATTATTTCTCGAGTACGCCCCGAGTTTGAAATCAGTATTAAAACATCGTCGGGCTGAATGACCCCAAGGTCTCCATGCTGAGCTTCGGCAGGGTGAAGAAAGACTGCTGGTGTACCTGTTGAACTAAATGTCGTTGCTATGTTTACAGCAATTTGCCCAGCTTTACCCATGCCGCTAAGTATGACTTTACCATGGCGACTATGTGTGTGCGCGACGATTAAATCTATTGTTTTTGTTACGTTGTCGTCAATAGGTATTCTTTTGACGGCTTCTGCTTCTTTGCGAAGTATGCTTGCTATTTCTTCGTCTGATTGCATACGTTTGGCAATACTTATTTATCCTAACTTTTTGACGCAAAATTAGTTAAGAAAAAGCATATACGAAAATTAAGAGTTGTATACCTCTATTATCATCGGCATACGTGCTTTAACTGCAATCCTTTTTGCACCCTTAATTTTTCTGTGTGTCAATAGATCGACTCCATTCAGTGTTTTGCCTGTCACTTCTTCAAAATGTTCAATGTCGAGAATTACTTTTTTATGACAAAGGTTTAGGACTATCATTATTGTCTGCGCTTCATGCAGACGAAAATAGACATAAACATTCGTGTATGGTAAAAAATGAATCAGGTTACCACATTGCAGTGCCACATTTTTCTTTCTCAGTGCAAATATCTGTGCTGTAAAATCGTAAGTCATCCGCTCTTCCGATGGCATGTCTTCGAAGAAATTTGTGTGGTCGTTGGTCCAGCCACCAGGCATATCTTGCCTTATTTGTGCGTGGCCAAAATCCGAATCGCCATCGAGCAGTACTTCTGTGCCATAGTATAGTTGCGGTATGCCACGTGTCGTGGCCAAAAATGTTAGAGCCAAGTGTAGCGAACAGACGTCGTTCCCAAGCCTATTAAACAATCTTCCTGTGTCGTGGTTGTCTCCAAATATAAGCATCTTATTGGGGTCGACATAGACGTGGTCGGTGGCGATTGCAGAGTATAGTCGATCAGCACCTTTATGCCAACCGAAATCTTCGCAAAAAGCACACGTAATAGCTTCTTGTAGAGGAAAATCCATAGGGATTTGCAACTGTGCAGCTGGCAGTGAAGGGTGAATCGCACCTTTTTGCCACATTGCCAATGATGACTTTTCACTAAGCCATGTCTCGCCAATTATTTGCAGGTTCGGATACTCATTAAGAACTTCATTCGTCCATTTCCCCATAGCGTCAGCGTCCACGTATGGATACGTATCGACTCGCAACCCATCAAGATCGGCAGTCTCAATCCACCATATTGCCACTTGCGACAAGTATTTGCACACCAGTGGATTGCAAAGATTCAGATCGGCCATTGTTGTGTCGAACCAGCCTTCGATAGTCCTTTTGCGGTCGAATGCAGAAGCATGAATGTCTGTTACGACATCTGGCCGATAGTTGGTCAGTTGTGGAGTTCCGTCCCAAGTGTTAAACCAATCTGAAGCTGGTGAATCAGCAAGCCAAGTGTGTTCTGTACCACAATGATTAAGGACTATATCTGTAATAAGTTTCATGCCACGCTGATGGAGAGCTGCCGAAAGAAGTCTGTAGTCTTGTATGTTGCCGAGCCTTGGGTCTACATTGTAGAAGTTTGTTGTTGCGTAGCCGTGATAAGAATTAACTTTCATGTCGGTCTCCATCACTGGCGTAGTCCACAGAGCTGTCATGCCAAGAGAATATATGTAGTCAAGGTGTTGGCGTATGCCCGCAATGTCGCCACCATGTCTGCCATACGGCTGTTTCCTATTAGGTTGCTCCTGCATTCGTAAAGCGTCTGTAGTCGGTTGCTCCATACCTTGTGCAAAACGGTCTGGCATAACAAGATATATTGCATCGGCAGATGCTATACCCATTCGCTTTTCAGATCCTCGCCGTCTCTCTCGAAGTTCGAAATTAGTCTTTGCTACCATTTTGCCGTCAAAAACAATTTGTACTTCATATACTCTTGCTTCAGCATTAGGCAAAATTTCTATGTCAGCAAACAAATAATTAGCACTATCTGTAACGTGTATGCCCAATATTTTTACTCCGCTACCTTTTATCTGCACGCGCGCCTTTGCCACGTTATGCCCACGTAACATGAGCATAACTTTGTTGTTCTTCATACCGATCCACCAGTTGCGTGGTTCGATGCTTTCCACTTTTATCTCGCTGTCGTTGTTGTCCGAAATTAGCTGTGGAGCAAATATTTGTATCTTACCTTTCTCCATAATTGGCAAATAGCTAAGTTTTTGAAAGACAAATATATAAGCATATTTTTCAGCCGTTGCAAACCGACAGTAATTTTTCGACTACATTCTTGGTCGAAAACCTTTCGGCATACTGTTTTGCTTGTGTTTTATACTTGTAGCGTAAAGGCTCGTTTGTCAATATTTGTTTGATTGCTTTTGCCATACTCTTTTCATCGCCAACAGGTATTAACATTCCTGCTTTTCCGTCAGCAAGCACTTCGCGTGGTCCGACAGGACAATTCGTGCAAACAACTGCCAGTCCGAGCGCAATGGCTTCTGCCACCACCATGCCAAACCCCTCGTATTTAGCACTATGAACAATCATCTCGGCATGAGACATTATCGCATATGGATTTTTGACAAAACCATATAATATCACATCTTCGTGCAATCCACATTCGTCAATAGTCCTTTGCAGTTTTTCGCGGTGTGGACCATCGCCAATCACAATAAGGCGTGGTAGCCAAACTCTCGTAATATCCTCTTTTCGCAAGATTGCGTATGCTTTTATGAGTGTTGTCAAATCTTTTTGCGACTCTTCAAGTCGCATAGACGCCAATATGTATCTATCTCTAAAAAACGTATCTGAAATACCCACTTCCGACATCTTTTCTATCTGAGCTATATCAATAGGATTATATATCACGACCAGTTTATCCGCCAAGTTTGGATACGCCTTCTTACACTCTTCGTACATGTCGTTGCAAAGACAAATGATTTTGTCATACGCCATAAGACCTCGAGCCACTCTATCCATATACCGTGCATTTGTTCGTTTGAGGTACCCAATCGAAAAATGGAAGTATGCAATTTTGAGTGTTGGCAAGTCAAAATCAATAAACGAACGTGCTTGTGAATCAAAATCAATAATAACATCATTCTCTCTCTGCAATCCACGAAGACGTCTTTTTATGAGTTGCCTACGAATAGCGTTAAAAAAAAGCTCATCAAATATTTTTGCCGATTTTGATATTGTCCCTTCATATCGCTTAACAACATTGGCGGTTAACCACTTTCCACTAACAAGATGAATTATATTCACAGTCTTAGGAACACGGTCTATAAACACTTCCAAACCATCGTACTGCACCATAATTGCAATAGTTACTTGCACCTCTGAGTGCAAGTTTGCAAAAGCATTTAGGTAGTTGACAAGCACCGTGTCGAGTCCACCATCTAAAAAACGACTAACAACAAAAAGAATACGTTCCTTTTTCATACGTGTCTTACAAAGAAAAAGCGCATTCGGATTATCTCCACAATGCGCTTAAAGATTAAATATATTTCTCTGGGGAGAGAGGTAAGAATTATTCAGCGTTTTCTTCGTTTGTCTCGTCTTCTTTGTCGCTGACCAAGCCTTTGTCGACAAGCAGGTTGTACCACGTAACGAGCTTCTTTATGTCGGACACATATATGCGTTCAGAGTCCCATTCTGGCAAGACATCTGCCATAAACTGTTTGAGTTCTTCTGCACTCGACTTCGCAGTCAGACATTGTTTGCCACCAGTGTGCTTGTATATGTTGGCCATGACACGACTCAACTTGACATCACCATCCACGGTGTACATAGATATTTCTTGTAATGCGCTGACACGAGCATTGCTACTGACTGGGCTACGCTTGCCATCCTCAATCGACTCGACAACAATCATATTTTTGCCTTGCGACAATAGTTTGTACAGACCGCTTTTGCCAGCGACGGAAAGTATTCCTTCTAACATTTTATTGGTTTCTGAATGTTTCAAATTTCTATTTTTGACAATGCAAAAATAGTAAAATGTTATGTTTTTATGTTCAATTATAGATTGCAAATGGATTTCATACAAAACATAGGCATTAATATGCAACTACATTTCCCCGAAAAAAATGGCAAAAAGTGTTGCCGACTTTGTATTTAGTTATTATTTATTAACTTTGCTATGTCTGTATACGACTCTATTATATATAACTATGTCAACCAAATTTGGTAGCCGAGTACTTGTTTCGAGTATCGCACTTAGCGCAATACTCGCATGTGTCTCTCAAAGCACAGTATCTTGTTCAGGAAACGTAGAGAGTCCCTTTATGACCGATAGTGTTGTCTTTGAACGCAATTGGTCTCTGCCTCAACCCAAAGAAAATGACCCACTTGGAGGACGTTCTCGTTTCTCTGCAAAAATAGACTATCCCAAAGCACATCAACAAGATTCTGTACTTGCCGACAGTGTACGTGCTTGGATTTCTGTTGAATTGCTCCCCAAAGGAGAAAAAATATTGGCAAATCGAAGCGTCCTCGACAAAGCCGCCAACATATTCTTCGGTGAGTGCGAGGGTAACGAGTGGGGTGAGGAAATGGACATCAGCGTTCGCAAGATATTTGAAGATGCTGACTACGTTACCTTCGAAGCCGACAAGTATACCTACACTGGCGGTCAGCACGGAAGCTATGCAGTCAGTGGAGCTACATTTGAGCGTGCAACAGGTCGTCGACTTACTTGGCAAAATATCAAAAAATCAGACGAGCTACGTCAGCTTATAACAGCTGGCATTCGCAAAGACAAAGGCGAACCATCCGATTCTGCTTTCAAGACCATGTTGCTCATTGACGAGCACGAATACAAAGCAAGTGATGGCTCTATAATGCTTCCTCTGCCCAAAGCCAATCCGTGGCTCTCGCAGCGTGGTTGGGTCTTTACCTACCAACCCTACGAAATTCTCCCATGGAGTCAGGGTGCGCCAGCTTGTCGCCTTTCGACAAATCAAGTTAGTATGAACTAAATAATCGACAAAAAACACTACAAATATGTATTCCGACCCTAAGGATTGTCTCTACTGTCAAAACAACGAGACACAACACAATCTGATGATTGAAATAGCACATCTAAGCGTTTCTCGTGTATTCCTCTTCAAAGAGCAGACATACCGCGGTCGTTGCTTAGTTGCCTACGATGGTCATGTCAACGACCTCTTCGAACTCTCTGACGAACAACGCAATGCATTTATGGCCGATGTTACTCGTGTAACTCGTGCAATGGACAAGGCTTTTCATCCCGAAAAAATAAACTATGGTGCATATTCCGACAAGTTGTCGC
>CALAVC010000249.1 GCA_937892095.1 uncultured Bacteroidales bacterium | reverse complement strand
GCAAACAGTTGTTTATTCTCGTGCAGTTTCATACGATATACCAGTTGTTTTGATTGGGCATGACGGCGTTTGATATGCCTAACTTGTATACAGTCATGGGGTTTAGCGAGTTGCGAAGTTTAGTCGCTTGAGCTTCGCTAAGTCTTGGTTCTAATAGCGCACCGACAAGAGCCCTCGTCTGAGGAGAATACTTCAATGACAAAGTTGTCAGCAGTGCAACATCTTTATCAGACAAGTCATTGAATATAGTAGAAAACCTTGATACTGAGTCGTCGATAGTCGTGTCTGGAATTGACTTCACGGACTTCACCGCGTCTAGTATTTGCAACAGAGGAATGTTGACACATGTAATATCGTTGGGCTGCAGCACGAAACGAATAGAGTATGCGCCTCGCCTCGTCTTGTTCTTACGAATTTGGCTACCAATCTCTATGACACTCGGCACTTGTGTAGTCAGTCCCATTTTGTCCCAAACAGCATAACCAGTGATATAGCCCACGGGCTTGCCATCCTTCACAAGTAGATCCTTGATCATCTCCTCGCGACTTGGCGGCAAAGCGCCAAACATAGTCTGTCGTGGTTTGTAGTATCGTCCCTTGCCCACCTTCACTATCTGTCCCTTGGCGGCCATGCGACTAAGCTTGATACGCACATTGTCGTACCAATCAGGAGGAAAACCCAAGTCAGCCACAGAAAACACCTCGTCGGCGTTCATCTGCTCTACCTTGGCCTCTATTTCGTTGGATGCTACCATAACATGAACCATCTATGCACTGCAAAGGTAATAATTGTTCGGTATAATTCACACAAAACCGAACATTTTGTATGTGCGGAGTCGCTATTAATCTAGGTAATTACGCTATGAATGGTGACTTCGAGGCGACAAAAGGCAGTGCGGCACTATATGCCTGGTTCGTGTGGGAGAAGGAAGAGTTGTCGGCAAGGAAATTTCAACGTAGTTCTGGAACTTCTTCTTTCCCACGGTGGCTCACTAGAACTCAACTACAAAAAGTTAAACTACATAGTGTGCTATCGAACAGAATTATTCAAGCAAGTAATAAACCAATTCGAGTTATTCACTGTAGTGACAGAGAATGATGGTCGCGTCATGTTCTACGCGGATTGGTTGATTGAGAACATTACTTCAAAAGAAAAAGAAGAAGAATGCGCACGTGAGGATTTTGCGGAGGGTTCAAAGAAATACAAGATTGAGTTCCTTGGTCTTTGGACTGGGGAACTCAGTTTTACCGAACAATAAAGGCTTCAGAGCGTGTTAGTTAATGATATTATATTTAATTTTGCACATAATATTATGTGTGATATAATGTGCAAAATGGGATATAATATAGATAATGCGGTTAGCTATTTAGCAGAACTGACA
Organism: uncultured Bacteroidales bacterium; assembly: GCA_937892095.1. GTDB lineage: Bacteria > Bacteroidota > Bacteroidia > Bacteroidales > Marinilabiliaceae > W3P20-009. Next base: position 3,716 of record CALAVC010000249.1, on the reverse strand, counting down.
GGCAGTGAGATAACGACAACTCCCACGGCTAAGCGTGAAGTTGATAAACTGCCCATGGCTCTTAGTAGCGGGTATTCCTTTTGTGACATAGACATGTCTAATACAACGCTAACCTTGGCTATACCCAAAGAGGAGGATGACAATTCTCCGATGCAACTTTCTAAGCGCCAAGAAAAGATGATGGATATTCTGGGACGCCCAGTTGTGTTCGTGTTGGATAGAATTGAATCGTACAATTTGACACGTCTCACGCGAGCACGAGTGAACATCGTAGTACCAGGCAAGGTGATCTTTATTCCAAGCTTGATGATGGTCCTTCGCGACATCAAATCAACCACAAAGGAGATGCCAGAAAAGATGCCTCCCGTTGCTCAATTGCTGGTGCTATATCATATTCAAGCGGGGAGACTCGATGGTATGAACACAGCGAGAATTGCCGATGTTATGGGGATGGCATATCCGACCATAAACGTAGCATTGAGGTGGCTGGTAAAAAATGAATTTGTTACGCTTGTAGGTGGTAAGGAAAAGCAAGTGTCGTTCATTTTTCAAGGCAAAGAACTATGGGAAAAGGCTTTGCCTCTGATGTCTTCACCCATTGAGCGAACAGTCTATTCTGACGAAGCTATTGTCGACGGACTGAGTGCTGGCGAGACTGCCATGGGACATTACACCATGCTGGCAGAACCAACGACACCCGTTGTTGCCATCAGTAAGGCCACGGCAAAGACGAACGAAGCCCTTCTGAACAAGCAACATGGTGACTATAGGATAGAAATATGGAAATACAACCCTGCGATTCTGTCTAAAGGAGAACATGTCGATCGACTCTCTCTTTACCTAAGTATGAAGGACTGCGATGACGAGAGAGTGCAAAAGGAATGTGATACTTTAATCGATGAAATGAAATGGTAAACGGACTTATACGCTGGAGAGAGTACTTCGGCGAAGACAAAGATAAATACGTGCTGATAGGTGGAGCTGCTTGCAATCTTCTTGAGGAAGAATTGGATATGAACCCTCGCGCCACCAAGGATCTTGACCTCGTTCTTGTGGTCGAGGCGTTGACGCCAGACTTTGGTGCTCGTCTATGGGAGTTTATAAAGAATGGCAACTACGAAAGCAGGTGCAGAGGCGAAAACGAGCATAAACACGAGTATTATCGCTTCATGAATCCTCAAGACAAGAGCTTTCCTAAGCAGATAGAACTGTTTGCTCGAAACACTGGCATACTGTATTTGCCGCCTGATGCACGCATAGAACCTATCAGTGTTGGCGAGGACTTGTCTAGTCTATCGGCAATCCTCATGGATGATGACTACTACTCGTTTACCATCAAACATTGTAGAGATATTGACGAAATACATATCGCAACCCCTGAAGCGCTAATCTGCTTGAAAGCAAAGGCGTACACTGATATGCTCAGTAGAAGGCAGACGGGAGAGCAGGTTGACAGTCGCGACATTGAGAAACACAAGAAAGACATCTTCCGTCTTATTGCTATGCTGCCGCGGGATGCTCATTTCGATCTGCCAGAGAAATTGCGCAAAGACATTGCACTGTTTTCTGAGACCGTAGGAGAGCTTCCGAATCAAGATTTCTTCAAGAGTTCTGGATTGCGAGGCCTAAATGCCGAACAGTTAATGGATCTATTGTATAGTGCGTTCATTGAATAGAATGGCAACAAATCCCATTATACACGAATACTCATTTTCTGAGGCTAAGAGTATCATAGTCTCGGGTGATATTCACGGCGATTTCAATCTGCTCGTGAATACAGTCTGCGTGCAGTATCAGATAAGGGATGCGGTAGTGATTGTGGCTGGCGACTGTGGCTTTGGCTTTGAGCAGAAAGGTTATTATGACAACATCGTGCGCAAGAATGCCAAGCGCATGAACGAGTGCAACAATTGGATTGTATTCGTACGTGGTAACCATGATAATCCTGCGTATTTCGATGGCAAGGCCTTCGTGCATAAACGATTCTTGGCGGTGTCAGACTACGCAGTTCTGAATGCGTGCGATCATACGATCCTTTGCGTTGGCGGTGCAATATCTATCGACAGAAGCTATCGGCGTGATGCATGGGAACAGTACGTTCGGAGACAAAGGGGTAGCATCGACAACAGTCCGTTTGCCAAGAACTATTATTGGGAAGGCGAAGCTCCCGCTTATAATCCGATAGCTCTTGAAAACATCAGTGCGAAGCATTCTATAGATACCGTCATCACCCATACTGCGCCATCTTTCTGCGAGCTGCAGAGTAAGGGCGGCTTAGGTGCTTATGCCCTTCAAGACGTCACGTTGCTTGATGATGTAGCAAAAGAGCGAGCAACCATTGACGAAATATACAATGCGCTCAAGCGGCATAATCATCCTATGGCACATTGGGTTTATGGGCATTTTCACCAGAGTTGGAATAGCAACATAGATGGAGTTCTATTCAAGATGCTCGACATCATGGAGCTTTATGAAATAAGGTAACGCATCTATCAACAACGGTGATTTGCCCGAAAAACTTCAAGAATTTCGGACAAAATATATCAAGCAGCCTTTATCATCCAAATGATGATTAGATCGTCAAAATTCTTTAGACTCAAAATAAATTGCGCCTCCTTTTCTTTGCGAAAAGGGGGCGTGTTTGCGTTATATTTGATGTGTTTTGTGAGTTGGTTGGGAAGATGTTACAGAGCAAAAGTACTGATACTCGTTTGATACAATTGTTTATAATTAATTGATTTATAATTACTATTCAAAATAATTTCCGTACTCCTCGGGGGCTGTTGCGCCAAGGTTGAAGGTCGCCCACTTGGTGCCAGAGGGCAGGCCGAGGTCGACTGCCTCGAAGGTCTTGCCGAGGTCGGTAAGAGTGCCGAGGTCGTGGAAGGAAGTGCCGTAGTCGTGGAAGGAGATGCTGTCGACCGCGGAGGTCTCGGCGCTGAAAAGCACCTCGCCGTTCTTCCAGACCTTGAGGGTCTGGGCGGAGGAATTGGTTGAACTGAGGGCGGCGAGAGCCAGGGTGGCGGCTGCCGCCAAGAATGTTCTTCTTGTCTTCATTGCTAAAAACGTTTTTTAATGTTAGTTCTGTTGATACTTTAATTGAATGCTTACTTGACGACGACCTTGGCAGCCTTGCCACCACTGACCACGATGTAGACGCCCGGGCGCAGCCCCTCTGTGCTGACAACGCCGTCCGCGCCGACCTTGACCAGCGCGCCGCCCAGACCATAGATGCGGACGTCGCCGCTGCCGCTGCGCGAGGCTATGCCGTCAGCCGACACCTCGAAGGCGGCGGTGACCTCGCTGCCCTTCAGCTCCTCGTCGACAAAGCTCAGGCGGCGCAGCTCGGAAAGGCTGCCGCTCACGATTGCCGAGCCGTCCACAAGGGAGACTAGGCGATAGGATGCGCCGCCGTTGGTCAGCTCTATGCGAGCCACGTTGGCGAGGTCGCTGACCACGCCCGTGCCGTCGATGTTGACGAGCGTCACGTCGGCGGCACTCGACAGCAGGGGCGTCAGGAGAGCCACTGCCGCGGAGAGAATTCTTGCTGTTCTTCTCATTCTTTTAGATGATTAATTTAGTTAGTAAAATCTTGGGGCGAGCGTCCTGGCTATCTTGGACACTCTGCCGAGACAAAGATAGTTTTTTAGAAAATTGGGTGTATAGGGTGTCTGTTAGCTTAAAATGGCATTGAAACGTTTGAAACGCTTGAAAGC
>CALAVC010000248.1 GCA_937892095.1 uncultured Bacteroidales bacterium | reverse complement strand
TAGGAATGATACGTCCAACGCTTGAAAACCCCGACGTAGTGATAGAAGACCAAAGCGAAGCGTTGGAGGGGCAAGATACAGAACGTAGTAGTAGCCACGTGTATGTTAAGTTGTTTGTAAAGCCAGACGGCTCGAAAGTGTATTTCTTTACATCGGTAACGGTAAGTAAAGATGATAGTGAGGTTGTTATATCGAACCATAAGAAACGAGAAAAGCAGGTTCATGACCTGCTTTTGGAAGATAATGTATTGTTCAACCGTTACGAAAGCGGTCGTGAGCTTGCTGACCACACTCAAGAATCTTACGGGCTGTCCGCCAATGGTCAGGGCGGAGTAGGCGAGGGCATCGTACCATCTAACAATACTTCAACCAATGGAAATAATTCCGTTGTTGAAAGTAGCAAGAAGTCAGCACCTGTGCAAGAGAAAGGCGAAAAAAAGCAAGCGAAGAACGAGGGAGAGACGAAGAAAGTCGAGCGTAAGGCTGTGGAAACGCAAGAGCCGAAAGCGGAAGAGAAGACCGAAAGCCCGAAAGCCCGAAAGCAAGCGAAGACTACAAAGCGCGAAGCGAAAGAGAGCGACGAAAATCAGAAAGAAGAGTCGGTTGAAAGAGCGGCGCAACTGGGCATAGATAACTTGCCGACACAAGAAGAGATTGACGCAGTGGAGAAAGTTAATCAGCGGTATTTCCTTAGCGTGCCAGCAAATGCGATATGGGGGCATGGTAATGTGCGGTATAGTCGTGAGGGAAGACAACGAGCAGCGGAGCGAGACGTGGCAGACGTTCGCAAGATGGCGGAGGCACTGGGGCGCAAGCTGGGGACGAAGATAGACGTGCGGACGGGCACGGAGGCGGAAGTGCGGGACGGTGTGCGAGGAATGTATGACATCGGGACGGGACGCGTAACAATCATTGCGGACAACATTGTGGACGGTCGGGACGTGGAGAGCGTGGTGGCGCACGAGGTGGTGGCGCATAAGGGTATGCGCGGACTTCTGGGCGAGAAGCGATATGACAAGCTTTGCGAAAAGGTGTATGATAGGCTGGGCGGTAAGAGCCGTGAGCGCATGAGCGCGTATGCGTGGGAGAGCATGACGGACGCAGAGAAGCGTGTGGCGACGGGTGGCACCGAGGCGACACAGAAAGCGTGGAGCGAGCTGACGGACACTGAGAAGAAGACGATAGGAAAGGACAAGACGTTTAGGCAGATTGTGGGCGACGAGACGATAGCTCACCGCTCGGAAGCTGGGATTGGCAAAGGGGACGGCTTGTGGCGCAAGATACGTCTATACGTGCGACTGGCACTGAATCAGATAGGCTTGCATAGCCTGACGAACAGAGACATTGACGAGCTACTGCATGAGAGTGCGGAGCGGCTGACGAGTGGAGGGAAGAAGCGTGGCGGCGAGAGTGGCGAGGGGGTAAGACATAGTCGTGCGCAGAGCGAGTTTATGCACGCACCATTTAAAGAGCGTCAGGAGCGGGCAGTGCGCGAGAAAGGGATTGTGGCACCGGGGTTAAGAGAGGAGAGTGTAGAGGTAGTAAATGCGGACAAAAGTCATGGTTTTAAGAACTATGATGAAGCGCGTGCGTGGGCAAAAGAAAATATCGTGGGCACATTTATGGACAAGCAAACGAAAGGCAAGGGAGAGATAACGTTGAGTAATAGTGCAGTGAAAAAATTCTTGTCGGAAAGTGCCGTGCGTAAAAGCGATAATCGGGATATACACCTTAGCGCACTGAAAGTCTTGCCCGAAATAATAAGAGAAAGCATTGACGCAGAACAACATGCTAATTATAGCAAGATAGGTGGTGAAAGGAGTTCGGATATGCCTATAAGTCCAGACGAAATTATTCATCGTCTGTATGGAGCGATAGACGTTGACGGGGGAAAGTATAGGGTGAAGATTACGTTGAAAGAAAAGGAGAGTGGTGAAAGGAACAGCTATTCGTATGAGGCGACAAAAATAGAGCTACTACCCAAGGGTAATAGCTCATTATTGGAGCCGGAAAGCGCCAGTGCACAGCAACTCGCCGGAAAATCACGTGCAGACTTGGTTGGTTCTAATAGCCTAACAGCAGTAAAGTTATTAGAAAATATTGAAAAGTCGTACGACAAGGGCAAAAAATTGCTTGATGAGAGTGAAGATTTAACATTTGAGTGGGGAAATGAGGGCGAGAGTGAGGTAAGGTATTCGAGGGTGAGCGAGGTGAGAAAGTCGCAGAAGTATGGAAATGGCGAGGCTACGGAGGCGAGGCGAGCGACGCTGACGGACTTCTTGAACGGAGGGTTGCCAGTGTCGACACTGACGCGAATGAAAGCGAGCGGACTGCGTGAGTTGCTGGGTATAGAGAAAGGAGGCGACCTGAGTGGCGTAAGGGTAAGAGAGATACAGACGCTCTTGAAAGGGACGGACGCTGAAAGGCAAGCGGTGGTGAGAGACCTCATGACGTTTGCAAAGAAACTGCTAAGCCCGATAAGGGCGGTGGCAGACGACCCGACAATGGGCGAGACGATACGTCAGATGCAGAAAATGGGAGTGGCAGCTGCAACGGGGCGAGAGTCTGACGTAAGGAATTTTGTGCTGTCGATATATGAGAGTGCGCAAGCTATGACGCTACGCGGACAAGAGGCTAAGATGAAGCGACTGCGGACGGCAGGGCGTAAGGACTGGTCGCTATCGGCAAAAGCTTATCAGGAGGTTATGAACGAGCTGACTAAGTATGCCAAGAGCAAGAGCGAGGAGGCGCGAGCGGAAGCCGACAAGATATGGGCAGAGGCTGACGAACGCTTTCGTGCATACGACAAAGCCATAAGCGAGAATATGGGAGCAAAGGCTGGCGAGCTGATAGAGGTGAAGATTGGTGGGCGGACGGAGCAAATGGACTTCGAGGCATTGCTGGACGCTAAGCGTACGGCAGAGGCTAAGCGCAAAGCGGCAGAGACGGCAATGAACCTATGGATAGAGGGCGGACGACGATATGGAGCAGGCAAGGCAAGTGGCGTACGGACGGAGGCGAGACGAGAAGCATGGGACGAGGCGATAGACAGACGCGGAGCCGCAATGGAGGTGTGGGCGCAAGAAGTGGACGACTATAACGACCTACGGACAACGGAAGAGCAGAGCGACAACGAGAGAATGATAAAGCTACGCGACATGCTATCGAGCGACTTGGGGACGGACGCAGCACCCCTGAACGCAAAGCAGAGTGTGGGTATGGTAATGCGAGGTTGGCACGCTCTGCACGCACCACTACAAAGTCTTGACCAAGTCTTGCGTGAACTGGGACGGACGGCACTGGGCGGCGAGGGGCGACTGTGGCAACACTTTACGGATATGTTTAGTGAGGCACGAAACAGAGAGCTTAAACGCCGGTGGCAGTTTAGAGAAGAGCTGGACAAGAAATGTAGGGAGCTGACGGGCAAGAGCGGTAAGGCGATGAACGAGAGCCTACTGAAAAAGAGTGGGCTGGAAATGCAGCTGAGGGACTATAACGGACAGCCGACAACGAACATGCTACGCTTGACCCGAGGGCAGGTGGCACTGTTATATCAGTGGAGCAAGCAGGAGAACTTTGACAAGAAGATAGAGAATACGTTTGTGTTGGACGGTGGTGCAGACAAATTGCGAGCGTTGATAGAGGGAGAGCTGACGAGTGAAGAGAAAGCGTGGTGCGACGCACTAAGGGCATTTTTGAAAGACCGCTATCAGGAGTATTCGCAGACGTTTGGCAAGCGGCATAAGGGCTTAATGCCAGAGCATGAGGACTACTTTCCGTTTCGCAGTGTGAGGCGCAATAGCCGAGAGAACTCGCTAATGGACGAGGTTGGCAGTGGGACGATAAGCGTTGCGGCAGGTGCAGAGAACGAGCGAGTGAGCAAGACGGGAGCTTTTGCGATTGCGGACAACGACCTTATGGGTGTGTTTGAAGACCACATGAACGAAATGGAAAGGGTGGAGAACTACTACAAGATTGCCCGAGACCTTAACTTGCTACACGGAGACGCACAAGTGCAGTATATGATGACGGCTGCAAGCCCCTACGTGCGGAACGAGTTTAAGGAAGCTGCGCAGGTGCTACTGCGCTACGAGAACAAGCACGCTGGCAACTCGGCACTTAGGTTTGCGAGCCGAGTTATGCGCATGGCAGGACGTGGAGCGATTGCGTTCAGGACGTGGACGGCATTGAAGCAGTTGGAGAGTTGGCTGATGTATATTGGCGAACACCCGGGGACGCTGATTAGGACGCTGAACCCGAAGACGATACTGACGGCATATAGCTGGGGACAGAAGAACTTGCCTATGCTACGCGAGAGAATTAAGGGTGCGAGCCTTGGCGACGAAATGTTGTCGGCAGACCACCCGCACAACTGGTTTGGGAAAGACAATGCAATTGCGCAAGTTGGGAACGCAAGCATACAAGCACTGAACAAGATTGGCGACTGGGGTATGAAAGCGAACCAATTGGTGGACGCACTGACATGTTCGATAGGAGCAAAGGCACGGTATGACCACGAGATGAGTCGTTGGAAGAAAGCAGGTGTGAGTGAGGCGGAAGCACGACGAAGAGCGTTGGTGGCGGCGGAGCTGACGTTTAACCTGACGCAACAGAGTCAGGAGGGAATGTATGTAAGTCCATTTCAGAGCGACGAGATAGCGCGGTCGTTGGGACTGACGATGTTTATGAACTCGAACTTTTCGTGGGGAAGAGTGGTAGCGCAGTGGCGAAAGGACGTGTTTAAACTGCTGAGGAAAGGGTTTGATAAGGATTATGAAGAGACACTAAAACATCGTTTTGGCTACGACGAGGCGGCGAGCGAAGAGGACAAAGAGCGTGTCATGGAGCAGGTGCGCAGCGAGATGAGTGAGCAGAAGGTGCGCATGCTGATGAAGCCGATAGGGTTGGCGGTGGCTACGTATGGTTGGCAGATACTGAACCCGATGGCTCAAATGGTGGCGAGCATGTATGACGGAGACGGTGATGACGAGCGTGAGCGCAGAAGAGCCAAAGAAATGGCGCGGAATGCGGCGATAGTGT
>CALAVC010000247.1 GCA_937892095.1 uncultured Bacteroidales bacterium | reverse complement strand
ACGTGTGCTCTTCCGATCTATATGTGGCAGCGAAGCGAAAAGGCAACAGAACTGAGAACAACCAAGACGCTGTGCCGTAATCTTTGTCGGAAATGAGGTCGGCAGGCATAAGATGGTTTTTGGAGAAAAAGACTAAAGTGGGCATAGCAGACACATGGAAAAGGAGTTGTTTGTCTTGCCCGACGACAAAGTTGTGGGCATAACCACCAGAGAGCCCACCATTATTTATCAGGATTTCTTTTAGCCCATAGAGCTGCTACAAAATGGTATCGGTTAGGTTGACAGCATGGAGCATATAGGTCAGTCCGACAAGTGGACTACCAGCCGAGCGTTTTTGAAAAGGTGATTGTCCATGAGCTGCGGGGTATGAAAATGTTTTATGTCGGAAGACATAGTGACTACGAGCCATAAGTGCTAATTGCTCCGTGTCGACTTCACGACCATCGTAGCGTTTGGCAGAGGCTGTGTATTCGAGGTCGAAATCCATACCCCACCTGCATCCGCAATAGTCGAAAGTTAGGTTTGCATCGCGACTACTTTTAAAAGAATAGCGAGCAAAAGAAATGGAAATGTTGCGATATTGCAGCTGCAGATTCATCGAGAGACGTGGCATCGTTTCGATGAGCGTTGTGGAGTCAGCATCCATTTTAAGCTGCAATGTGTAGAAGTTTTGTTCGAAAGCAACAGCCCAACGCTTGTCGGACGGTTGCATATAGGTGGTGTCATAGCCAAAATCTTCAAAACGGTCGAGCACTCGATTGAAAACATTGTTGGCAAAGACGGGAGCATCGGTAATATACTGATCGTCGTCGATTTCGTAGGACACCTTATGCAAGCCATTGGAATAGCCTGTCATGTTCACTGCCAAAACTGGATATTCGGCACCTTGACGCCAAATGGGTTTATATTCGCCAGTGTAGCCGACATCGGTCCAATTGAGCCAATAGGCTACAACGCCACTTGCGAATTCTTCGGCAGTAAATTCACGTTCGAGCTTGAGGAGTTCTTCCTCGGGATATTCGAAGCCAACAGGAAGAGATTTGTTAGTAGGCTTGGTAGTGGCAACTTTCTTCTTTCCCTTATTTTTTACAGAACCAAGTTTTTGCTTTATGGTTATGCACCGCTTGTTGCCCACAGAACTATTGACATCGGTGTCGTAGAAGAATCCGCTAAGTTCGGCAGACTCCATATTGTCGCCGACAAGACAGACAACGACCTCCTTCCCTTCTGGGATTTTGGCTTCGTCGACAATGACTCGTCCAGCAAAGCCGAAATTATTTATTTTCCCATCGTTGACTGGCGTGACAAGAGTAACATAGACTGTGTCATTGCTGACGATCCACTGAGGGTCGGTCGGGTCGACATAGATGGTGCTATTTGCAATAGACAGATTGCGAAGAACAGCCAGCATATCGACATGTCCGAAGAGACTTCCTGAGCGACGAGTGAGACCAGACACGGTGCGTCCATTACCATCGAAAGTACTATTGAACGTACCGATGGTGGTAAGGGCTGAGGCACCAAGATTAGCATCGGTTATGGTGTCGAGGTCGAAGTCGGTGGCTGTCTCAACAATGTCATTGTCGCCTAGTGTAACGTCGGAGCCCAAGCATAGTTCATTAAACCTAAGTTCAAGTTGATAATGCAACAGTAGGCAATCTTCAGAGGGGGTGGT
>CALAVC010000246.1 GCA_937892095.1 uncultured Bacteroidales bacterium | reverse complement strand
ATTTCGAATTCGAAAGTGTTGCATTATTAACTTGAATTCTGCAAACTATTTTTGCAAAAAAGAAACGCATCGTTTGAGGGATGCAAGTAGAGGCTCTTTTGTTAGGTCTTTCGGTACTTTTTTTTCTGAGTATCTTGGCTTGTAAAGCAGGATATAGGTTTGGTGTCCCCGTATTGCTACTATTCCTTATTGTCGGTATGCTATATGGCTCGTATGGAGCCATAAGTTTCGACTTTACAGACATGAAAAAAGTTCAAGGTATAGGCACAATAGCATTGTGCATAATACTTTTTTCTGGTGGCATGGATACCAAAATAGAAGACATAAAACTAGTCATAGGTCCTGGTCTTATGCTTGCCACAATAGGAGTCGTGCTGACTTCGTTAATAACAGGAGTACTCGTCTTGTTTACATTCGACATAGTGAGCGTCAGCGGTGTTGCTCTGAACATGACAACCGCACTACTCTTGGCATCGATGATGTCGTCGACCGACTCTGCATCTGTTTTTTCCATTTTGCGTTCCAAAGGTCTGTTGTTGAAAAATAACCTACGACCCATGCTTGAACTCGAAAGTGGTAGCAACGACCCAATGGCATACATGCTAACACTGACGTTCATAAGTCTCGTGCAACAAGGTGGGACACCAGACTACACAAGTGCAATCCTTACTCTATTCACCCAGTTTTTAGTTGGTGGCATAGCAGGTTTTGTTTTCGGCAAGCTCTTTGTATATCTCATCAATCGCATACAGATTGGCAATGCTTCACTCTACCCCATACTGGTTCTCACAGGCTGCATCTTCATATTTTCAGCCTCGTATTATTTACAGGGGAATAGCTACCTTGCAGTGTATATAGGTGGCGTAGTGGTTGGCAATTCTCGATTCGTACACAAACGCTCATCGGTCAATTTCTTCGATGGTCTTGCATGGCTAAGCCAACTACTTATGTTCTTGACGCTCGGTCTACTTGTCAACCCACACGAATTAGTCCCAGTCATTATTCCGGGGCTAATAATTAGCATTGTCATGATTCTGTTTAGTCGACCAGCAAGCGTATTCGTAAGCCTATTGCCATTTAAAAAGATAGACAATCAAAGCAAAATATTCATCTCACGGGTAGGCTTGCGCGGAGCCGTGCCAATAATTTTTGCCATCATGGCACTATCGGCCGGAGAGCCACAAGCACGCCTACTTTTCAACATAGTCTTTGTCTGCACACTCGTCTCGCTAATCGTGCAAGGGACGTCTCTCTCTTTCATGGCAAAAAAACTCAACCTGACCGAAGACCCTACCGACCTCGGACGCGTCAAAGACTTCGACATGGAAGTGGCCGAGGAGTTGAAGACCATACTTGCCGAATTGACAATATCGGAGCAAGTACTTAACTATGGCGACAAGTTGCTAAGTCTGCCACTGCCCGAAAACTCACTTGCTGTACTCGTCAAAAGAGCCGACAACTACTTCATCCCCAATGGTAAAACAGAGCTTATGCTCGACGATAAAGTCTTGATAATAAGCGACGAAAAAGAATCGCTTATGAATGCGCTTGCACAAATGGGCGTTACGCCCGAAGATGACATAGAAAAAGACGAGCAGTGGAGCATTTTTGGAGGATTGAACGATTTAGCAAACGACATACGTAGCGGACGATTTCTAAAATTTTAGACTCGACATCAAAAAATGGAAAAAACACTCTCGCATAATCCAAATGCCCAAGGTCTGATTTTCGACATGGACGGCACACTAATTGACAGCCTCGAAATAAACTGGATTGCAATGGACCGTGCGCTACGCAGCCACGACATTGTCATAAAACGCGATACGTTTATATCCATGACTGGTCGCTCACTCGAAGAGATTGTCGAAATAATAGTCAGAGAAAATGGTAGTCCGAAAGAGATTTGTAGCCAAATAGTTGCCGAGAAAAGACAAATAGCCAATGCACAAATAAACAAAGTGCGTCCATTTGAAATTGTAGCCGATGTTGCGCGTCGTGCAAAAGGGAAAATCCCGATGGCTGTTGGCACGGGTAGCGACAGGCATCGCGCAGAAGCCATGCTTAAGTCGACGGGACTACTCGACCTTTTCGACCACATAGTGGCAGCCGAAGACGTCAGAAATCACAAGCCACACCCCGAAACTTTTCTACGTTGCGCAGAGTTGATGGGCATACAACCAGAATTATGCGAAGTATTCGAAGACGCAGACAACGGACTTTTGGCTGCCCAAAACGCAAACATGATGTTTTGCGACGTCCGACCATACGTGGGAGGTGCATAGGCTCCACAACAAAAACTTTTGCTACAGCGAAGGCTTATCTTGAATAATAGGAGTCAAGGGGTGTAAGCCTACTCCCTACTTTCTACCTCCTACTTTCCTATACAGAACTTTGCAAAGATGTTGTTTAAGACATCTTGCGAAGTCAACTCGCCAGTTATCGATGCCAAACTATCTGTTACTTCTCGCAGATCTACTGCCATCAATTCACCACTGAGACCTGTACGAATGCCTACCGAGACACGCAACAACGCCTCTTGAGCATTCTTAAGAGCCTCGTAGTGCCTAATGTTGCTAACGGCCACTCCACAACTCTCTTCCATGTTCTCAGCCGACGCTTCGACCAAATAGTCTTGCAACTGTTCGAGACCGTCTTTATTCTTAGCCGACAAACAAATACACTTGTCGACATCTTGTTTTTCTATCCATTCGTCAGTTAACCAAACAGGCTTCCCGACATCAACTTTGTTGACAACAAGGAACAGCAATTGGTCTTCGACATTAAGTGAGGCTCGTATCTCACAACACATAGCTTCGGCATCGTCGGCAGTGTGCGAGGAGTCGACAACCAAAAGCACTATACGAGCCTTTTCCACGTGTCCCCACGTGCGATTGATTCCCATTGTTTCTACGGCATCTTGTGTCTGTCTGATGCCTGCCGTATCGATAAATCTAAACAATATGCCACCAAGCGTGATTGTGTCTTCTATTGAGTCGCGAGTAGTGCCAGCCATGTCGGACACTATTGCTCTGTCGTCGCCAAGTAGCGCATTTAATAGTGTGCTTTTGCCTACGTTGGGTTTGCCCACAATTGCTACTGGTATGCCATTTTTTATGGCATTGCCAATCTTAAACGAGTCGACCAAATTGCCAACCATGCGCATTATATGTTCCAAGAGCAAAGTGAGTTGCGAACGATCGGCAAACTCCACGTCCTCTTCGCTAAAATCAAGTTCCAACTCTATGAGCGAAGAAAACTGCAACAGCTGTTCTCGGAGGTCGGAGAGTTGGTGCGAAAAGCTTCCGCGAAGTTGCGATAGAGCCATACGTCGCGCAGCTTCGCTATTGGCAGCCACGAGGTCGGCAACGGCTTCGGCTTGTGCAAGGTCCATTTTAACAGCCAAGAAAGCGCGCTGCGTAAATTCGCCCGGCTGAGCCATTCGTGCACCAAGGTCGACCATCATCTGCAAAGCTCGACGGCATATTACACGCGAGCCATGGCACGATATTTCGACAACGTCTTGCCCCGTAAATGAGTGTGGACCTCGAAAAATCGAAAGCACTACTTCATCGATGTCTTCGTCTTTGTCGTGAAGCACACCATAGTGTAGGCTCCGTGCTTTTTGTTCCGAAACTTTTTTTCTGCCAATGGCAGGGCGAAATATTTGATCGGCTATCTCAAAGGCCTTGCTGCCCGACATGCGAAGCACAGACAATGCACCACCTTGCACAGTGGCCACTGCACAGATGGTGTCGTCTGAAGTCGTGTTAATCTTACTACCAGTCACGTGATGAAAGCTATGAGTGGTTTTTATTTTAGCATTTCTTCTATTTTCTGCGCTGCAGTGGCAATATTTTCGTCGGTCTCTATTTGTGCTTCGAGCGACTTGCATGCATACACGACTGTCGTATGATTTTTGTTGCCAAGAGCACTACCTATCGATGAAAGGCTTTCACTCGTTAACTTGCGACACAAGTACATAGACATTTGTCTTGCAAGTACGATTTCGCGCTTGCGTGTGTTTTGACGGATGGCGTCGGTTTGTATGCCATAGTAACTACAAACTGCGTTTATTATCTGGTCGGGCGTAAGGGCACGAGCGGCTTGTGTACCTGTAAGGTTCGAAACGACTTTTTGCGCCAGCTCCATATTCACGTCGGTATGCTCCAAATTGGCATACGCTACAAGTGATATTATGGCTCCTTGCAGTTCGCGTCCGTTGCCACTGATGTTTGCAGCAACATACTTGGCGACGTCTTCGGGTAGGCTAAGACCCTCAGCGGCAGCTTTAAGCTTCACGATTTTCAGTCGTGTCTCATCGTCGGGTTGCTTTACCTGCGTCTCTATGCCTGCACGAAAACGCGACAACAAACGTTCGTCGAGTGTTATTAACTCGCCCGGTTTTTTGTCCGATGCAAGAACAACTTGTTTTTTATTTTGTACGAGGTGGTTGAATATTTGAAAGAATATGGCAGCTGTGCCACCACGTCCTTGCAGCTCTTGAATATCGTCGACAATCAAAAGCCCGACTTCACGTTGGTAGAAGAGCACGAAAGCCGTTTGCGAGTTTGAACGTGTAGCCTCCATGTATTGACGCATAAAAGCGTCGGCCGACAGATAGACTACCGTTAGGTCAGGACGTTTCTCTTTGGCTTTGGTGCCGATGGCTTGCAAAAGGTGAGTCTTTCCGACACCTGGTCCGCCATATACGAAAAGCGGATTGTATATTGTGCCTCCCGGATTAATGGCAACTTGTTCGGCCACAGACTTGGCGAGTTTGTTACCTTCGCCGACAACATAGTTTTCGAATGTATATGTTTCGTTAAGTTGAGGGTCAACTCTGGCACCACGTTGCATTACACCCACATAGGGGTCGGAGGGTGTAGGTTGTACGTTATATCCTCCCGAAAGCAGACCCGTTGCACGCTGATTGGCTTGTATGCTCATCTCTTCACCAGCCATGGGCACGAGGTAGCAAAGTTGCGCATTGACGTCTACTGCTTGCCTTACGGCCTTAGTCATCTGAACCTTGTAGTCCTTTTCGAGTTTTTCGACAAAGTAGTTCGAAGGCACCACGATGTTCAGTATACCATTTTCGTAAGATTGTACCCTAAGAGGCTTAAACCATTCGTTATATTCCGACACAGTTACGAGCTGCTCTATTACGGATATGCAACGCGACCAAACTTCTTGTGCTGTTGCTACAGTATTCATCAAATATAATTTTTCGGGAGGTTATGTTTTTACAATGCAAAATTGCATCAGTTTACGTTGAATTTCAACTTTTTGGACTACAAAAATTTACTAACGTGTGGTTTCTATCGTTCAGATCTACTATGCGAAATGTATCTCTCTATAATTACTTTCGACAACAATACTGGTTGAGGTGGATAAGCCAAAAACTGATTGTTGTCCATTTGGCTTACAGAACAAGATGGCGGCTTCGAGTGAATCTTCGGGGAAGAGACGTGAACTATCGAAGGTGAAAAATCATTTGTCTTATGAGTGCACGAACAAAGGATGATTATTGCTATCTGAACAATAAGAATTAATGGAATTCCAAACTTGAATTTTTTGTGCAAGGTCTTATGGTGCCAAACTTTCATGCCGAGCCAAGCACCGACGCTACCTCCGACCACGGCCAACATGAGCAACGCATATTCTGATATGCGCCATTTGGAACGTTTTGCTTTATGCTTATCTATGCCATAGACAATGAAAGCAAGCAGATTGACTGCTACAACGTAGGCGAAAATGATGTGTTGTAAGGTTATGTTTTTCACTCGATAATCTTAATGGCTATTGTTGCACAGGCTTCGGCATCGGCAAGTGCATGATGATGTTGACTGAGGTCATAGCCACACGCAGCAGCAACTGTTGGCAGTTTATGATTGGGTAGAGAACGTCCGAAATGTTTGCGCGATGCCATTAGTGTGTCGACAAAACAATAGTCGGGATAATCCATTTGATAGACTTGAAAGGCAGCGCATAAGCAACTTTCGTCAAAACGAGCATTGTGAGCGGCAAATGGCATAGACTTATTGCCAAAGACGTCTGAAATTCGCGTCTCAACAGCTTGCCACACGGCAGGGAAAATGGGCGCACGCTCCGTGTCTTCGGGCGTAAGACCATGCACTTGCTGACAGAAATAGCTATAATAGTTGGGTTCTGGACGAATGAGGCTATAATATTTGTCAGCGACTTGTCCGTTCTTGACCAAGACTATGCCAACAGAACACACACTGCAACGTTTTTGATTGGCTGTCTCGAAGTCGATGGCAACAAAATTTTGCATGTGACAGGGACTACATTAGGTTTCGCAGTCGCTCTTGCAAGTCGCGCCCACGACGCAAATAGGTGGTCAGCAAGATGACGGAGAAAAACATTAGAGGAATGCGAAAGAAGCCTATTAGTGCATAGTTGCAAGCAATGTCGTAGGTGGCATGTAGGAGTGCTGGCACACCGATGGCAAGAGCTATGAGCGACTTGAAATATGTGGGGTAGAGCAAAGCAAACGATATGAAGTAACCGGCCGTGCCAGCCCACAGAGCATGAATGAATGGTAGGCTTGTCAGACGAGCAATGTTCCACAAGAAAGAAGATGTGTAGTCCATCTGACTATTAACACCAAGTTGATATTGTACTCCTTCGTAGACACCGAAGGCGATGCCAGACATCAGCCCATAGTAGACCATGGTCTGTGGTACGAGTGGCTCGCGCGCACGAGCTATGAGTACTAACAAAGGTGCTGCCTTGACAAGCTCTTCGGACAGACCGACTCCACCGAAAAAGAATAACACTTGCCCAATTAACGACTGAGAGTTCTCAAACGAATAAAAAGGGTTGAGACGTATGAGACCCGTAAACTCCCACAAGACAAAGACAAATATTTGAGTAAGGAAAAATATGGTAAGTGTTGTGCGAATGGTTACTTGTCGCGTCTTGAAAATATAGTAGAAGAAAAGTCCCCAAATAACAGAAAAATAGAGCGATATGGCATAAAAAGTCAGATAGTTGCCCAGTGGCAACGAACCGAGCACGACGGGCAAAAGTCCCACACCTGCCATAATGATGAGGTTAATGTCGGATTTCCAGACATCGCTACGAAATCCCTGACGAGGAAAGATTATGTCTTTGCCTATTTTTCGTATTTGCTCTATTATTGACTCTTGTGAACGGATGTTTATTTTTTTAACGTTATTGTCGGACAGAATGTCGCCAATTGTCTTACCGACATATTGTCCGTCGGCATCGGCAGCCTTGTCACATTTCAGCACACGTCCATACTCAACCATTCTGACGAGCGTTGGTAGGTCGTAGGGTCCGAAGTTTTTATTGTTGCGAATGACGTAATACATTTCTGTATTGGGGAGAATGTTTTTTGGAAGCGACAAAATTACATTTTAAAATGTAATAAACGTCTATCGGAGGATGAATAAATGGTTGGCAACAGGTTTGTTGAAGAGGGGTGAAAATGATAGTTTTGCGAGACAGATTAAGTAGATTATGCCTAAAAAAAAGTCCCCCACCCTACAGTGTTTGGAGTATGTAACGTCGAAGATGTATGACGAGTGGTTTTTACGCGAACCCGTATTGCACGCTGTGTTGTGTAGTCATGAACTGAGGGAAAACGAAGATATTAGCATTCCTGTACGAGCTGGCAAAGGGATAATAGAGTATAATCCAAACATTATAAAATTTCTTCTTCCTCGCGAAGCCGAACAACTATTTAAACTCGAAGCCATACGCATTCTACTCAAACATCCGTATAGTCGTCAGCCACAATGCCCTCTACACACGCGAGCCATGGCAAGCGACATGACTTTTTATGGGCAGTACGAGTTCGAACCAATTACATATGCATATATGCAGACTGCAGAACTCACAAACCCAGCCGACTATGGACTTGGCGAAGGAGAACATTTTGAGTGGTATGCAAATCAATTGAGGAGAATAGAAGAGAACAATCGTGATAATGATGACGCAAGCTGTATAAATGACATTATTCCGGCAGACTTGTCGAGTATTAAAACACAGCAAGCCTTCTTGTGGGAAGAAGATGAAGTATGGAGTCATACGGTAGACGAGATAATAAAAACGACAAAACAATGGGGTACAATAAGTGGTAATCTTAAGACAAAAATTGAGTCGGGGACAAAGGCAAGGATTGATTATCGGAAAGTCCTTTCTGGTTTTCGGGCAAGCATGCTTAGTAGCCGACGGAGTCTAACACGCATGCGCCCCAATAGGCGTACAGAGTTTGAAAATATGGGTAGTCTGTACAGGCTGCGAAGTCGGTTGCTTGTAGCTGTGGACACGAGTGGATCGGTCAGCAAAGAGTCTCTTGCCGATTTCTATGGAATAATAAATAAATTCTTTCGCTACGGAGTGGAGGAAATCGACACTGTACAATTTGATTGTGAATTAAAAGACGTTGTGCCACTAAAAAAGGCTAAATATGAAGTGGAGATTACGGGACGTGGGGGCACTAATTTTCAACAAATATTTGACTTTGTGGGCAATGCAGACCGATATGACGGAATAATAGTAATGACCGACGGCTACGCAGACGTGCCAACGGTCAAAAAGACATATCGCACACCAAAGTGTGTGTGGGTGATTACCGATAAAGAATCTTATGAGTATGCTAAAGAAAGATTATCGGCAATCGGACGTGTGTGTTACATTGAAGAGCTCGACAATAGGCGAAAGAAATTATAGCAAACCCTGATTGCGAAGAATGTTGACAACTTTGCGACTAAAATCTTCGGCAGCTGAGCGTGGATAGCGCACTTCGGCAAATACCTGAGCAAGAGTTTCTTTGTTGTTCTGCTCTACAAATTTTTGGTTTTCAGGATTCGCCTCTTTTTCTGCATAATAACGGTCGATGTCTTCGGACGAATAGTCTTTATATGTATCGTAGTGTATGACCGCCTCGAGTGGCAGACGCTCGGTAAGGTCTGGCTTCTCGGCTGGGTAGCCAATGGTAAGTGTGGTAATAGGAACGACAGCTTTGGGCAGTTGAAGAACCTCGGCTATTTGTTCGGGGTTGTATGTGGTGGTGCCAAGATAGCAAATGCCGAGACCGTCTTCTTCGGCAGCAAGGGCTATGTTTTGAGCAACTATGGTTGCATCTATTGTGGCTGTAATGAAACTCTCAAAATTGTAAAAGGCTTTGTCGGCCTTGCGAGCTTCGCACCATTTGCTGACACGATTTAGGTCGGCACAAATAGTCATAACAACTGGTGCATTCTCAATCATTGGCTGGCCAAAATGGGCTGGAGATAGTCTTTTTTTTGTCTCGGCATCGGATGTAACGACAATGCTATAAAGCTGCATATTGCCAGTGTTGGAACCTCGAATGCCTGCCAAAAGAATCTTACGAAGAGTATCGTCTGGGATGGGTTGCGAAGTATATTTGCGAACAGTCTTATGGTTGTAGAGCGAAGTGAGTGTCATTTTTTTATCAGATTAAAAGTAGTGAGAGTACGCCCAAAAGCATAATAACTTTGCTGATTGTGGACGCCTTGTGGAAATCTTTTTTAGACTTGGCACGCGCAACGACAAATATGAGGTAGAACGTTGGAAGGAAAATAAACGTGCCAACGTAGGCAAGCAAAACTTTGTTATGCATGTCGGGTATAAACTGCCAAAGCGCAGCACCGATACACAAAAGAACAGCCGTCAGTACGGCATAGACAACAATCTTACTGTAGTCGCAACCGAGCTCGACGGCCAAGGTATGACATCTGGTCTGGCTATCGCCTTCGATGTCTTCCATATCTTTTATAATCTCGCGAGCCAAATTGGCTGCAAAAGCAAATGTGCAATATGCACATACAACATACCAAATAGTGGAGAAAGGTTCGTCATCGGTTATGATGTGTCGTGCAGAACGGTCGATGGCAGCATATTCGACACAGACAACTAAGTAGCCAGACAAGGCAACAAGAAGAGCGACAACAATGTTGCCGACCAAAATTTGTTTTTTGAAATGAGTGGAATAGAACCATAACAAGATTGGCACGGCAATAAATGTGAGCATAAGCGCTGCCTTACGCAATACGAAAGAAACATAAAGACCAGCAAATAGGCCAACGAGTGTGAGCAAAACATGCGTGAGTAGGACCGAACGACGATCTATAGTTTTGTCGACAACTATTGTTTGTGGGCGATTTATACGGTCGGTCTTGATGTCGAAATAGTCGTTGATGGCATTGCCACCAGCAGCAAGGCAAACAGACGAGATTATGGTCAGAATGAAAAGGTATGTGGGGAGTGTATGAGCAACGTTTTCTTCGGTAAGGTTTGGGATTATATAGGCGTAGCGTAGCAAACACTGAAAGAGTGCTATGACGATTAGATTTGGCAATCGAATGAGTCGAAAAAATTCTTTCATAACCAATCTTTTTTATCACCATGAATGGTCTGTTCCCCACTGATGTTGCGCTCGGAGAACTTGCTCTAATATGTCGCGCACACAACCATTACCGCCAGAATATGGAGATATGTAGCGACAAATATTTTTCACATCTATTGCGGCATCGGAGGGACAAGCAGAAATGCCCACGGTTCGCAAAATAGGGATGTCGGGCATATCATCGCCCATATAGACAATTTGGTTGTCGGTTAACCCATGAGAATTGCGCCACTCGATATATGTGTCGAGCTTGGTGCTACGCGCCATGTAGATGTCGTGAATGCCAAGCATCTCATATCGACGCTTGACGGACTCCGAGGTGCCACCTGTTATTATGGCAATGTGATAACCAAGTTTGGCGGCAAGTTGCAAGGCATAGCCATCTTTTATGTTGGCAGTACGAAGCGGGATGCCATCGGTCGACATGGGCGAAACGGTAAGCGACAACACCCCGTCGACATCGAAAGCAAAAGCACGGACGGCTGGTAGCAGTTCTTTGAAATTTTTGGCTGTCGGTTGCGAAGGGGTGTTGTCGATTTCCATATTTACTTATTGCTATTTTATTACCAAATGACGATGCGTTTCTCGGCAGGCAAATACATGCTGTCGGTTTCGGAAATGTTGTAGGCTTCGTAGAAGAAGTCGAGAAGAGGTAGCTGCCCATTGACACGCAAACGACCAGCCGAGTGAGGGTCGGTCATGACTTGTTGGCGCAGATATTCGGGGCGAACATCGCCAGCCCAAACGCGCGAATAGCCAAGGAGAAAGCGTTGTTCGGCACTTTGTCCGTCGATGGGAGCAGGCTCTGCCTTACCTTTGAGGGTGTTGCGGAAGGCCTGATGAGCAATGTTGAGACCACCGAGATCGGCAATATTTTCACCGAGCGTGAGCTGACCATTGCCTTTGACATCGTCAATTACGGTGAGCGAAGAGAAATGGTCGACAAGACGCTTAGCTATGGAATCGAATTGAGCCTTATCGCTTTCAGTCCACCAATTGTTGAGGTTACCTTCTTTGTCGAAATTACAGCCAGAGTCATCGAAGCCATGAGTCATTTCGTGTCCGATGACAACGCCTATGGCACCATAATTTACAGCGTCATCGCCATTAGCATAGAAGAATGGAGGTTGCAGAATGGCGGCTGGGAAAACGATCTCATTGGATGTTGGCATGTAGTAGGCATTGACCGTCTGTGGAGTCATGTACCACTCATCTTTATCGACAGGCTGGTCGATTTTTTGCATTTCGGTCATGTGATCGAACTTTGCTACTTCGATGAGATTTTCGACATAAGACTTATTGGGATCTATGTTCAATTTTGAATAGTCGCGCCATTTGTCGGGATAGCCAACTTTGACGGTTATAGCAGCAAGTTTTTCCTTGGCGGCAGCCTTGGTACTATCACCCATCCAAGTGAGGTTGTCTATACGCTGACCGAAAGCAATACGAAGTTGCTCAATAAGGTCGACCATACGTTTTTTGGCTGCTTCGGGGAAATATTTTGCCACATATAGTTTACCCAGTTCTTCGCCCAAGCAATCTTCGACAGATCCAAGAATGCGTTTCCAAAGTGGACGCAGTTCTTGCGTGCCACGAAGCTGACGAGAGTAGAAATCGAAATATATGTTTTCGAGTTCAGATGTCAGGTCGGAGCCAAAGCTTCTTACAAGACTCGAAGTAAGGTAGTCGACAACGACTTGCTTATCGGTGTGGTCGACAATATCGAATACGGCTGCGAAGTAGCGTGGTTGGGATACATTGATAACCTTGGGAGAAACGCCTTGTTCTTTGACATAGGTGTTCCAGTCGAAATTAGGGGCTTTGTCGGCAAGTTTGTCGAAGTCGTACTTGTTGCAAACCTTTATTGGGTCGCGGTTTTCTTCCTTTTTGTTCATGACCTCGGCAAGTTTTTTTTCGAACTCGAAGACCGAAACAGCCTTCTTGTCGGCATCGATTTTACCGATATAATTGAAGACGGTGGACAGGAGTTTTTTGTAGCCTTCGATGATTTCTTTGCCGTGTTCGGAGTCGTCGAAATAGTAGTCGCGATCTGGGAGCCCGATGCCACTTTGCCATAGCTCGGCAATGTTCATTGAGCTATTCTCAAAATCGGGAGTACGTCCGAAAGCAAAAAATGCACTTGCATACTTGTGGAAGTTGGCCAAGAAGACAGAGAATTCAGCTTTGTTTTTAGGGTCGACATTAGCGACTTGTGCGAGGAGGTCTTCAATGGGTTTTATGCCGTCTGCATTACGACGAGCGGTGTCCATGCCAAGAGCATACAAGTCGCCAATTTTTTGAGCAGGAGTGCCTTGCGCGCCTTTCTTAGCTTTTACTTCTTCGACAATGGAGCGCAGGTTGTCTATGCTTTCTTCGGCAAGGATGTCAAAAGTGCCATAGCGCGACTTGTCGGCAGGGACTAGGTGAGCAGCAATCCAACCACCATTGGTATGCTGGTAGAAATCGTCTTCGATGCGGACGCTATTATCGAGGTCAGCTTCGGTAAAATGAGCGTTACCATCGGTACTGCCTTCGGTGCAAGCGCAAGCTGAAGCTAGAGCACCCGAATAGAGTATCATTCGCGAAATTTTCATTTTAGAGTTTATGATAGGAATTGGTTTTTATGTGTCGAAAAACCTTGCACTCTTGAGATTTTGACATTCTCGAAGAGGGCAAAGTTTGGATGAATCTGGATATTTTTCAGAAGTGGCTACTTGTCGAGCTTAAAGGATAGACCGAAGCCGAAGAGCTCTTTACATTGCAAACGAGCGCCACGTTCGCGGGTGAGTATTTCGCCGTTTTCTTCGTATTGCTCCTTGTACTTGATATCGTCATCGAAGAGGAGGTTGACCTTGATGAGTGCGGTAAGCCAATCGTTGACCTTGAAGTTGAAACCTGTTTCAATATCGACATCGATATGTTCGGGATGTTCTTTCCAGTTGGTAAAGAAGTCGCCACGGAAATAGTAGTCGACATTCTTGACAATGTTGGGATGGTTGTAGGTGATTTTGGCCGTGGCACCGAACTCGGAACGTACATTTTCGTTGGCTTCGACACCATAGATGGTTGAGAGGACAGTGTCGCCAACGATGGTGAACTTACCAGCTATGGGCGAGAGGTAGATGGACAGCTTATCGTTGGGCTTATAGAGCATACCGGCAGATATGCTGATGTAGCCAGGCGACATACATTTTGAGACTACCGTTGTGTCTTTGTCGTATTTATAGCCCTTGCCGAACTGCGACTTAAAGTCGAAAAGACCAGAGTAGAAGAGTTTTTGGCGAGAGGCATCGTAGCCATAGATAGAAGAAATGTGTATTTTATCTTCTGACTTTTGATAGTCTTCGCCTTTGTAGCGCATAAGACCGTAGCCCATTTCGAGGGTGTTGTCCCAAGTTGCCTTTTCGCTCTTGTAGTTTGCATAGGCGTTGCCTATCCACGTGCCACTGAAAGAGTTCTTACCACCAGCAGCCCAGTTTTTGAGCGAGATCTGATTAAAGGTGAAAGAAGTGAATAGTCCTTTTTTCCATTTGGAAGCTGGTGCTTCAGCTGGAGCTTCAGCTTCTTGTGCCACTGCGCTCGAAAGCAGACCAGAAAGGCAGAGAAAGCAAAGAAATGCTTTTTTCATTTTGATTTTGGAGGTTATGTGTTTTTGTGTTTATTCTTTAACGATGTGCACATCGCGTTGTGGGAAAGGGATGCTGATGCCCTGTTTGTCGAATTCTTTCTTGACAAATTCGTTCATATAGAAGAATACAGACCAATAGTTTTCGCTCTTTGTCCAGACACGGACAACAATATTTACACTGCTGTCGGCGAGCTTGGATACGGCCATAAAAGGAGGAGCAGGCTCGTTGATTATCTTGTCGCAACGACTGATGACGACACGTATGGCATCATAGGCTTTGTCGATGTCGTCGGAGTAGCCGATGCCAAACTCAAAATCGACACGACGTTCGGGGAGTCGACTATAGTTGATGAGTGAATCGGTGCTTATGCCACCATTGGGGATAAGGATAACCTTGTTGTCGACAGTTGTAAGGATGGTATTGAATATTTGTATTTCATTCACTGTGCCAGCAAAGCCTTTCATCTCGACATAGTCGCCAACCTTGAAAGGACGGAAGAGTAGGAGCATGACACCACCTGCAAAATTTTGAAGCGTGCCTTGTAGAGCCATACCGACAGCGAGCGAAGCAGCACCAAGAATGGCCACAAAAGATGTCATAGGGATGCCAACATAGGTAATGACGCTTATGATGAGCAATACCTTAAGGGCTACATTGGTAACGCTGACTATGAATGGGGTGAGCGTTGCATCGACTTCTTTGCGCTGGAGGAAATTGCGAAGAGCGACTGTTAGTTTTTTAACTATCCAAAGACCGAGACAAAGTACTACTATCGCAATGGCGAGTATTTTGCCGTAGTGGATTGCACTATCGATAATGGCTTCAATTTTCATTTTTTCATATTTTTCAAAGTAG
>CALAVC010000245.1 GCA_937892095.1 uncultured Bacteroidales bacterium | reverse complement strand
CAAAATCAGGTAATTGCGCAATTTTTGCACCGAAAATTTAATTCAACCAACAGGTACGCTATATAAAGTTAGAACACATCTATATAACGCAGTATGAAGTAACGTTTTCAAAGTGGAATTTTTATCTTTGTTTAGATAAGAAACCAAAGAAAGCATATTCATGTTGCGAAAGACACGTAGGCTGTTTGCTATTCTTATGCTTGTTGCAGCCACTTTTTTGTTTATCGACGTAAGCGACTTTGCGCACAATAATCTTGCTTGGATAGCTAAAATCCAATTCCTGCCAGCACTATTTTCGCTAAGCATAATTACGCTAATTGCTCTCGTCGTCATCACACTTGTTTTGGGGCGAATATATTGCTCTGTAATCTGTCCTATGGGCATTTTGCAGGACGTGTTTGCACGTTTGGGGCTCAAAGCAAAGAAAAATCGCTATTCTTACTCGAAAGCCAAGACAGCCCTTCGTTGGGCTATGGTCGGAGTGTGTATTGTCGTTTTTTTGTTTGGAGCAAATGCACTCGTGGCTCTCGTAGCACCATATAGTTCATTTGGGCGAATTGCGCAAAATCTGTTCGCACCACTATATGGTATAATTTCAAACTACTTGGCAGACTATGCCGAAGCTCATAATAGCTATGCCATATCGCAAACCGACGTTTGGATACGTTCATTACCCACATTCGTAGTCGCATCGATAACATTTGTTGTTGTTGCTGTTCTTGCTTGGCGAAATGGACGTACTTATTGTAACACGATTTGTCCCGTTGGTACAATACTTGGGACGCTATCAAAATTCTCTGTTCTTGCTCCAATCATTGATAAGGAAAAATGTATTAGTTGTCGCAAATGCGAGCGAAATTGTAAAGCCTCGTGCATAGACATCAAGGGTAATAAGGAAATAGACCATAGTCGTTGCGTGGCATGCTTTAATTGTACAGGAATTTGTCCTAAAGGAGCCATATCGTACACTTTTCGTAAGAAGAGAAACGTTGCGACGGAAAGCATAGTTAACAAACAAGAAACGTCGGAACGTAGAACATTTTTAACCATGATTGGCATGACGGCAGCAAGCGTGGCAAGTGCTCAAAAAGACAAACTTGTTGATGGTGGGCTGACTGTCATAAAAGAAAAAGTAGCACCGCATAGGGAGACACCCATTGTTCCGCCGGGTGCTGAAAGTCTGCGCAATTTCTCTGCACACTGCACCGCTTGTCAGCTATGCGTAGCACAATGCCCCAATGGTGTACTCCGACCATCGACAGATCTATTGCACCTAATGCAACCCACAATGAGCTACGAAAGAGGGTATTGTCGTCCCGAATGTAATCGTTGTTCGCAAGTTTGCCCTGCAGGGGCCATAAAGCCCATCAGCAAAGAAGATAAGTCTTCGACACGAATAGGGCATGCAGTGTGGGTAAAAGAGCTCTGTGTCGTGCTGACTGATGATGTCAGTTGTGGCAATTGTGCACGCCATTGCCCCGCAGGTGCCATACAAATGGTTGAAATAGAAAATGAGCAAGGCAAAAAAGTTTTCGTGCCAGCCGTAAACGAAGAAAGATGTATAGGTTGCGGTGCGTGCGAAAATCTTTGTCCTTCGCGCCCACTTAGTGCAATATATGTTGAAGGACACGAAAATCATAGCATAAAATAACGCTCCACACTATAAATTTTATGGACACAAACTCTGAAAATAAAAATTCGAGACGCAAGTTTATAAAGCAACTCGGTGTGGGACTTACGCTCCTTACTGGTTGCACGACGGCTAAAGATGAGCCTACAAACGGAACAGCAACCGATCCCAAAACGACACCGACAGAGACTTCGGCAAGCGACATGACATATCGAACCACACCATCGACGGGCGACAGAGTCTCGCTACTTGGCTATGGCTGTATGCGTTGGCCAACCAAGTCGGATGGTGAGATTGATCAAGAAATGGTTAATCGCCTTGTCGACTATGCCATTGCGCATGGTGTCAACTATTTCGACACGTCTCCTGCCTATTGCAAGGGTAAGAGTGAATACGCAACAGGAGTCGCACTCAAACGTCATGACCGTAGCAAATTTTTTGTAGCCACAAAACTGTCGAATTTTGCCGAGCAAACGTGGAGTAGAAAAGAGTCGTTAAAGATGTACGAAAACTCGTTCAAAGAGCTGCAAGTCGACTATATAGATTATTTGCTACTTCACGGCATCGGCATGGGTGGTATGGATGCACTCAATGGTCGATACATCGACAACGGAATGCTCGACTACCTTGTTGAGGAGCGCGCCAAAGGACGAATACGCAACTTAGGATTTTCGTATCATGGCGAAGTTGAAGTGTTTGACTATCTGTTGTCGCAACACGACAAGTATAAATGGGACTTCGTACAGATTCAGTTAAACTACGTCGATTGGCATCATGCCAAGGCAACCAACAGACGCAACACGAATGCTGAGTATCTGTATAACGAGCTAAACAAGCGTGGTATACCAGCGGTTATTATGGAGCCTCTGCTTGGAGGTCGTCTGTCGAAAGTACACGACCACATAGCTGCTAAACTCAAACAACGAGATCCAGAGCGTAGCATTGCTTCGTGGGCATTTCGCTATGCTGGTTCTTTTCCAAACGTACTGACTGTACTTAGTGGCATGACGTACATGGAACATTTGAAGGACAATTTGAAATCATACGCTCCGCTCACACCACTAACCGACGACGATAATGCTTTCCTCGAAGAGGTGGCAAAAGAAATGGTGGCCTACAAGACCATACCTTGTAACGATTGCAAATATTGCATGCCTTGCCCCTATGGCATAGACATTCCTGCCAATCTGCTACACTACAATAAGTGCATAAACGAAGGCAACATGCCCAATAAAGATGCCGACGCTGAAGAATATTATAAAAACAGGCGAATATTCCTTGTGGGCTACGACCGTTCTGTGCCTAAGTTGCGACAAGCAAGTCATTGCATTGGTTGTAATCAATGCAAGCCACATTGTCCTCAACGGATAGACATCCCTCGCGAACTGCAAAAAATAGACTACTTTGTCGAGAGATTGAAAACAGAGGATTTGTAAAAAAAACGGCACCTGCTTTTGTAGGTGCCGGTAATTTTCTTATATATTTATTATATTTGGTTTACTGAAAAGAATTTAAAATAAACCAAAAGATATGACAAAGCTTACTCCAAAAGATGAGGAAGATTTGCGCAAACGTGGCAAAAGTCTGCAAGAAACAGAAGAGCAGTTGCAACGAATAGCACAAGGATTTGCGCCAACAGCTGTTCGAAGAGCAGCAACAATAGGAGATGGTATAACAAGTATTTCGGAGAGCGAAGCCCAAAGTCTGGCAGTGGCGTACGATGCAGACGTTGCTGCAGGATTGTCTGTAGCAAAGTTTGTACCTGCTTCGGGAGCAGCTTCGCGTATGTTTAAGCCGTTGCATCAGTACGCTGGTGCGTCAGCCGATGAGCGCAAAGCGATGGAATCGCAAGAGCCGTGGAAGACTTTTTTTGGTAGGCAAAACGACTTTGCATTTGCCGATAAATTGCATGCACTGAAAGCTAAAAGCAATGCAGACATAGTAGATAAGATCTTGTCGGACAATGGGTTGGCGTACGGAAGTCACCCCAAAGGACTTGTGGCTTTCCATAAGTATGCAGACGGAAGCGTGCGTACTGCAGCCGAAGAGCATATATATGAGGCACTTGAATATTGCATGTCGAAGGGTCATAGTCTTGTGCATTATACGGTGCCAATGGGCATGGAAGAAGAGTTTAAGAAAACTTTGGCACCAGTTCTTAGTAAGACGGGCGGGAAGGTTGAGGTTTCGTATAGCATTCAACCTCCATCGACCGATGTGCCAGCTTTGGAGACCGATGGTCTGCCAGCGCGAGATAATGACGGGCATCTAATCTTCCGTCCCGGTGGTCATGGTGCACTAATTGGCAACCTAAGTAAGATAGATGCCGATGCAGTGTTTGTGAAGAACATCGACAACGTGGCTCATGGCAGACTAATGCAGCAAACTGCACTTTGGAAAAAAGTGATAGCAGCCTTTGGGTTGCTGCGCAAGCGAATGATTGACTCTATTCTGCTTCGGCTTGACAAAGGTGAACAAAGCGCAGTAAAGGAAGCCTTTGACTTTATTGACCGTGAACTCAAGTTGAACACACTATCAGAAATTGCTTCGGCAGATTTTGAGAAGCAAAAGGCGTATATATACGGCATATTAGATCGTCCGCTACGAGTATGTGGCATGGTTAAAAACGAAGGTGAGCCTGGCGGCGGTCCGTTCTGGGTAGAGGGCAAAGATGGCCGACTGAGCTTGCAGATTGTCGAGAGCGCACAGATGAATCTTGACGATCCCAATGTTAAGAAGATTGTCAACGGTAGCACTCACTTCAACCCTGTCGACCTCTTCTGTTGCTTGAAAGATAGGAATGGCAAGAACTACGACTTGAAGAAGTTTGTCGACCCCGATGCTGGCTTCCAAACACACAAGAGCGTGAACGGAAAAGACGTAACTGGCATGGAGTTGCCGGGCTTGTGGAATGGTGCAATGGCATATTGGCTGACGTTCTTTGTCGAAGTGCCAGTCATAACGTTCAACCCAGTAAAGACTGTAATGGACCTTTTGCGTCCCGTGCATCAAATGTAAAATTAATTTAATATGACATACAAAAAAAAACAACTCTTAACCATTGCTGCAGGGCTATTGCTCTTGTCGTCAGGAGTGGCTACTGCGCAGAGTTTTCCGCTCGAAAAACTCGACCGAGGCATGATAGGTATAAAAACATCATCGGGTGTATACCTATCGTGGCGACTGCTTGGAACGGACGATGCAAAGGTTCAATTTGACCTCTATCGCGATGGCGAACTGGTGAACACTGATGCACACTTGACTGACGTAACTAATTACACCGATAAGAATGGTACTACGGAGTCTGTGTACACTCTAAAGACGCTCGATGCCGAAGGCAATGAAATTGAATCGACGAATCTGAGTGAGATTTGGGCAACGCAATATAAGCGAATAGCGCTCGACGTGCCAGAGCCACTCGCGTCGGACGGAGACTACGACCCCAATGACATTTCTGTGGGCGATGTGGACGGCGACGGAGAATATGAAATATTCTTAAAGTGGAATCCCAAGAACAGCGCAGACAATAGCCAAAAGTGGGCTACAAGTAATGTGTATATCGATTGTATAAAACTTGACGGCACAAAGCTTTGGCGCATCGACTTAGGACCAAACATTCGAGCTGGCGCACATTATACGCAGTTCCTTGTCTACGACTTTGACGGCGACGGCAAGGCAGAACTTGCTTGCAAAACGGCTCCCGGCTCGGTAGATGGTGCGGGCAAGTACGTTAGCGAAGCCGCTACTGATGAGACGATCAAGTCGGCAGACAATACGGCAAAATATGCTAACTCGAATGGCATAATAATAGCTGGTCCGGAATATTATACGGTATTTAACGGGCTGACTGGTGCAGCCATTCATACGACGAACTACTTGCCAGCGCGAACCATTACGAGTTCTTGGGGTGACACATACGGCAACCGATGTGAGCGCTACTTGGCTGCTGCAGCCTACATAAAGGGAGTCGATGGCAATGTGCGTCCGTGCATGATAAATAGTCGTGGCTACTACACACAAGCATACGTGTGGGCAGCACAGTTCGATGGCTCGAAAATAGAAACAGTATGGTTGCATAAGTCAGAATCGCTTGGGACCGCATATAAGGTTGTCGACGCAAGCGGCAACGAAACAAGCTACACGGCAAATGCCAATACGAGTGGAGTGCAAAAGTCCAATAGTACTGGTGGCGTTGCAGGTTCGGGCAACTTGTATGGCAACGGCAACCACAACTTGTCGATTGCCGATGTAGACGGCGATGGACTCGACGAAATAATATGGGGTGCAGCAGCACTGGACGATGACGGCAAAGTACTTTACTCCACTGGCATGGGGCATGGTGATGCCATTCACCTTGCCGACCTTGACCCGACAAGACCTGGGCTCGAAGTGTTCGATGTGCACGAAGAGAAACTCAGTTTGCCATACGGAGCTTGGGACGTACACGACGCTGCAACAGGCGAAATACTCTATATGGGAGGACCTGCGGGCGTAGACAACGGACGTGGCATCGCAGCACAACTTGATGCCAATCACTATGGATTCTATTTCTACAGCAATCAAGATAAAATAACGCGTAGTTGCGTAAGCGGTGAACAAGTGTCGGCTAAAACGAGTTCGCAAAACTTCAGGATATATTGGGACGGCGACCTTCAAGACGAGTTACTTGACGGCACAAATGCTAAAGCCGATAATGAAAGAACACAATTTAAAATCTCGAAGTATAATTCAAGCGCGGGAACATATTCGGACATTGCTACATTCAATGGTTGGATGTGTAATACGACAAAGTCTACACCTTGCTTTATGGGTGATATTTTGGGCGACTGGCGCGAAGAAGTCATCGTTCGCGATTCTGTTAGTCCGACAGATAAGGGATTGCTAATTTATACAACAGTTACCCCATCGAAATATAGGGTAACCACTTTGCCACACGACCATACGTATCGCATGGGTATGGTGTGGGAACAAACAGCATATAACCAACCTCCTCATCTTGGCTACTATTTGCCCGACCTCTTTGAGGTAACTGCTTACTTGCGTACGGCAACAGGTTCGCAGACGTCGCAAACTGTTGAGGTGGGCGACGTGATAAGCTCTATTGAACTCGAAATGGTTAATTGCTCAGAAGTAACGGTAAGTGGACTCTCTGAAGGGCTAACGTATACCGTTGCTGATGGCAAAGTAACAATTAGCGGTACACCTATCAACACGTGTAGCTGGAAAGTAACGCCAAGTGGACTTGCAAGTGGCGACAAGTCGATAGCTAAGACGGGTACAATAACTGTGAATAAGCGTCTGGCAACTCTTACGCTGACGAGTGGCGCACAAAATCTGAACATTGACCCCAATGTCGAAATTACGCCAATTGTCTTCACAACAACAAACGTAACAGATGTCGAGGTCTCAGGATTGCCAGAGGGTATTAGCTACACGTTTGAAGATGGTCAGATAACCATATCGGGCAAAACGGAAGAAGATGGTGTGTTCGCGTATACCATAACAGCTTCGGGCGACCCGAAGACTGTTGAAGGTACCTCACTGACGGGCGTAATATCTACTGCACAACTTTCGTTAATAGCACATTTTGCATTCGATGAGTCGCTACTTAACGAGGTTACGGCAACCGAAGCAACAGCCACAGATCTTACGACAGAGTATGTCTATGGTATGCATGGCAAGGCGCTGAGCATGACCGGAAGTGGAGCTTCTCGTGTGGCCATGTCTCACTATGACAAGTTTACGCTATCGACTATAAGTTTCACTATTGGTTTGTGGATAAAGAGCACAATGCCACAGGAAGGAGCATACATATTCCATTCGGGCAGTACGACAAAGAACACGTCGACTGGAGCCAGTGGCAAGTGGGTCGGCATCGAATATAAGAGTGGTAAACTATATTTTGCCATTGACGATGACGTAACCAAGACGCAAGCTGCCATAACCGACGCCACGGGACTATTTGATGGCGAGTGGCACTCGATTGTTGGCGTGCGCGACGTTGTAAACAAGAAACTATACATATACACAGATGGCAAGCTCGCCACAAGTGCTGACGATAAGACTGGCGACATAAGCCAAACGGAGGAAATTGTCATAGGCAATGCGACGGTTAGCTATGACAGACCATACACGGGTCTAATAGACGATCTGAAAGTATATAGTGGAGCAATGTCGGCCGAAGAGGTTAAGGAAGAGTATACGCCTTCTGTTGCCGCACCACTTAGCAACATTGTGGCAAGCAATGGCGAAATACGTTTGCTTAGCAACATCGTGAGCGACAATATATATTTGTGTATAGATGGCGGTGCGAATGTTGTGGACGCATGTGTATATGACCTGACTGGCAAAGTGGTAGTCAAACAAAACTATGGCAATGCCTTGCAAACAATAGTTAGGGTTTCAGCAAACGGAATGAATAAAGGACTTTATATCTTGCGCGTCAGAACACAGAATGACGTTAAAGAATGGAAGGTTGTGAAACGATAATTCTTTAATACACACAAGAATGCCGGTTTTATGTCGAACGACATAGACCGGCTTTTTTAGTGTATATTTGTGAAACAAAGTGAAGTAGACATAATGAAGAAAAAAGTATTCGCCACACTTGCCATTGCAATGATATGTAATGTTGTGGGTGCACAACCCTTTACGCTTGATAATGAGTATAAAAGGCAACTAAAGTATTATCCTAATATTGAAAAACACATATCGACAGCAACGAACATCGAGGCAACAGAAAATGTAGTCTATAAAACAATTGGCGACACAATAAAACTTTGTATGGACGTATATATGCCACAGAACGTTAGCAAAAAGCTTACGCCGATTGTTTTTATACATGGAGGTGGTTGGCGTTCGGGAGCGAAAGAACTCGATACGCCGATGGCACAGAACTTGGCTTCGACTGGCGACTTTGTGTGTGTTTGCGTAGACTATCGACTGTCAGATGTTGCACTATACCCAGCTGGATTGCAAGACGTAAATAGTGCTCTTTCGTATATTGCAGAGCGAGCAGATGATTGGCATATAGACATAGGGCGTCTGACACTTGTTGGCTCA
>CALAVC010000244.1 GCA_937892095.1 uncultured Bacteroidales bacterium | reverse complement strand
CCTCGGCCACAACAAAAACAAGATTGACAAGCTCAACGGCACCGAAAAAATCATGCGTGCCTCGGGCAACCGCTGGGGCTCTAAGTTCGACGACTCCACCTATGGCTCTGACTACCTCGTCAAAGAAGGCGAACAAGTCGGTCTCATCTATGGCTTCGAATACGACGGACTCTATGGCTTCGACGACTTCGAATATGACGCACGTGCACAACGTTGGAGCACCAACAGCTGGGACGGCACACGCGTCGACGAAGCAACGGGTGTGGCACAAGACCTCGGCATAACCGACAACTACCACTTGAAGAGTGGCGTGCCCTACAACACCGTCTACACCACTTCGGACCTCCAACCGGGCGACATCAAGTTCCGCGACCAAGACGGCAACGGCTACATCGACGAGCGCGACCGCGTAGTCATTGGCAACACAACGCCAAAAGTACAGGGCGGTATTGGTCTTTCGGGCTCCTACAAGCAGTTCGACATGACCATGAACTTCAACTACATGCTCGGCTTCGACGTCTACAACGCCAACGCCTACATGCTCAGCTCGGCCAAGCTCAGCACCACCAACCCGACCAACTTGCTCAAAGATTTCGACTCTGGCAGCCGCTGGCGCTACCTAATCGAATCGCGTGGCGACAACATGCCCACGACGACCGAGTATGCTCAAACGACATATAAGGAGATCAACGAAGGTCGTACACTTTGGAACCCTATACGCGTAGGCGACCAAAAGGTCATCCACTCCTACTTCGTCGAAGACGCTTCGTTCCTCCGACTCCAAGACGTAACCGTGGGCTATACCTTCAAGAAAGACCTTACCGACAAGTTTAAGTGTCAGAAAGCTCGCGTCTACTTCACAGGCTCCAACCTCTTCTGCATAACCAACTACTCTGGCTACGACCCCGAAGTCGACATTCAGAGTGGACTGACGCCCAGCATGGACTACAACCGCTATCCGCGTAGCCGTGGCTTCTTGCTCGGTCTTAACCTAACATTTTAATTAGTTAGTCCCGTGAAAAGCAAAATATTTCTCCCAATAGGTCTCGCTACGTTGGCTGCTTGCGCACTGCCTGCTTGCGACGATTATCTCGAAGTCGACTCGCCATCGAGTTTCTCAGACGAATACGTCTTCGGTACGGTCGACGAGATAAACAAAAACCTCAACGCTGTCTACGCCTACATGCTTAGCTCCAACACCTACGGCGGAGCTTACATCAACACCTACTGCCTCAACTCCGACGTCGAAATGACCACCAACGGCTCTGAAACACAGAACTCGAATGGCAACAGCTATCGCTTCTTCGACGCCACTGCCGACGGCAGCAACATCAACAACACTTGGCGCGACGCCTATGCCAACATCGAGTATGCAAACAACTTCGTATGCGGCGTAGAGAATACAGAATTCTACACCGACCCGAAGAACGACGACCATGCCGAAGTCATGCAAATGATTGGCGAAGCCAAGTGTATCCGCGCCATGAACTACCTCGACCTCGTCGTACTCTGTGGCGATGTACCTTTCTCGTTTAGCCGTACGGCAGACAACTACG
This sequence comes from uncultured Bacteroidales bacterium, assembly GCA_937892095.1. Taxonomy (GTDB): domain Bacteria; phylum Bacteroidota; class Bacteroidia; order Bacteroidales; family Marinilabiliaceae; genus W3P20-009. The sequence goes on along the minus strand of CALAVC010000244.1, from coordinate 97,219 downwards.
ACAAGCTCGTAATGCCCATTGCCGACCGCGATGCCATCCTCGACAGCCTCATCGAAGACCTCGAAAAGGCAGCTCCCGACATGAAGTTCGCTTCGGACGTAACAGTCGAACGCTGTTCGAAAGAGTTTGCTTGGGCACTTATTGCTCGCATAAGCCTCTTCCGCGGTGGCTACTCGCTCCGCCCCGAAGGCGCAAGCAACTACAAGATGGTGCGCCCGTCCGACTACAAGAACTACTACAAGAAAGCCGTTGCCTACACCGACAGCGTCATCAACAAGAGCAACCACGCTCTTAACAAGTCGTATCGCCAAGTATTCGTAGACGAGTGCAACTACAAAATCGATAACTCCGACGACCCAATATTCGAAATTCCGCTAACGACGGGTTCGAGTGGCAACATTGGCTACGTACACGGACCTTCGGTCAGCTGGACCAGCACCGACAACGACAAAGTCGGCTACGGCTCGTCCAATGGCGGCTTGCAGCTCAACGCTTTCTATCGTTGGACATTCGACACTCTCGACCTTCGTCGCGACTTCGTAGTAGGCTACTGGGACTACAAAGACAACTACACCGATGCCAAGTCAGTCGCTCACACCAACGAAGAAGGAAGCCCAAGCCTCAACATAGGTGGTCTGACATATCGTTGCAACAAGTGGAGCAAACTCTGGCGCGAGAATGGTGGCTTCGGCTCCGGAACGTCGGGCAACACTGGCATCAACTTCCCCTACATGCGCTACGCCGACGTCCTACTGATGTATGCCGAAGCAGTCAACGAAGTAGAGGGTGCGCCCACGGCCGAAGCTCTCGAAGCACTTAACCAAGTACGCCGTCGCGCAGGCTTGCCCGACGTCAGCACATCGGACTACAACGAATTCTTCACCGCCATCTTCAACGAACGCGCATGGGAGTTCGCAGGCGAAAACATTCGCTGGAAAGACCTCGTCCGCTGGAATAAGTACTCCGAAGTCATCTATCGTCAGTTCTACAACTACTATGAGTTCGCAGCCAACATGGGCTCGGGCTACAACGAAGAGAACGTCAACAACATCTGCACTTACTTTGCCAGTGCAGAAGACGTAAAAGACAACAGCGTCAAGATAATCAAGTCCGACATAGACAACATGTCGTCGCTGACCAACTACTACTACTGCTTCTTGCCCAACCCCGTCGACATCAACTCCTACCCCTGCACCAACGAAAAGTATAACACACTCGAAATACTCAACGTTTGGGGCACACCCAAGGGCTTCACCAAGCCTGCCGACGACAAGGTAACCATCAATGGTAGCATAGTTACTCGCGCATGGATTCGTCCGACATCAGACCTTAGCTCTTCGTGGGTCGACGGCGACGGCAACGTCCGCCCAGCATGCCGACTCTCGTTCCGTGGCTACATGTATATCTCGTCGAACGATGTGCCATTTGGTGCTTGCAACAACACGCTCAGCAATTTGCCTCCCGTACGCTACATACTGCCAATCCCTCGCACATTCGTCAACCGAAGCAATGGTCAGTATGTCAACTACTACGGCTACTAAAAAACATTAAGCAATAAAAACAGAGGGCTATGTGGCACATGCCACAACAAGCAACAACCACACAGCCCTCTATTTCACAAACTCAAAAGGAACAAAATGAACAAACATATTCTCTCGGCCCTATGCCTGTCGGCTGCTGTGCTTTCGTTCACGGCTTGCGACGACGACGACTGGTCGGCAAGCGGACCCAACCGCGAGTTCCAGACGCAGTTTAGGCAAAGCAGAACCACCAACATGGGCGAAGGACAAGACACCTACGAGTGTCAGGCCTCTGGTCGAAACGACATCCGCCTCTATTGGTACGAGGTCGAAGGTGTCTATGGCTACGAAATACGCTACGGCATTGGTCAGAACCTCGACCCCAACTGGGTCAACGATGACTACATCGAAAGCATAATAGTCCCAGGTGCCGAAACATACACCTACCTGCTCGAAGACATTCAGTACAACACAAAGTATCGTTTCGCCATCCGTACGCTTAGCAATAGCGGACTCTCGGCCAACCCGACCGACGACGAGCTACGTGCCAACCCAGCCAACAGCAACTGGTATGGCATTGGCGACGGCTCACATAAGGACAACATCTGCATCGTCATCAGCAACCAGCGCTACTACACTCCCGAAGTCCTAAGCCGCGAATCTGTTACGCAGACCTCGCTTGAGGTTGTGCTCGACATGCGCGTCAAGACGGGTCAGAAGTCCGACCCCGAAGCCGACGAAGACAAGCAAGACGCAGAAGCTGTCGAAATCTTTGGCTCTTACATTAAATACCTGAGCGACTCGACACGTGTCTACAAAGCCGACTACATCACTTTCCACACCACCGAAAATGGCTACAAAGAAGTGAAGCGTATCGACATCTCGGACAACGAAGAACTCAAGACCAAGGGTACGGCTCGCATAACCGTCGACGGACTGGTCAAGAACACCATGTACTCCATCAACGTCTGGAACGATGCTGCAGAGCTCCGCAACGGCGATAAGCCCTACAACAACATCATGGTCCGTATGAAAGGCGACCCCATTGACCCAATTGTCATTGCTGGTGGCTTCGACGAAGCCGACTCGGCCTACCTCGTAGAGCCCGATGCCACATGGGATGCCGAGACTCTTGCTCAGGCCGAAGCTCAAGCCAAAGCTCTCAAAGCTCGCGCCAAAGAACTCGACGCACGTCAGATAGACCGAATCCTCCAGACCTTCATGACCGACCCCGACAAACCCGAAGGCACCGTCTTCAAACTCGAAGCAGGCAAGTCTTACTACCTCAACACCCACGTGACCATGAGTAAGGGCTTCACCCTCAAGTGCGACGACCCCAACAACCGCGCTAAGGTATACCTCGGCATAGGCTATAGCGTCGACAAAGACGGCAATGTCACTGGTCCTCGCTCGTGCAACTGGTCGTTCGGTCGCAACCCCAACGCTGGCGAAGAGGGTGGCATTCAGGTCGAAGACCTCGTGTTCGAGAATATCGACTTCGACTGCGACAAGGCTCTGAGCTACGAAAAACTCAACTTTGCAACAGACAACAACTGGACAAGCACCCCAACGACTGGCACAGGCAACTACTTCATCAACCAGTTCTCTGAGGCTATGCCTTTCGTGCTCGAAGGGTTCGTGGTGCGCAACTGTACGTTCAAAAACATGATTCGTGGTTGGATACGCGTACAGGGCATCCAGACCAAGAAGATCCGCAAGTTCTACGTCGACAACTGTAAGTGGGCAAGCTGTGGCATGTTCAAAGTCAACGGTCAGGGCTATGCATTTGTCAGCTGCAACGAAGGCAAGATGAGCGACGACACCAACCTCTTCGAAGACTTCCAGTTTACAAACAACACCGTCATCGACTTCCCGGGCTCACTCTTTGCTACGCAGAAGTGGACAACTTTCAACGGCTATTGGAGCATCAAGTTCAACAACAACATAATTGTCAACCCTGGCACATACGGTGGCAACGCAATGTTCGACATTCGCAACTCCGTACCTTCCGAGGGTATGTATATGGAGATGCTCAACAACCTCTTCGTGGTTAGCCGCCGTGGCGATGCCGATGCCGACCGTCCTCTTAAGACCTCTGGTCTCGACATTCGTAAGTTCGAAAACGTAACCTTCGACATTCGCAACAACTACTCTACGGCACACTTTGCAGCCTCCGACCCGACAGCCGACGACAGCTACTTCACAGCAGCAAGCAACAAGCTCAGCAGCACCACACGTGGCGCAGGCTCGAGCGACTGCAGCTTGTCGGACAACATGGAGAATGGTTCGGACGACGCTAACGTCAAAGTGCTGACCTCAGGTAGCAATGCGCTCTACGCCGACGACATCTTCACCGACCCGCGGCCTCTGGGTGTTTACACCGAAGCTACGACGGCCGACAACCAAATGCACGACTTCAACATCAACGGCTTTACGTATAAAGACGCAAGTCTTGTGCCGTCGACTGTTGGTCCTGCAGGGCTCCACTAAGACATAGAATAAGAGTCTTATAGCTCAAAACACATAAGAAAGGCTACCACAATCAGTGGTGGCCTTTCTTGTTTTGGCATAATGGAGAACAGATTACAGACAACAAATAATATGTTAAATAAACACAAACAAAAAAGTTGCAAGTGTGTATATGCCTTATTTTCAATACTTTTGCTCTTCTCATAGAGATGAAGAAAAAGACATATACAATATAAATGACATTTGAAGAATTAGGTCTTGACCAAGACATCTTGCAAGCCATAGGCGAACTAAATTTTGTAGAGCCGACACCCGTACAAGAAAAGAGCATACCCGAGATACTGGGTGGCGGACGCGACATTGTGTCGCTTGCTCAGACTGGCACGGGCAAGACGGGAGCTTTCGGGCTGCCCATTGTGCAACTGACCGACCCCAATGCCAAAGGTGTGCAGGCCATGATACTCAGCCCCACGCGCGAGCTATGCTTGCAGATTGCCAAAGACCTAACAGCCTTTGCAAAATATAAACAAGGCGTAAACATTGCAGCCGTATATGGAGGAGCCGACATTCGCCGACAGATAAAGCTACTACGTTCGGGAGCAAGCATTGTGGTTGGCACTCCGGGGCGCGTAATCGACCTAATTGAGCGAGAGGAGTTGGAGCTGGGCAGCATACGCTGGCTTGTACTCGACGAGGCAGACGAGATGCTCGACATGGGCTTCAAAGACGACTTGCAAACAATTCTTGACACGACACCCGAGGAGCGTCAGACACTGCTCTTCTCGGCCACTATGCCACCATTCATTGCTCGCGTGGCGGGGCACTACATGCACGACCCTCTCGAGATTCGCATTGGCAAAACAAATCAGGGTGCCGACACGGTCGAACATCACTATTATATGGTGCGTCCGTCGGACCGCTATGCAGCCCTCAAACGCATAGTGGACGTGGTGCCAGATATCTACGGCATAATATTCTGTCGCACACGCGAAGAGACCAAAGACGTGGCGGAGCGTCTTATTGCAGATGGCTACAACGCAGACGCACTGCACGGCGACCTCTCGCAAGCCCAACGCGACATGGTCATGCAACGCTTCAAGATTCGACACCTACAACTGCTTGTGGCCACTGACGTGGCAGCACGTGGCATAGACGTCAAGGAGCTGACGCACGTGATCAACTACAACTTACCCGACGACACCGAAGTGTATATACACCGTAGTGGGCGTACGGGGCGTGCAGGTCGGAAAGGCACGAGCATTGTAATCATAGGCAAGAAAGAGATTAGCCGAATCCGCCAGATAGAGAAGATTTCGGGCAAGACATTTGTGCGCTGTATGGTGCCAAGTGCCGAAGAGATATGCCAACGCAAGATAGCGTTCTTTGTTGATGGCATAGCAGGTCAGGCGACCAACGAAGAGTCGCCCGTGGCAAAGTTTATCCCCGAAGCAGTAGAAAAACTTGCAGCATTCGAGAAAGAAGACATCATTGCCAAGTTTATTTGTGCAGAGTTTGCAGCTGTGAGTAAATATTATCAGGGAGCCGACGACCTTAACTTGCCCGATGAGAAAAAAGACAAAGAGACACGTGCACGCGAAGACGAAGGTATGGCACGTCTGTTCATCAACATTGGCAAGATAGACTCCATACGACCGGGCGACATCATAAAGCTCATCAATAGCTTCATGCGAGGCGTGGTGGAAGAGAAGATAAACATTGGTCATATAGACATTATGCGCAACTTCTCGTTTGTAGACATTGACGGACGCTATGCCGACATGGTCGTGGAGAACATGAACAAACAAATGGTCGATGGATATAGGCTGATTGTAGAGCTTGCCGACCCGAAGAGCTACGACGGCGAAGAGTGCCGAGAGCGTCGACGCCCACAAGAACGCAAAAGCTCAAGACGCGACAACGGCTGGAACGACTATAACCCGTCGCCTCGCTCCAACAGAGCCGACCGCCGACATCGCGATCGCGGAACAAAAAGCGGACGTAAAAAAATCTAAAAAAGAGCCCCATTGGGGCTCTTTGTCGATAAAGACAGCCTGTCGGTCTATTTGCCCGATACCCCACGAAAGTAAACATTAACTTTGCAATGTAAGGAAAGTAGAACACATACTCTACATGCAAAAAAGAAGATATTTATTTCAGGTGCTGACGCTTGCGCTGACGTGCGCCACAGCTCAGGCACAAGACACACCGACAAGTAGCGGAGCATGGACACTTAGGCAGTGTATAGACCATGCGCTGGCCAACAACATAGAGCTACGCCGTAGTGAGATGTCGGTAGAAGAGAGTCGCGTGAACATAGACGCGGGCAAAGGCAACATAGGACCGAGCCTGACGTTTTCGACTGGGCAGACGCTCAGCTGGCGTCCGTGGAGCCAAAGTACGGTCAACCTTAGTGGTGGTACACTGACGCAGACGCAAAGCGACGTGAGCTATCATGGTAGCTACAGTTTGTCGGCTCAGTGGACGGTGTGGGACGGCGGGCGGAAATATCGCAACCTCGACAACTATCGCGTGGCAGCCGAAATGGCCGAAGAGGACTATAAGCAGATTGCCAACAGCATAGAAGAGCAAATTGCACAATACTACGTACAAGTGCTATATCAGACAGAGGCGTTGCAGGTGCAAGACAGCATACGCGAACATAGCCGCATGCAACGCGACCGCGGACAAGAAATGCAGAGCAACGGACTGCTCTCGGTGGCCGACCTTGCGAAGCTTGAAGCTCAGCTAAGCCAAGACGAATATAACGTGGTCAACAGCAACGCGCAGCTACAGAGCTACTTGTTGCAACTGCGCCAGATTCTTGAAATAACCGACACGAATTTTGGGATAAGTTCGGAGGGAGCAGACGACACAGCAGTGATGTCTGACATACCGAACTACGAAGAAGTGTATGACCAAGCACTGAGCGTCCGCCCCGAGATTAGAGAACTGCAACTAAGCGTGAGCCAAGCAGAGATTCAGGAGCGAATTGCGCGCAGTGGCAGACTGCCCAACATTAGCTTGTCGGCAGGTGTGCAGACGAGCCATAGTAGTGCGAGCAGCAACGGCGTGGGCGAACAGATGAAACAAAACGTCAACAATTCTTTGGGACTGAACATATCGGTGCCGATACTTGACAACCGAAGCACATCGACCAGCAAAGCAAAGGCACGCATCCAAAAGACGCAAAGCGAGCTAAGCCTGCAACAGAAACAGAAAGAACTGTATAAGCAAATTGAGACCTACTGGCTGAACGCCACTACGGCTCAAATGCAATACAAGGCTGCACAATCGGAAGTTAAAAGTGCGTCGGAGAGCTATAGGCTGACGTCGGAACAGTTTGAGTTGGGGCTGAAAAACATTGTCGACCTCGGCACAGCAAAGAATAGCCTATTGCAAGCAGAATATCAGATGTTGCAAGCCAAATATACCACACTGCTCAACGTTGCAATGCTACGTTTTTATGCTGGAGGCGAGCTGACACTCTGAGACAAGAACAAAGTCAATATTACATAGAACACCCCACACGAAAAACAACATAATGAATAGAATATATGCCGTCATGGGCTTGTGCGTGGCCATGGTTGCCACCTCGTGTAGCAAGCCACAAAAAGTAAGCTATACAACAGCAGAGGTAAGCCGACAAGACATCTCGACGTCGGTAACTGCCACTGGTACGATAGAGCCAGTGACGAAGGTCGAGGTTGGTACACAAGTGTCGGGCAAAATTGCCCACCTCTTTGTGGACTACAATAGCGTTGTAAAGAAGGGTCAGGTGATAGCCGAACTCGACAAGACGAATTTGCTTTCGGAGCTGACGTCGGCACAGAGCAACCTGACGAATGCGCAAAGCAACTTGGACTATCAGACAGCCAATCATGACCGCTATAAGACATTGTATGACAAGGGATTAGTGTCGGCCAACGAATATGAGAGTGCACGACTGAGCTTTTTGCAAGCCAAGCAGCAGGTGGTGGTACAACAGCAGAGCGTCAGCAAAGCCTACACAAACTTGGGCTATGCCACCATTACGGCACCGATTGACGGCATTGTGCTGAGTCGCGAAGTGGAAGAAGGTCAGACGGTGGCAGCGAGCATGACCACACCTACTCTGTTCGTCATTGCACAGAACTTGACAGACATGCGCGTGATTGCCAACGTGGACGAAGCCGACATTGGCGGGGTGCGTGAAGGACAGCGAGTTACGTTTGCAGTGGATGCATATCCAGAGGACATATTCAATGGTCAGGTAACACAGGTAAGGCAAGAGGCGACTACGACGAGCAACGTCGTAACGTATGAAGTGGTCGTGTCGGCACCCAACGAAGACATGAAATTGAAACCCGGACTGACGGCCAACATTACCATCTACACGGCTGAGCGCAAGGGTGTCTTGGCAGTGCCAAACAAAGCCTTACGCTTCACACCCAACGAAACTCTCCTGACCGATGAGCAGACGATTGCCGACGTCGACGCACGCCAAAAGGTGTGGACCTTGGACGGCAATACGTTTAACGCACATGCGGTAGAGACGGGGCTTAATGGTGGAACACAGACAGAGATTGTCAGTGGACTGAGCGAAGGGCAGCGAGTCATTACATCGTTTGAGATGGGCGCGACGGCAGAACAGCCGAACCAACAAAACAGCAACCCATTCTTGCCCGGACCACGCAATAACAGCAAAAAGAAATAGGTCTACGCCCTAAAAACAGAACAGACTATGAGCACTTCGGAACAGGACAAAAGGCATGTGGTGATTGAGCTACAAGACGTCCGCCGCGACTTTAAGGTGGGTGGCGAAGTGGTGCATGCACTGCGTGGAGTGTCGTTTAAGATATACGAGGGCGAGTTCGTAACGATAATGGGCACTTCGGGTTCGGGCAAGTCGACGCTACTGAACCAATTGGGTTGTCTCGACACACCAACAAGCGGCGAATATATACTCGACGGGACGCCTGTGCGCACGATGAGCAAAAGTCAGCGAGCAAGACTGCGAAACAGAAAAATTGGCTTTGTGTTTCAGAATTACAACTTGCTACCGAAGACTACGGCGGTGGAAAATGTCGAGTTGCCACTTATGTACAACTCGAAATATAATGCTCGTCAGAGGCGCGAAGCAGCAGTGCGTGCACTGCAAGCCGTAGGCCTTGGCGACCGACTGGAACACAAGAGCAACCAGATGTCGGGTGGTCAGATGCAACGCGTGGCCATTGCACGAGCATTGGTTAACGACCCTGCTGTGGTGCTGGCCGACGAGGCTACGGGTAATCTTGACACTCGTACATCGTTTGAAATGCTTGTTCTCTTTCAGAAGTTGCACTCTGAGGGGCGTACGATAATTTTCGTTACACATAACCCAGAGATTGCACAATACTCGTCGCGCAACATAATGTTGCGCGATGGCAAGATACGCGAAGACGTTCAAAACGACAATATTCTTTCGGCAGCGAAAGCGTTGGCAGAATTGCCAAAGCCAGTCGATGACTAACCCCCTACTCTACCGAAAAACAAGACGCAGATGAACTTTATCAATTTGTTCAAAGTGGCTATACGCGCCATAGCCAGCAATAAGTTTCGTTCTTTCTTGTCTATGCTGGGCATTATCATAGGCGTGGCAGCCGTGATAATAATGATGGCCATAGGTCAGGGCTCGAAAGAGAGTGTGCGTGCCAACATTGCTCAGATGGGTACGAACGTCATAATGATACGTCCGGGAGCCGACAGACGTGGTGGCGTGCGCAGAGACCCTTCGGAGATGCAGACGCTTAGGCAAGAGGACTACGAAGCCATCTTGCGCGACAAGCGCTACGTAACATACGTCAGCCCAGAGGTGACGTCGTCGGGTCAGGTTATCTATGGCTCGAATAATACGTCGGCAAGCCTATATGGCGAAAACCTCGACTACTTCGACATTAAGCAATGGGAGATTAAAGATGGCGAAGCCTTTACGGAGGAAGACGTCAAAAAAAGTGCTAAGGTGTGCGTAGTGGGCACGACGATAGTCAAAGAGCTATTTGGCGAGGGCGCAGACCCAGTGGGCAAGACAATACGCTTTAAGTCTATCCCATTTAGGGTGGTTGGCGTGCTAAAATCGAAAGGCTACAACAGCTGGGGAATGGACCAAGACAACGTCTTGATTGCCCCCTACACTACGGTGATGAAGCGCATACAAGCACAGACGTATTTTAGTAGCATCAATTGCTCGGCCATTACTGAAGAGCTGACCGACGAGGCCATAGAAGAGCTGACGAGCATACTCCGCGCAAATCATAAGCTGACGGGCGACGACGACTTCACCATACGCAGCCAACAAGAGATGATGGAGACGATGAGTAGCACGATGGACACGATAACGGTCATCTTGGTGGTTGCGGCAGCCTTTTCACTTCTTGTAGCAGGCATAGGCATTATGAACATTATGCTTGTGTCGGTTACGGAGCGCACACGCGAAATAGGCTTGCGAATGAGCGTCGGTGCACGAGGCATAGACATAAGCAATCAGTTCTTGATAGAGTCTGTCTTGATAAGCGTCACGGGCGGTGCACTTGGCATATTGGTTGGATTTTTAGGGACTCGTCTGTGCCTAATATTGGGTCTACCAGCGTCGATACCGATGTGGTCAATCTTCGTATCGTTTGCGGTGTGTACGGTCATAGGCATTGGCTTTGGCTACATACCAGCAAGCAAAGCAGCCAATCTGGACCCAATAGAAGCCATTAGGTACGAATAGAACATAGACACCAAACACACATATCAACACGACCCAATAATCCGCTGTTACAAAGAGTGACGGCGGATTATTGTTTTTGTGTAGTGGGAGAAAATTCTCAAAAGGTACGATTTGAGAATCCTTTGCAAATATTTACCCCTTGAAAGAAAAGATTTTTGCCCGTCGGATAGTGTGTTTCATAATTTCTTTGCTTACGGACAAAAATAGAAGTCATGATAAGCAAAGCAAAAATACTCAGTGTGTTGGCAACAAGCGTATCGGTCGTGCCGATGCATTCTGCCATAAAAGTTCATACACTTGGCGACTCGACGATGGCCAATTATGACGAGAGCGCAACAGTTACGCGAGGCTGGGGCATGTATGTGCAACAATTTCTTGACGGAGCAACTGCCACGAACTATGCGCGTGGCGGACGCGACGCTTATGGTGGGCTGACCGAGTTGTGGCCTACGGCAAAGAAAAACGTAGCTGAGGGCGACTACGTCATTATTCAATTTGGGCATAACGATGAGAAGAATAGTGGTATGGATGGTCGCGAACTATATAATTACTACGTGGCACAAGGCGACACAACAGCAGCTGCGAAAGTCGACCAACGTGGCTCTGTCCCGACAACGACATTCAAGCAATATTTGCGTCAGATTGTGGAAGAGGTGCAGGCTGCTGGAGCAGTGCCAGTGCTCGCTTCGCCTGTGTGCAGGAGCTATTTTAGTGGAAATAGCATAAAGCGCAATGGTCGGCATGACCTTGGCGACAGCTATTCAGTCTTGACCGAGAGTGGCATAAAGACCAATCAGAGTGTGCCAGAGAGCGACCACTCGATGGACTACGCATATCAGATGCAAGTGTTGGCCGAGGAGATGAACGTGGCATTTTTGGACATGACTACGGCGACAAAAGAGCTATATGAAAGCTACGGAGCATCGAAGTGTCAGACATTGCTTTTCGATGGGCAAGGCAGCACACACTTCAATGCTACGGGTGGTGCACTGGTGGCACGCCTATGGGCTAAACTGATGAAGGAGAAGGGTCTGCTTAGCGACTACATCAAGCTGACGAGCGACGTTAACGTTACGCCGTCGGTGGCTGCCATGGGCAAAGCGTATGCAGGTCAGCAGATGACGAAGGAGCTTTTGCTTAGTGGCTTCGACATGGTGCCAACAGAAGGCACTATAAGCATAGAAGCGAGTGAGGGTGTGCAGATTTCGACCGACGGGACGACATGGAAAGACAACATAGAACTGAGCTACGATGCAGGCACAACCATTAGCAAACTTTTCGTTAGCGTTGTACTTCCGTCGGAAGGTGGTATAGACGGCAAAGTTAGCATAACGCAAGGCACGAAGACCATAAGCGTGCCAGTGAGTGCCGAAGTGGTTGAGCTGGGCGACGGCGAGGCTGTTAGCCTCACATGGCGATTGGCTAAGAACGACGAGTATGTGCTGACAGGTCCGGCACAGGCAATAGGCGAGAAACTTGTGGGCATGAACGTGCAGAACTACAATAGCCCGAAAGGTGGCGCTACATTGTGGGACGGCGTTGAAGGCGGAAACGATGACACTCACCCAAACACATACACCATGCAACGCAATTTGGTTGAGGGCGAGACGTGGCCAGCCGAAGAGATTGACGACAACCCCGACAGATATATTGAATTTGGCATTGGCGCTGTGGATGGCACGACTCTAAAAATTAGCCGAATAGCGATGAACGTGGCTGGCGCAGGTGGCAATGGTATGATGTGCCACGTGTATTATTCGACCGACAACTGGGAGACTCGCACAACGATTTTTGCACCAGCGAAACTTGTGGCAAACACAATTTATCACATTGATGAGACGCCAGTGATTTCTGTCAGTGGTGACAAGGTGGTCAGCTTGCGCATCTACCCATGGTACAACGGATCGGCAACAGGCAAGACGATATGCCTTTCGGACATAACCTTTGAGGGCGTGGCAGTAAGTGGCGCAGAAGATGACAATAATGGCGGAGGGTCGACAAGCAAAGAGGAGGAGACAACAGCCGTCAAAAGTCACGTCGGCACACAAGACATACAGACAACGACATACGACCTCGTGGGACGGAAGAGCAACGCTGTTCGTGGGCTCGTCGTTGAAGTGCAACGAGACACAATGGGACATGTTGTCGGTCGGAAAATGGTGATGAAGAAATAACTTTTCAAGTTCTTAACTAAGATATATGAACAGACAGAAACAATTAGTGGCGATGTGTATGGCTTTGGTGAGCATGGCACAAAGCCCCAGTGCCGTGGCTGACGACGTGCAGACGATAGCCTCGTGGACGTTCGAGACGGCATACGCCCAAGATGGGCTAACGTATAGGCCAACAGCAGACGACTTTGCCGATGTGGCAGCGACGTGGTTTAAAGATGGAGCACCGACAGTGGTGGCCAACGAGGCAGCGGGCGACACCAAAGACTACTTGCTGACCGCCATGAGCGAGGGTCGGTATTGGCAAATTTGCACGGGATATAACAATCATGTTTTCCGCATAGAGAACTCGACAGCTAACGCCATAACCGACTACACAGACGGAGCTCAACACAACGTATATTACGAAGCTACGTTTTCGACCAAGGGCTTTGAGAACATTGGTTGCACTTACGCCATTGCTTACGGAGCAAATGCGGAGGCCGAAATAGAGACAGTGTTCTCGGTTGACGGAGGCAAGACATGGGTTGACGGAGGCAGCCAGACCACACAAGGCAATTGGTGGCTCTACAAAGAAAATAGCGTCAGTCTGTCGGCCAAAGACAAAGACGAAGTGAAGGTTCGACTAATTGCGGGCAACACGTTCGCAAGCAATTGGAATTTGGACTACCTGACGATAAGTGGCAGCAAGATTGAGGCAGCTACAGCCATAAACGCTTCGGACGCGACCATTAGCTGGGCATTTGACGACGGAGTGGCTGACAATACGACACCAGCCCTTAGCACAGCGGGCATCGTATCAGCTGCTGGATTTTCGACGGGTAGCAACCTTAGCATACTCAGCACGACGAGCATGGGTGGAACAGAAAAGTTCAACATGATTCAACCCGTTGAGACGATTGGCAATGCACGCGACGAGGCTTCGTACGTAACGTTCTACGTGGTGCCCAAACGCGGATTGAACTATAAGCTGAAGATGCTGACGTTTAACGCAGCTAAGTTTGGCACCAATGGAGGAGCATTCGACATCGTGGCACGTCGTGCAGATAAAGAACTGACGCTTGCCGAAGGCTTCAACCCTTATCGCCCCAACGACCGCGACGACTCGACTCCCGAATATTCTGCCGAGAGCTACGACATCTCGCAACTTCCCGAAGGTGCCGACCGCATAGAGATAACATTCTACATCTACAACCTCAACAACGCCAAGCAAGTGGGGCTATCGGACATCGTGATAACAGCCGACGTTGACGGCACACCCGAAGCGTTGCCCGTCTACGCTCTGCAAACCACAATGGGCATGGCAGGAGCAGGCAACATCATCAGCAATCCGGCTGGTGCAGAGTTTGACGAAGGTACAGAAGTTAGCCTTACGGCTACAGAAAACTTTGGCTATCACTTCGTGGCATGGACCGACGAGACAGGTGCTGAAGTGAGCACAGCCAACCCATACACATTCTCGCTAACGACCGACACTAAGCTGACTGCAATATACAACAAAAAGAATGTCTATGGGCTGAACGTGTCGCTGAGCGAAGGAGCTAACGACAACTTGGTAAGCTTCAGCCCCGAAGGCAACGTTGTGGACGGCATACACCACTACGAAGAGGGAACGGAGGTTCGCCTCTCTGCAATTTCTAATCGCATACTGACGTTTACTAATTGGGAAGACGGAACGACTCAGGCTGTTCGCGACGTCAAGGTAAACTCCGACATGACGTTGGAAGCCGAATTTTCGGCAGACGACTACATTGTGGGTTGGGACCTATACTACGACAAGCCCTCTTCGGATCGTGCAGCCGACTACAAGTCCGACACCGAAAATGCTGGCATGCTGAGCTTGCATAATGCTGAAGGAACAAGCACTTCGTGGCTGACGCGTGGCATAAGCAACGGGCAAGAAAATGGCAAATATGCAGCTCGCGTATGGAAACTTTTCTCGGATGGCAACTATTTCGAGATTGCCTTCTCGACGGTTGGCTGGTCGAACGTTGTCGTGTCGGCATCGTTGGGCTATAGCTACAACACCTACGAGAAATTTGACGTTGAGATGTCGACGGACGGAACGACATATACCAAGGTGGGCGAATATGACCTTTCGGAAGCCTCGGGCAAATGGCTAAACAAAGAAATCGAACTGCCCGAAGTGGCTAACAATCAGGCACGCATACGCATACGCTACGTGCCGAGCGAAGGAGCATCGATAGGGCTTGGAGCATCGGGCGACTACGATGGCTTGGCAATAGGCGAAATATTTGTATTGGGCGAGAGCGTTGCTTCGGCCGACGACACAGCACCTGTGCTCCTCACCACCCTACCGACCGACAAGAGCGAGGGCGCAAGTGCGACGGGCTCTGTAATACTTACATTTGACGAGAAAGTGAAGGCTGGCGAAGGCGAAGCCACAATGACCAATGGCTCGAAGTTGCAGACCACATTTAGTGGCAAGACTGTAGTATATCGCTATGCCGGATTGACCTACGACACAGAGTATACACTCAACGTACCTAAGGGTGCCATTGTAGATCGTAATGGCAATGCATTTGCTGGCACGAGCATTACTTTCCGCACAATGAAGCGCACCGAACCAGAGATGCGTCTGTTCGACGCCATCGTGGCACAAGACGGCACTGGCAACTACACCTCTGTTCAGGCTGCCATCGATGCAGCACCCGCTGGTCGAGTACGTCCGTGGCTCATCTTCGTAAAGAATGGCAAATATAATGAGCACATCAACATTCCGACCACAAAACCATTCCTTTCAATAATAGGTCAGGACCGCGACAAGACCATTATTCTCGACGACAAGCTTTGCGGTGGCGAAAATGCACTCCATGTGTCAGTAGGTGCCACAGTTGTGGTCAATGCAACAGACACATATTTTGAAAATATTACGCTCGAAAATAGCTATGGACACGAAAAACAAGCTGGTCCGCAAGCCCTTGCACTCAACACGACAGCCGACCGCGCCATACTGAACAACGTTGCCCTGCTTAGCTATCAGGACACGTGGATTACGACCTCGACGAGCAACTATCGGCACTATGCCAAAAACTGCCTTATTGAGGGTGCTGTAGACTTTATCTACAATAGTGGCAACGTATATCTTGATTCCGACACGATTCTTATCAATCGTCCTTCGGGTGGATATATTGTTGCACCAAGCCACGACAAAGATGTCGAATGGGGCTACGTGTTTATGAACAACATCATTCGTCCCTACCCAGGCATGGAAGTAACAGACATTTGGCTTGGCAGACCATGGCACAACTTCCCAAAGACTGTGTTTATCAACACGCAGACGTTTGTCAACTTGCCTGCCAAGGGCTGGTATAACACCATGGGTGGTCTGCCAACACTGTGGGCCGACTACAACACAGTAGACGCCAACGGCAACCCTGTCGACCTAAGTGGGCGCGAAGATACGTACTACAGAACAGAGACCGACGGCACCAAGATCTATGGCACTGCCAAGAACTACCTCACTGCCGAAGAGGCTGCAGAATATACACTGCAAAATGTCCTTGCAGGCTCCGACAACTGGACTCCCGACGTCATGACGGAGGCATGCGCTGCACCAACTGTTAGCGACGAAGAAAACCAACTATCGTGGGAAGCTGTGCCATACGCAGTTTGCTACATCGTAGAGCGCAATGGAGAGGTGGTCGACATCACAACCGCAACCACCTTTGCCAAGGGCAACAAGTCGGCAGGCGACGACGTGTATACTGTCCGTAGCGTTGGCGAATATGGCAGTTTGAGCGCACGCACCATAGCTGGTCAGAAGACTAACGAGAGCGAAACAACCACCATAACCACCACAGAGACTTACTCGGAGGTAGTCTCGACAGAATATTATTCCGTCAGTGGCAAGAAACGGAGTACACCTGTTCGTGGCATAAACATAGCAGTAGAGATACTAAGCAACGGACAAGTTTGCAACAGAAAAATGATAGTTAAGTAGTTAGTTTTGGCTTTCTAAACGAGACTGCACGACGATAGTTTCTTATCGTTGTGCAGTTTTTTTGTCGTCGAGAGCAATAAGAATGTTAACTTTGCGAAAAAAGCATTGGCAAAATAGCGTAGAAAGACATTTTTTAGATGGTATATCTGATAATATTGGGCATAACGTCGATTCTTGCCTTCTTTGCTGATACATTATACGCACGAAGTCGCAATCTGAGTCTTTTTGCTGGACTGCTTATTGTTGTGGCACTTGCAACCGTGGCTGGACTACGCGACTACTCCGTAGGCTACGACTACCTTTACTATTGCCACGCCGACATTTCTGAAGCCATGTCGGCTAACAGTTGGTGGAGCTGCTTGCAACATGCAGAAAACGACTGGGGATATACAAGCATAATATATTTGGCCACGCTATCTTCAGATAGTCATCATTTTGCAATGTTTGCATTGTCGTTCGTAATATTGCTACTTGCCTACCTCGCTTGCCATAATTTGCGACAATATGCACCATGCTGGGTTTTATTTTCGTTTTACATTCTAATTCTTTACGCACCCTCTTTAAATCTCATACGACAATCACTGGCCATATCATCTGTATTCCTTGCATTCTCTGTCTACAAGAAAAAATATGGAGGTTGGAAATTCTGGTTGCTTACCATTCTTTCATTTAGTTTTCACAAAACATCAATTATCCCGATAGCTGTCATCGTGTACGCCAATATTGTATCTTACTCGTCCCCCACAAAACAGCGAACTCTTACAGTAGCATATATTATTTTAGCAATAGTAGCTCTTGCCTTATTGAAAATTGTCCTCGATATAATTTCAGAACAAATACCAGCATTTGAAAAATTTACAACTTATAGCAACAGTAACGGAAAAGAAGGATGGCGAGAACCTGGCGTATCTAAATTAGCTTTACTATTCATCATAGTTTATATGGGAGGGATGTTTTTGTCGTACAAATACAAACTAATCGATAATAAAACATTGGTCGTAAGTTTTCATATAGCCTTCACTGCTCTCTTATGCGTGTTTGGAGGATTGTATACAAATACTGTAACAAGATTGTGCTTTTACTTCTGGCCATTGTGCTATTTTTATATAAACATAATATTAAGCAACAACAAAGTTGTATCACCACGAACGAATGTCTTATTTATTTTTGTTGCGACGATACCCTTTTTATATGAGTTTGCCAAAGACAGATTATTTGATTCAAACGACTATTTACGCTATACTTCCGAAATTTTAGGCATATCATAGCCTCCCCTTATTTTCAGCCCAACAATGGAGAAAGTATCTGTAATAGTCCCCATATACAATGTCGAAAAATACATTGACGAGTGCATAGAAAGCATTGTGTGCCAAACGTATACAGACACAGAGATTATTCTCATTGACGACGGCTCGACCGATAGTAGCCTTGCGAGGTGCGAACAGTGGGCAAACAAGGACAATAGGATAAAAATTCTCACTCAAACCAACGCAGGACCAAGCACAGCCCGCAACAAGGGGCTAAGTCATGCCACAGGCACATACATAATCTTCGTCGATGCCGACGACACACTCTGCTCCACTTGCATTGCCGAGGCAGTGCAGGCGGTGCAAGGCGTAGACATAGCCTTTTGGGGCGCAACTCTATTCTATGCCGACGGGCATAAAAACGACTACATACCCACAGAAGCTCACACAAACAACCGCGAAGAGACAGAACGCGCTCTGCTACACCTTAAAACCAATAGTCAAAACTTTCCACATTTTGGATATACGTGGAATAAAATATTCCGACGCAACATAATTGAAGATAATAATACAAGGTTTCCTGAAGACCTTCGGGTATACGAAGACGAACTATTCACATCGGACTACACAAAGTCCGTCAGCAGCCTGCAAGTAGTTCCTCACGCTCTCTACCGCTATCGCGTAGTAGGCTCTTCGCTCACACACCAATGCAAAAGCAAAGCTACGTACCTCCGATTGTTCTCTGCAATAGCAGAACGTATGCACCAGTACAAGTACGATAAGCTCATTGCCTACGAAAGAGGACACGCCGCGTCATTGCTCGTAGACGCAGGCCATACAGCTTCATCTCTGCGTGAGGCAGTCCGCATTTTTGCGCAAGTGCGTAAATTTACTATCAAAAAAGAGACCATTGCCATACGCAGAAACCAGATGATTTTTCACCTTCCTACGCCCTTGGCCTTTGCTGTATACCTCATCGACCGACTCTTACACAAAATATAAACACTTGAAAAACATTCTCTTAGTCGAAGCTCGCTCCACAATAGGTGGCGGACAGATTATATCGCGCGATATATGCCAAGTCCTGAGCAAAGAAAACGACCTAACTGTTTTCTTGCCAGAGGGCAATAGTCCGCTCAGCCAAATGCTGCAAGACTACCCACAAACAACCTTCAAACACAAAGAGCTCAGCCGTGGCAAAAAAAAGATAATAGACTACTTTCGCTTTCTCTACAATTTCGTCTGCATAGCCACTTCGCTCATCACACTACTTCGACATAAGAAATATGACATCATCTACGTACAACACCTTAGTGTGTTGCCAATAGTGATGGCAGTCGCCAAGTTATTCCCAACCGACATTGTGGCTCACGTACACGTAAAGTATGACGACCGCAAAGCTCTTTGGCTGATAAACAAATCGCTGTCTTCACAAAACGTAAAGAAAATAATTGGCGTATCAAACTATGCCTTGTCACAACTAAGCAAACAGAACCTGTCTAAGTCTGTCGTTGTCTACAACCACGTTGGTAGCAATCTGACAACCGTCTTACGAAAGCCCATAAGCTACAAAATTGCCATTGTGGGCGACATTGCCCATAGCAAAGGACAGATTGTCCTTGCCGAAGCCCTAAACATTTTGCCACAAAAATTAGAGTGCCACGTGGTTGGCAGCATTGTCGACGACGACTACGCTCAGCGCGTCGGGCAGACTAACGACAAACTAATTTTTGCAGGCATGGTGCCCAATGTACGAGAGTACCTGACTATAAACGACATCGACATGGTGGTTGTGGCCAGCATAAGTGGCGAAACATTTTCTCTATCGATGACAGAGGCTTGGAGCATTGGCCTGCCCACCATTGCTTCCAACGACACGGGAATGAAAGAACTTGTCAGCACCTTTTTGCCCGAACATAAAGACCTTATGCTTTTCAAGACGGGCTCTGCACGTGAACTTGCCGCCAAACTACAACAAATGTACGCTTCGACCGACCAGATGCACAGCATTAGCACGTCGGCACACTCTGTCGTGGTCGACAATTTCGACATGCTAACTTTCAGCAAGAAAATAACCAATATTGTCAACGAGCTATGATACCCAAAATCATACACGCATGTTGGTTCGGTGGCAAACCCATGCCAGCCGACCAGCAAGAATACGTCCGCCATTGGCACGAAGTTATGCCCGATTTTGAAATAAAGATTTGGCACGAAGAAGACTTTCGCCCCTATTTGGACAACAGCATTTTCGTCCGCGACACCATAGCCAACGGCAAGTATGGTTTTTTTTCAGACTATTTCCGCCTCGTGGTCTTATACAACTTCGGTGGCATATATATGGACACCGACATAGAAATACACAAACCACTCAATGAATTTTTGAATCATAAGATGTTTATGGGCTTCATTTTCGACTCTTCGATAGGCACTGCCACTATAGGCACCGAAGCCCATAACCCAATAATGAAAGAATGGCTCCAACAACTCGAAGAAAACTACGAACGAACGAGAAAACTTACAATAAGCAACGATTGGGCAACCAAATATTTTATAGATAACTTTCCCACATTCCGCCTCAATGGGAAACGTCAGAGCTTACCCGATGGATTAGAATTATATCCAAAAGACTATTTTGAACGATACCACTACGAAACAAATAGCGATGGTGGCTATGCCGAACATCATTGCGCCGGCTCGTGGGACGACGTGCGTCGTTCGTCTTCGTTCAAAAACTTAATCAAACGACTGCTCGGCCGAAAATGGACATCCATATTGGGGCACTGGGCATTCTTGCCACACACGCCATATTACCACGTCTACAAGCAACACCGAATGCAATGAAAATATACGTTGTAGCACACCAAAAGGCCGAAGCCACTTTGCCACCCGACTACGAATACATTCAGGTAAACGCAGCCACCTCAGGCAAAGACATATATCCGCTCAAAGACAATTCGGGCGACAACATTTCTGTCAAAAACTTTTCGTTCTGCGAACTTACTGCTCTCTATTGGATATGGAAAAACGACACATCTAACGACATCGTTGGGCTTTCGCACTACCGGCGTTTTTTTGCTCATAGTCGCCTTACCTCTTCGACCAACGACCTCCTCAACGCAAAAGACGTCTGTCGACTACTAAAAAATAATGACTTCATCAGCTCCCGACCATATAAGACATCTTCAACGGTGTACGAACACATGACTCGCGACGTATCCGAACACGACATTGCACTTTTACGTGGCACTATCGCAGAAGTCTGCCCCGATTACCTGTCATCGTTTGACAGCGTCATGCAAAGCCGACAAACATATTTGCTCAACATGATAATTGGTCGGAAAAACGAAGTGGATAAATATTGTCAGTGGCTCTTCGACATTCTGTTTAGCTTAGAGCCCAAGATAGACATGACAGGCTACACCACACAACAGAAACGCGTCTTTGGCTATATGGCCGAAAGGTTGCAAACCGTCTACCTCCTACACAACAACTGCCACGTGGTCGAGTGTGTCGTATATCTCTATGGCGTTTCTAAACTTTCCATTGCTTGGGATAAGCTAAAACGTATGCCTTCTATCATCTTGTCAAAGTTCAAGAATTAACATGATCACCTCCACCACAAATCCTCGCCCACGCATACTCTTCCTCGACGCGCTACGTGGCTTTGCTTTGCTTGGCATAGCTGCAGCCAACTACCCCGAGTTTTCGCTCTTCGACTTCTTGCCCGACACAATCGCCACGGCCTCAGACCACACCACACGCTTTTGGCAAACGCTGCTCGTCAGTGGCAAATTCTACACCCTTTTCTCGATTCTGTTCGGCATAGGCTTCAGCATCATCATGGACAGCGCAATGCGTCGTGGCGTCAACGGGCTACGCATTTTCTATCGTCGAATGACAGTCCTCACACTAATCGGACTCGCTCACTTGCTCTTCCTTTGGAGTGGCGACATACTGCTCCTCTATGCACTAATGGGTATGCTTTTGCCACTTTTTCGCCACTTGCCCGATAGACAAATACTCACCTCGTCTGTCATTTGCCTACTCCTACCCATACCCATCGAAGCCATCAGGCAACTCAGTGGACACTCGCCTGCCGACAATCTATATGCCCTTTGGTGGCAAACAGCAAATTCTGTTGGCATTACGACCGACAACTTTGCCACGTGGCTACGCGACGCAACTTCTTATGCCGACGTCTTCGCTTTCCTCAGGCAAGGCGCAGTAGAACGCATGTGGGAGTTTGTCAGCACAAGCCGATACTTCAAAGTATTGGGACTTTTCTTGTTCGGACTATGGATAGGGCGCAAACAAATAGTGCAAAACCTATCAGCATTCCGCACGCAACTACGCCGTGTGTGCCTGACGTGCTTTATAGTCAGTTTGCCTCTCAACATCGTCATGGCACTTCACCCCACCGACAACTCTTTCTACCAGTCTATCATCTACTGCATAGCCGTCTACCCAATGGGACTTGCCTATGCCACTGCCCTTGCGCTCATCTACCTCCGACTGCCAAATCTCAACATATGGCACTTCTTAGCAGCCCCTGGTCGGATGGCTCTTACATGCTACATCTTGCAAACCATCTGCGGAATGATAATATTCTACGGCATTGGCTTCGCTCTGGGTGCAGAACTTTCGCTCGGTATGTCTATCCTGACATCTACGCTCGTCTTTGTGGGCGAAGCTGTCATTTGCCACGTGTGGCTCCGACGTTTCGCCTACGGACCTCTCGAATGGATATGGCGCATGCTGACCTACGGCAAACGATTGCCATTGCTTAAAAGACAACACTAACGAGCATATTCATCGCATGAAAAACATTTTCCTCAACGAGAAAATAATCTTGTGCGTCATTTTCGCCAATGCTCTTTGCATATTCGCTGGCGAATACTTAGCCGATGTCGACATCTTCGACAATGTAGACGTTTTCTTCACGCTCTTCTACCTCACCGAAATGATTGTCAAACACTTTCATTATGGTGCAGGAAACTATTGGAGCGACGGTTGGAACGTCTTCGACGGACTACTGACCATAGCCTCATTGCCATCGGTATATTTGTTCTTTGCTTCTTCAAGTTCGGCAAGCCTTTCGCTGGTTCTAACCCTACGCCTACTCCGACTCCTACGTCTTTTTCGTGTCGTACACATCTTTCCGGGCTTCTCACGCATGATTAGTGGCTTCCGACTGGCCATGTCGCAGTCGTGGTCCATCCTGCTGAGCTTTGCCTTCATCGTGATAATTGTCGGACTATTCAATTGCGTTCTCTTCCGACCCTATGCCCCACAATATTTTGGCACGCCACTAACCTCCATATACTCCATTTTCCGACTATGCACCGTCGAAGGTTGGTACGAAATCCCCGATGCCGTCGCCGAGAGTCTCAGCCCCTTTTGTGGAAGCCTCGTCAGCCTATATTTTAGCCTACTACTCATATTAGGCGGCATAATCGGTATGTCGTTCATCAACTCTGTCTTTGTCGATGCCATGGTCAGCGACAACAACGACGCTCTCGAAGCCAAAGTCGACGAACTAAACGCCAAAATAGACCACCTCACAAGCCTTCTTGATAGCAAAGAACAAAAAGATTGATTAACTTAAAACTCACGCAACACTCAACCAATGAATCCGCGCCTACTACTACTGCCTTTTTCCGCTCTCTATGGTCTTGTCGTCAGCCTACGCCGACAACTCTATTCGTGCGGACTCCGCAGTAGCCGACGCAGTACACTGCCCGTCATCTGTGTTGGCAACATAACAGTAGGTGGCACGGGCAAAACGCCTCTCATTGAGCTACTTCTGAGCCTACTTGCCGAACGTCGTACTGCAGTCGTCAGCCGTGGATATGGGCGAAAGACCAAAGGTCAACGACTTGTCGACACTGCCGACACTGCCGAGCAAGTTGGCGACGAACCTCTGCAAATAAAACGCCACTTCCCACAGACGACAGTCATTGTCAATGCCGACCGCAACGAAGCCATAAAACTTCTCGAGTCGGCTCGCTCCACCGATGTCGTACTGATGGACGATGGACTCCAACACCTCTCAACATCACCAAGTTTGCGCATTGTCGTGTGCGACTATGCTCGCCCCTTCTGGCAAGACCATCTCCTACCAGCTGGCAACCTTCGCGAATGTCCGTCGACGCTCAGCCATGCCGACATCGTACTAATCAACAAATGCCCCACCAACCTCAGCCAAGCAGAAGCCGACAACATCACGGAGCACATCGGTCTGTACACCACTGCACCCACCTTTTTCTCGGTCATCGACTACGACTCTCCTAAGCTTGTGCGAGGCTCTGCCGTCAGCAATTCCGACAACATAATCGCCCTATGTGGCATCGGTCGCTCACGCCCTTTCTTCGAAGCCGTCGAAGCACAATACGCCAACGTCGTCCGACTCGACTATCCCGACCACCACGCCTACACACCCTCCGACATTCAAAAAATAGTCAGCCTTACACGTGACGGACAGTTGCCCATCATCTGCACAGAAAAAGACCTCACGCGTCTGCCCGACCTACAAGGCAACACAGTCTACACTCTGCCCATAAAACTACGCATACTCTTTGACACCGAAAGCAAATTCAACAGCCTAATAATCAACCACATAAATACATTCAACACTCATGGATAAGACACCATATAAACAACAACTCACCGAAGCCGCACAATACCTCAGTGGCCACATAATAAGTGGCACACAAACAGCCATAATTCTTGGCACTGGTCTTGGTGGTCTCGTCGACGAAATAGACATAGAAAAGTCAATTCCCTACTCCGACATACCTCACTTCCCCGTCTCGACCGTCGCAGGACACTCTGGGCGACTCATCGTTGGGCGCATATCTGGCAAGCCAGTCATTGCCATGCAAGGTCGCTTCCACTACTACGAAGGCTACACCATGCAACAAGTAACCTTCCCTGCTCGCGTCATGAAGCTCATCGGAATCAAGATTCTACTCGTCTCTAACGCAGCTGGCGGACTGAACCCGAACTTCAAAGTTGGCGATGTCATGGTCATAACCGACCACATCAATATGTTTGGCACCAACCCACTCATTGGTCCCAACCTCGACGAGTTCGGACCACGATTCCCCGACATGAGCCAAGTCTACAGCCCTCGCCTAACCAACCTCGCGCTCTCTATCGGACAAAAAGAAAATCTCGACCTGCGTACTGGCGTCTACGTCGGCACGAGCGGACCAACCTTCGAGACTCCTGCCGAATATAAGATGTTCCGACTCCTCGGCGCCGACGCCGTCGGAATGTCCACAGTCCCCGAAGTCATCATTGCTCACCATGCAGGCATCGAAATCTTCGGCATATCTATCATTACCGACTCGGGCGTGCCAGGCGAAATTGTCGAAGTAAGCCACGAAGACGTACAACGTGTAGCTGCAGCTGCCGAACCACGCATGACACGAGTAATAAAAGCTCTCGTCGAAAACATAGCATAGGGGTGACTGCCGACATACAAAAAATCATAGAAATATGCCGACTCGACGCTGCCACACCAAGCAGCGTCGAGTTGTCTTCTCTTTCGCACTTAGCCATCGAGCATGGCGTAGGCGGATGGCTCTACCACCGCTTCGGTTGCAACGCCTTGCGAAGCCATGCCATGCAAACCATGGCAGACTACACTCGCAAAGTTGCCATTGCTCAAAAAATATTAGACACCTTTGCAAGCGAAGGTCTCAACACCTACATCATAAAAGGTCTCCACCTCGCCACCAACGTCTACCCCGAACCTTGGGCACGCCCAACTGGCGATGTCGACATGCTCACCACAACCACCGACCTCGCAAAAGCACATAGGCTCCTAAACACACTCGCTGCCAAACCAAACAAATACGCATATCGCACACCAGTCATATATCGGAGCTTTATGTCTCACCTGCCAGCAATAAGCATAGATAGAGTATGCGTCGAGATGCACTACAACCTACACGGAGCCGACACCCACTACAACCCTCTTTATCCAACTCCATACGACACACCCACACTACTCTTCCACCTTACAACACACTTCCTACGCAACAAACATCTTGCTGGCAACCGACTCGGATGGCTACTCGACATTGCCCTGCTCGCGCACCAAAACGTTGCAAGCTTGCAAAGCATTGTCTGTCAAGCCAAAAAATTGCGTCCATCCCTTTCTGCCGACATTGACGACGTCCTCTCTCACGCACTATATTTGCTCCCTCAAAACGAACAACAATCTTGCGGCCTTACCATTGCTCGCCTTACTCCGCAATATCTACTCCCCAAACGTCGCAACCCATTGTATACCTTTCTATACCGCACTCGTCGCATCCTACACTTCTTCGCCCTTGCCAACCACTACATTACCAAAGAAGACAACACTAAATCATACATAGTAAAAATTAAAAATGTAATTTTGGATTTTAAAGATTTTGTGCTCTATCGGCACCGATAAACATACACCCAAACTTTTGCCATACACCCATGAAGAGTAACGGCACACTTGCCCACGTCCTACGCCAAGCACTTCCACACGCTCTGGTAATATTAGCTTTCGTCATCCTTAGCGCAGTCTACTTCTCGCCAGTCCTCAAAGGCAAAGAATTGCCACAAATGGACAACATTCACGCACAAGGTGCTTCGCAAGAGCTGCGACAATACGAACAACAAACAGGCGAAAAAGCACAGTGGACCGACTCCATGTTTGGTGGCATGCCTGCTTTTCAGATAAAATCCGACCCATCGAGCAACATTTTTAATGCCCTCACGTCGTTTGTACGCCTCCGCCTACCCTACACCACCATGGGCATACTCTTTCTCTACATGCTCGGGTTCTACGTGTCTTTACTCGCCCTCGGCTCCGACTGGAAAATAGCTGCCGCTGGTGCAATAGCTTTTGCTTTCGGCTCCTACAACATCATCATAATTGCCGCCGGACACATCACAAAGTGCTATGCCATTGCCATGATGCCCGTTGTCATGGCTGGCGTATGGCTCGCATTCCGTGGCAAACTGGCAGTAGGTGGCATTCTGACGCTTGTCGGATTAGGTCTCGAACTCGCCTACAACCATGTGCAAATAACCTACTACCTCGCGCTTGCACTACTCCTGCTCTTCTGCATGGAAATATATTGGGCAGTCCGCCAGAAAAGCTATGCATCTTTCGGACGCAGCGTCGCAGTACTCGCCATCGCCGTCGTACTGGCCATTTTGCCCAGCACAGCTAATCTACTCCCAACATACGAGTATGGCAAATATTCCATTCGTGGAGCATCCGAACTAAAACAAGACTCCTCCGAACCACACAATAGCGGACTCGACAAAGAGTATGCCCTCAGTTGGAGCTATGGCATACACGAAACTCCGACACTCCTCGTGCCAAACATTGTCGGCGGTGCCAGCACAGCCATAGGCTCCGACCTCAAAGCCGTCCGCTCAGCCAACCCACAAATACGCGATGCCGTAGCACAACAAAGTGCCTACTGGGGAGGACGCAGTTTTACGTCTGGTCCTGTCTACGTAGGTGCCATAATATGCTTTCTTTTCTTCATTGGCTGTTTCTTCTATCGTGGACGACTACGCACGTGGCTCATTGCCGCAACCATACTCTCCATACTCCTCGCTTGGGGCAAGAATTTGCCAATTATTACTGACCTTCTTTTCTATCACTTCCCTCTGTACAACAAGTTCCGAACCGTCGAAATGGCACTTGTCATTGCGACGGTCAGCATACCCATGCTCGGACTTCTCGGACTAAGACACATATACGAAAACCCTGAAGACATCCGCTATCAGCCTCGCAAGTTCTTTGCAGCCCTCGGACTGTCGGCAGGAGTAGCACTACTGTTTGCCATTGCACCCACACTTTTCTACTCGTTCCTCTCCGACGCCGAAGCACAAATGTTCGACCAGCTGCGCACACAGAACTCGCTCTACGACACACTGCGCGACTCTCTAATCGATGCTCGTGTAGAACTTGCTCGCGCCGATGCACTCCGCTCTGTTGTCCTAATAATTCTCGGCTCTTCGGCACTATGGTTCTGCTCCGTAGGACGCATCAATCGCAACGTCATGATTGCCACCGTGGCACTGCTATCGCTCATCGACCTTTGGAACATCGACCGACGCTATCTTTCAGACAGCAACTTCGTCAGCAAGCAGCAAACACAGAACAACTTCCGACTCTCCAAAGCCGACAAAATCATTCTATCCGACGACGAACCTCACCGAGTAATAGCAGCATATACCAATCCTTTCAACGAAGTCTACACATCCTACTATCACCACTCAGTCGGCGGATACCATGGCGCCAAACTCCGTCGCTATCAAGACGTCATAGACCACTATCTTGGCGGAGAGTGGAAAGCACTTACCGAAGCCTTGAAAGGGCAAGACTACGAAGCACTGAGCAAGACGCTCTCTTCGGCCACAGCCATGAACATGCTCTCTACCAAATACGTCATCTATAACCCCGACCGCGAACCACTCGTCAACCCCTATGCACATCCGCGTGCTCACTTCGTCAGCCGTGCCGTAGGAGCTTCCTCGCCAGACGATGCCATTAGCCTGATAGGGACAGAAGACCTCATGACAACTGCCATCGTAGAAAATGTCGACGTCAGCACACTACACTTCGACACCGACACCACTGCAACACTCCGACAAGTAAGTTATCAGCCCGACAAGATTGTCTACGAGTCCAACTCACAAACAGACGCACTTGCAGTCTTTGGCGAAATATACTACCCTGCTGGTTGGACTGCCACCATCGACGACAACCAAGCCACCATCTTACAGACCGACTATATCCTCCGCGGACTACAAATACCAGCTGGTCGACATCGAATAACCTTCCAGTTCAACCCACGTAGCCTCGCCATAGGCAAGACCATTGCCTACATAGGTTCAGCACTTGCTGTTATCGCTCTATTGGGAGCATTGATTTTGGTCGTCAAACGCAAAAAAGAAAACAATGAGTAGCAGACATCAAGACAACCATCGTCAGCTCTCAGCCGACGAAGTAGACATACTAAAGTCGCAAGGCTGCTCGGCCGAAGATTGGAACAACATCTTCGTCCGCCCCGACACCGACATCCGACGCATCCGACAAGTACACTTCATTGGGCGAGTGCGCATAGGCAACATGAACGGACTGGTCTCTGTCAGTGGCTTGGGCGATGTACGTCCACAAATAATGCACTGCACCATTGCCGACACACAAATTGGAGATGACAACTACATATCCGACGTGTCTCTACTGAGTGGCTACGTGCTGGGCGATAAAGTTGTACTCGTCTCGTGCGGACGCATAATAGCAGCCGACGACATGCGCACTCGCTACAACTACGGCATTGGCGTACGTGTGGCTGTCGTTAACGAAGCAGGCGGACGCGAAGTTGCCATGTCGACGCACCTAAGCTCCAACATTGCCTACATCGTGGCAATGCATGCCTACCGCCCACACCTGCGACAAGAATATGAACGCCTCGTAGACGCTGAAGCAGCCGAAGCAACAGCTACTCCTGCCACCATGGGACGTCGAGTCTCGGTCTACAACACAGCCACCATCGACCACGTCCGCATAGGTGCCTACACCACCATCGAGGGTGCCACGCTGCTACGCAATGGAACCATTCTCTCCGTCAAACATCAATCGACCTACATAGGCTCGTCGGTATCTGCCACCGACTTCATTGCTGCCGAAGGCGCAAAAATAGATGGTGGCGCACAAATCAGCCGCTCTTTCATAGGTCAGTGTAGCCACATTGGCGGAGGCTTCTTTGCCGAAGATCTGCTTGCCTTTGCATGTTGCCAACTACTATGCGGCGAGGCCATATCGGTCTTCGCAGGTCCCTACACGGTAAGCCATCACAAGACCACACTACTCATTGCTGGTGCCTACTCGTTTTTCAACGGCGGAAGTGCAACGAACGCCAGCAACCACCATTACAGACTCGGTCCGTCGCACCAAGTCATATTTGAACGTGGCGTCAAAACAGGCTCTGGCTCCTACTTGCTCGAACCTGCCCATATTGGCGCATTCTCGCTCGTAGTCGGACATCATAAGACTAACCCCGACACAACTCTTTACCCATTTTCGGTCATTGCCGAGCGCGACGGCGAAAGTCATCTACTCATTGCACAAAACCTGCGCACAGTAGGCATCTTCCGCGATAGCCGTAAGTGGCAAAAACGCGACTTGCGAACGTTGAGCAAACGCGACTGCATAACTTTCGACGTCCTCAACCCAATAACAGTCGGACAAATGATTAAGGCTGTCCGACACATCGAAGAAGACCTTGAAACACAAAAAGCAGAAATAATTGTCGACGCAGGCATACGCATCCGACGAGCTCTGCTACCTCGCGCCGTCAAGGCCTACACCTCGGCCATAGACTTCTATCTGGGCAAAGCCTATCTCAACGACAAGGGCATGAGCGACGGCATACAGTGCGACTGGATAGACTGTGGCGGACTTATTGCCCCACGCCCCGAAGTGGAAGCAATAGAACAAAAACTTTCGGGTGGCAAATATAGTTCGGTCGAAGAAATCGGTCGCGACTTTCAGGAAATACACATCCACTCATGGGAGACGGCGCGCCTATGGGCAGTGGGCGCAGCGCGAAGCCGCTACGCCTACACCAATAGCACCGACGACATGCCCGATGCTACACAACGAGTGGCCGAAGCCTCGCGCGACCTCAAAGAAAGCCTACTTGCCGATGCCTCGCGCGAGTGGAACGCCCGACTACGCACAGGCTATGGCATAGACGGCTCAGAAGAAGATGCACGCATCGACTACCAAATGATACACGGAAAAATGGAAGACAATGTCGACATCATTGACCTCCAAAAACATTACGATGAACAAAAATAGACCCTCTTTATGTGCGGAATAGTAGGATACATAGGCGGACGTACAGCATGGCCCATCATTGTGGGCGGACTACAAAGACTCGAATATCGTGGCTATGACTCGGCAGGCATTGCCGTAGTCGACGACGGACAAATACGAATAAACAAGTGCCGTGGCAAAGTGAGCGACCTACGTAGCCTCGTACGCGGACAAAACATAAGTGGCACAATAGGCATAGGGCATACTCGCTGGGCTACACACGGAGAGCCTAACGACATCAATGCACACCCACACATGTCTATGAATGGCAAGTTCGTCGTCGTACACAACGGCATAATAGAGAACTACCGCACCATAAAGGCTCAGCTCGAACAAAAGGGCTATGCCTTTCGCAGTCAGACCGACACCGAAGTGCTGGCCAACCTTATAGAAAATATCTACCTCGAAAAGCAAATATCGCCCGAAAGCGCCATAAAAGCAGCCTTGAGCATATCGGTTGGAGCCTACGGACTGGGCATTATCTGCACCGACCAACCCGACCGACTCTTTGCCGCACGCAAAGGCAGCCCTCTCGCTGTCGGCATTGGGCAAGGCGAATATTTCATAGCATCAGACGCCACTCCGATTGTCGAATATACCGACCAACTTGTGTATTTGGAAGACGAGCAAGTGGCAGTCATGACCACCGACGGCATCTCTATAACCGACCTCAAAGACACACCTTTCGACCCCATCATTACGAACGTCGACTTTGGCACTGAAGGAATAGACAAAGGAGGCTTCGACCACTTCATGCTCAAAGAAATATATGAGCAGCCCAACTCACTTGCCGACACAATGCGTGGACGCATAATAGAACAGACTGGCACAATAAATCTTAGTGGCATAAACGAGATAATGCCCAAACTCGTTGGCGTCAACCGCATAATAATTGTAGCCTGTGGCACGAGCTATCATGCTGGTCTTGTCGGAGAATACCTCTTCGAACAATTCGCACGCATAAATGTCGAAGTAGAATATGCGTCAGAGTTCCGCTATCGCGACCCAATCATTTCACCCGAAGATGTGGTTATAGCCATTTCGCAAAGTGGCGAGACAGCAGACACACTTGCAGCCATAAGGCTTGCTAAGCAAAAAGGTGCTACCATTCTTGGCATTTGCAACGTTGTAGGCTCATCAATAGCACGCGAAACACACGCAGGAATGTATACTCACGCAGGTCCTGAGATAGGCGTAGCCTCTACAAAAGCCTTCACAAGCCAAGTTGTTGCCCTCACCATGATGGCCATCTTGTTGGGTCGTAAGCGAGGGATTCTCGACGACAAGACATACAACGAGCTAACGACCGAACTGCGACGCACGCCCGAACTCATTTCCGAAGTCTTAAAAGACAACGACCATATTCGAGAAGTTTCTCGCGCCTACCAACTTGCGCAAAACGCCATATACCTTGGCAGAGGATACCTCTACCCAGTGGCTCTCGAAGGTGCTCTGAAACTAAAAGAAATATCGTACATACACGCCGAAGGCTATCCTGCGGCCGAAATGAAGCACGGTCCCATTGCCCTCATAGACAACTGCATGCCAGTGTTTGCCTTGGCAACGCACGACAAGCACTACGACAAGATACTTAGCAACATACAAGAAGTCAAAGCACGCAAAGGACAAGTGATTGCCATCGTGTCGCGTGGCGACACCGAAATTGCTCGCATTGCCGACTATGTTATCGAAATTCCTGAATGTCATGAAGCTCTGATGCCCATGATTGCCGTAGTGCCACTACAACTAATTAGCTACCACATTGCAGTCATGCGCGGTTGTAATGTCGACCAACCACGCAACCTTGCAAAGTCTGTTACGGTAGAATAAAATACACTAACCACTCCCTCTCTGAGAAAATGGAATCTACACGACAAAAGAAAATAAGCCGCCTCATACAAAAAGAAGTGGCAGAAATGTTTCAGCGCGAAATGAACGAGCTTTTGCTCGGCACAATGCTCTCGGTAACCATCTCACGCGCGGCACCCGACATGAGCATGGTCAAGCTCTACGTGAGCATATTCCCCGAAGCCAAAGCTGCCGAAGTGCTCGAAAACATCGAAGCCAACAAGCACCGTGTGCGCTATGCTCTCGGCAAGCGCATTGGCAAACAAATGCGAATAGTGCCCGAATTGCACTTCTTCCGCGATGACAGCCTTGACTACCTCGAAAACATAGACCGACTACTCGAACAGTAATGAAATACGATCCCATCAAACGCACTTTGGGCAACGTCTTTAACCAGACACCGACCCTCCGCATCTTTTTCTACCGACTACTTGACTTGCTACTGCTGCGCAGCTGGCACATACGTCGTGCTCTAAGCCAATGGAACACAGAGCGTGGCAACCGACCCGCCACATTCCTTGATGCAGGCAGTGGCTTTGGTCAGTATACATATTACCTTGCAACACTCAACAAGGGCAACCACGTCAAAGGTGTCGATGTAAAGACCGAACAGATAGCCGACTGCAACAAGTTCTTTGAACAGATTGGCATGAGCAAACGCATAACCTTTGCCGAAGCCGACCTGACGCAGTTTAGCGAGCCCGACACATACGACCTCGTACTGTCAGTCGACGTCATGGAACACATTCTCGAAGACGAAAAAGTGTTTCAGAACTTCTACACATCGCTTCGCAATGGTGGCATGTTGCTAATCTCTACTCCGAGCGACAAAGGCGGAAGCGATGCCGACGAACACGACCATGAAGACGGCGTCCACGGGTTCATAGACGAGCACGTGCGCGACGGCTACAACATTGACGACATCCGCCAAAAGCTAACACGCGCGGGCTTTCGAGACATCGACGCAACCTACTCCTACGGCAAGCCGGGGCACATCTCTTGGGTGCTTTCTATGAAGTGGCCCATCCTTATGCTTGGCGCGAGCAAGCTATTCTTCATCGTCTTGCCGTTCTACTACTTGCTGACATTCCCATTGTGCCTCATTCTCAACACACTCGACCTCTTCGGCAAACACACGGTTGGCACAGGACTAATAGTCAAAGCACATAAATAACCAACCTCAGTCCATTCCGTGAACCACAAGATTGCAATACCTTTCGATATTGCCAAGCGATACCTTTTCGCCAAGAAAAGCCAGAATGTCATAAACATTATTTCGGGCATTTCGGCAGCAGGCGTCATGGTGGCCACGGCTGCACTAATAATTGTGCTGAGCGTCTTTAACGGACTCAATGGACTTGTTACTTCGCTCTTCGGACATTTTGACCCAGACATAAGCATAGTCCCAACCGAAGGTAAATTCTTTGTATGCGACTCGATGCAACACGAGGCTCTGAGCCATGTCGAAGGCATAGAAGCAGTGTCGTGCATAGTAAGCGACAATGCTCTGCTTCGATACGGCAAGCGCCAAGTGCCTGCCACCGTAATGGGTGTCGACAACCACTATGGCAACGTAACAGACATAGACTCAATAATCATTGAGGGTTCGTTTCGTGCTGGACAATGTACCATTGGTGCCATTCTGGCCGAGCAACTTGGCGTGTCGTCGTCGGTCTTTGTGCCAACAGTTACATTCTACGCCCCAAAACGCACTGGGAAAGTTAACCTGCAGAAGCCCGAAGATAGCTTTACGGAGCATGTGCAGAGGGTCAGTGGCACGTTTATGGTGCAACAGTCGGACTACGACGCCAACTACGTCTTGGCAGACATAGACATGTCGCGCGATCTCTTTTGCTACGCCAACACACAGGTAACAAGCATTGCCGTGCGCATAGCCACGGGTGTCGACATAAAAAAAATCAAGAAAGATATTGCCACAATCTTCGACGGACAAAATATCGAGTCGAAAGATAAATGGCAGCAGCACGAAAACTTTTTTCGCATGATGGAGATTGAAAAACTTATGTCGTTCTTCATCTTGCTGTTCATTGTCCTTATTGCCGCATTTAATATCATTGGCTCACTTTCAATGCTAATTTTTGAGAAGAAAGAGAGCATTGCGGTGCTCAAAAGCATGGGTGCCGACGAAAGCCTTACGACACGCGTGTTCCTCTTCGAAGGTTGGTTGGTTTCGGTGGGTGGCGCACTACTTGGTCTCGTGCTGGGCATAGCGCTCGTCTTGGCACAAGAACATTGGGGGATAGTTGGCTTTGGCGATGGCGAAGACTACATCATTAGTGCCTACCCCGTAGAGCTACAAGCTACAGACGTGGCTCTGACGTTTGTGGCCGTAATCGCATTGGCAATAGTGGCAGCCTACTACCCTGTCCGCGTAATTGTGGGCAAATATTATCGCGAAGAAAAAGTCTAAAGGTCTTCTTTACTTACTGCGCAGTGTCACGATGGGGAGTATTAGCTCTTCCATCGATATGCCGCCATGCTGAAAAGTGTCGGTATAGTAGCGGACGAACTCGTTGCGATTGTTGGGGTAGACAAAAAATTGATTGCCCTTTGTGAAGATGTATGACGACGAAAGAGCCGAAGTGGGCAGACCGACCTCAGCAGGACGTTCGATGGCAAAGACTTCGTTGGGCTTATAGGTCATCGACTTGCCCGTCTTGAAGCGCAAATTGGAGTTTAGCTCTCGAGGTCCTTTGACGTCGACAGGTTGCGAAACGCGAATTGTGCCGTGGTCGGTGGTAAGGATTGTCGTATAGCCCTTGTCGCGGAGCAAGAAAAGCATTTGTCGCAAATTGCCATGCACAAACCACGAGCGCGTAAGCGAGCGATAGGCAGCGTCATCGGGCAATAGGTCTTTGAGTGTTCGGCTCTCCGTGGCTGAGTGGCTGAGCATGTCGACAAAGTTGTAGACAAGGGCGTTGAGGTTGTTGTGCGTATAGCCACCAAATTTTTTTATTATGTTTTCGCCGCTCTCGTTGTTGCCAACCTTGTAATATGCCGTTTTAATGTCGGTCATGCGCTGACGCTCAAAATAGTTGGCTAACAATTCGCGTTCGTATTGGTTGAGGCTATCTTCGTTGGCATCGTCGTCGACCCAATAGTTTGGCAAATATTTTTTGATATCGGCAGGCAACAGACCAGAGAATATAGAGTTTCGGGCATACTGCGTAGCCGATGGCAAAATGCCACAATAGAGGTCGGTCGAGACACGAAATTCGTCGCCTATGAGCCGACGAACTGTTTCCCACTGGTCGAGTCGAAAATTGTCGATGACCACAAGCGCCACACGTTCGCCATTTTTAAGCATTGGCTTTATGCGTTCGCTCATTATGCGGTGCGACATTAGTGGCACATTGGGTCGGTCGGGGTGTGCAATCCAATCCTGATAGTTGGCACAGACAAATTTGGCAAAGCCTCTGTTGGCTTCGTTTTTCAGTTCGAGGTGCATAGACTGCATCTCTTCGTTGGCTTCGAGGCGTAGCTCCCAGTCGACAATGTTTTTGTAAGCAGCAGCCCATTCGGCAAACGTGTTGGCTCGCGACACACTGTCCATCATGCCTGCATACTCTTGCACGTAGCGCATACGGACGTTTTCGCTAACGAGGTCTTGTCGGCTAAGCAAGCCTGTTATGCCAGCTTGAAATTGCACCATATTGACAGGCTTGACAAGGTAGCCGTCAATCTGACGCCCATAGGCAGTCTGCATGGTATCTATAGCCTCGCTCTTGGTCATCATCATGACAGGGACTTCGGGCACGAGGCTTTTCATCTGCGAGAGGACATCGAGTCCGTTCATGCCAGGCATGTTCTCATCGAGAATGACGAGGTCGGCACCTTCGGCCAAGAGAGCTTCGATGGCATCGGGTCCGTTGGTGTGTGTCATGACTTCGTAGCCCATTTTTTCGAGCATGATGACAAACGGGCGCAAGAGACTTATTTCGTCGTCGGCCCAGAGTATGCGTTTTTTTGCTTGTGCCATTTGTTGTCAGAAAGCGGTGGTTAACTTTTTGCAGTCGATATACACATTGTCGGTTGTGGGCGTTGGTTGGCTGACGTCGGTCAGACGAGCGTCGACAACGTCTTTCATGCCGATGGCAGGGCGTGCGTCAGAGCCCATAAGCGACATGTGCAGACCATTTATGCGCAAGCCCTCAACATGGCGCACAAGTAAGCCATAGACTGGCGCAAGCCCCAAGAACTTGGCAATCTCGGGATACTTGGTGTCGAGTTCGGGATAGTTGTCGACACTTGGTTTTTGCTCGACTCCGCCACGATATGTTACGTATATGTCTCGCAGCGATATGTTGCGAAGTTTGCATTCGGGCATTCCGCTTATGTGTATGCCCGAAAGGCTATCGCAGTCGTCGGCCACGACGTTGCTAATGCTAATGTTGGCAGCCTGAGAATAGACACCCTCCAACTGTGGACCACGATTGCGCTTGCCCGTTGTGATGTAAATGGGGTAATGGTGGACGTGGCGCATGGCAATGTTGGTAACCACGATATTATCCATAATGCCTTGGTCGACTTCTTCGAAAGCCAGTCCGCTACTGTATAGACAAGTGCAATTGGCAATGGTTATGTTGCGGTAGCCACCATTGCTTTCGGTGCCGAGTTTTATGCGTCCGCAAACCCAATTGACCGTCTCGGGGACATAGGTGCCGTCCATGGCTGTGCCAAGTTTATAACCTGTTACAAGACAGTTGTTTACCATGACATCTTCGCAAGGGCGAGCCTCGTGCAAGGCATAAGAGCTTTTGAGGACTATGGCGTCGTCGTGTGGTGTGTTGACCTTACAGTTCGAGACGCATACATGTCGGCAGCAGTCGATGTCTATGCCGTCGCGATTGGTGTCTATCAAGACGTTGTCTATCGTAAGGTAGTCGCAGCCTGTTGTGATGATGCCAAAGTGTCCGCCACGATATATCTTAACATCGCGAATGAGCACATCGCGACAGAGCTTGAAGGCGATGGCCTTGTCGCCAGTGCCGATGCTACCACCATGGACTTTGCCAGCCGTCTCGGTGTCGTGCCGAGTAAGTCCTTCGCCATCGATAAGTCCGCGTCCTGTAATGGCAATATCTTCGGCTCCGTCGGCCCAGATAAGCGAGTTGTGGAAATAGGTGTGTCCGCCGTCTTGATATTCTGGACCATCGAAAGGCTCGGCAGGGTCGTAGGCTTTCTTGTCGGTCGTGGCACGTATTGTGGCTCCGGCTTGCAAGTTGAGTTCTACGTGGCTTAGCATACGGATGCTGCCACAGAGATAGGTGCCAGTGGTGAGGGTCAGCACTCCGCCGCCTTCGTGGTTAAGTGTTTCGATGGCTTTGTTTATGGCGTCGGACGACAACTTTTTGCCCGTTGGGTCGGCACCAAAGTCGACTGCATTTATGGTGCGCGCATTGGCATTCAGAGCAGACAGCAAGACCAATGCAGAAAACAGAATATGCTTTAATATAGTTCTTTCCATGTGTATGTATTGCCAAGGTGTTCGATGAAGCGAATGAGGTCGGTGCGAAGAATTGAAAGTGTGGCCCTATTGTCGAGCGGATGAAAGGCAAGACGGTCGGCATTCTGGAGTTTGTCGTCGATGAAGACAATCACTTCGTGAGCCTCGTCGTTGATGAGTCCGAAAGGGCTGACAGAGCCCGGACGCAGACCAAGATATTTGTCCATACGAGCCTCGGAGGCAAAAGATAGCTTGCCTTCGTGGAGTCGGTGTTCGAGGTCGTGCATGTCGATGCTTTGGTCGCAGTCGAGCAAAACGAGATAATGCTTATTGCCCTTGTGGTTGCGAAGAAAAATGTTTTTGCAGTGTTTGCCGTCGAGGGCAGTCCAATAGAGTCTGGCATCTTCAATGGTGGGCGTGGGGGGATGTTCGATATAGTCGAACTTTATGCCAAGATTGCTGAGTAGGTCGTAGAGCTTTTGCGGACCAATCATTAGTTTTTATATAGACTTCGTTTAATTGCAAATGAAATTAAAAAAGGTAAATTTTGCAAGCTAATTTAGCCACATGAGAAGCCTTGTATACATTATGTCAGCTATGCTGGCGTTGCAGACTGGTTGCAGTCAGCCGACAAGAGACAGCGACAAGCAGAAAAACACGCCACTCAAGTCGCAAAATTTTTATCGTCAGGACCTACAGAGCCAAGCACGAATAATACTCTACGACGAGTATGGCGACAAGCGGTCGGAATGTGTGGGGACGTATATTGACAGCACGATAGTGGCTGTCCCATTGTCGGCCGTACGACTATCGGCATCGGCCCACCTCTCGCCCATTGGCAAGAAGACGATATACGGCGTAAGTGGCTACGTGGCCTACGACTTTGCGTCGGACATAGCGCTATTGCTTGTCGGACATAAGCAGAAAGAGCGTTCGATGTTGGTGGCAGACAGTCTGAGCACAGATAGTCTTTTTTGCATATCGGAACGTAGTGGACGAATATTTAAGACGGCTTTGGGTAGCGAGGACAGCGAAGGTGGTGGTGCGTTTTCGGCATCGGGGCGACTGCATGGCATAGTCAACGGACGACGAGAGTTTGTCTGTGGTGCACGATTAGCCCAGTTGCTAAACAAGAAAGATTCGTTGGCAAGTCAGCTACATACTTTGCGACGAAAAAGCGACAAAGTGTATCCGCAATTACGCAACGTGCAACACATGTTGGTGCGCACCACAATGGGCAATTTTTGCATACGCCTACATGCCGACGTGCCAGAGTTTGCAGACAACTTTATTCGTCTGGCAACAGACGGATACTATGACAGCTTGCTTATTCACCGCGTCATGCCCAACTTTTTGATTCAGACGGGAGCTGCCGATAGCCGACACGCGGCTGCCGACGACCCTGTGGGGTGGGATGGACCAGGCTACACAATAGCAACACAACCTACACCGAACCATTTGCACGTGCGCGGTGCCGTGGCGGCGAGCAAACCACCCGAGAGTAAGAATCCACACAACAGGTCGGATGGCGGACAGTTCTACGTCGTTGTGGGCGCAAAATATTCGGAAGCGGAGCTGAACAAAATGGCGCGCGACTATCACAAAACGTTCTCTGCTACACAAAAACGAGTGTACGGGAGCGTGGGCGGTGCACCACACTTAGACGGCGACTACACTGTTTTTGGCGAAGTGTCAGCGGGCATGGATGTCGTGGAGCGAATTGCAGCCGTGGAACTCAATGGTGACAGACCACAAAAAGATGTCCGCGTGCTAAGCATAAGGGTTGTGGGGAAGAAGTAAATTAGCATGTCGGCTTTCTGAAGAGCATTGAAATTACGTAGTGTGGACATGTGTGAATTGGTTAATTATTAACAAACCACAATTGTTAATAAGATTTCAAAAACAAAATTAATATTATAATTTACCCCCCAAGTTTTCACTTCTTTTAACTCAATACGCCTCTCGAATACTTACTCTCTACTTAGTACAGAAACAAAGCCCTCTCTCTCTAAAATAATGTCTGTTTAACAAAATGATTAACTTTACACACTCAACAGATACGTACTACTTCATACACTAACAAGTGTCTTTTACTTATGAGCGAAGAAAAAAAGTATAAGCGAACACTTATCACCACAGCACTACCCTACGCCAATGGTGGCGTACACATCGGACACTTAGCAGGTGTCTACGTCCCAGCCGACATATATGCACGCTACCTTCGTAGCCGCGGACAAGAGGTTCTTATGATTGGTGGCTCCGACGAGCACGGAGTCCCCATCACCATCAAAGCACTTCGCGAAGGCGTTACCCCACAAGACATCGTCGACCGCTACCACAACATAATAAAAAAATCTTTTGAAGAGTTCGGCATCTCAATGGACATCTATAGCCGAACAACAAGCAAGATTCACCACCAAACGGCAAGCGACTTCTTCAAAACGCTATACGACAAAGGAGAATTCGTCCAAAAAACAACGCAACAATACTACGACCCCGAAGCAAAACAGTTTCTTGCCGACCGATACATCATGGGCAAGTGCCCACATTGTGGCAACGAACGAGCCTATGGCGACCAATGCGAAAAATGTGGCACAAGCCTCTCCGCTCTCGACCTTATCGAACCACATAGCACAATTAGCGGCGCGAAACCAGAACTGCGCCAAACGACACACTGGTATCTCCCACTCGACCGCCACGAAGCGTGGCTGCGCAAGTGGATTCTCGACGAACATAAAGAATGGCGTCCCAACGTCTACGGACAATGTAAAAGCTGGCTCGACCTCGGGTTGCAACCTCGCGCCGTCAGCCGAGACCTCGACTGGGGCATACCCGTGCCAGTCGAAGGTGCCGAAGGCAAAGTGCTCTACGTATGGTTCGACGCTCCCATAGGCTATATATCCAACACTCGTGAGCTACGCCCCGACGATTGGCAAAAGTGGTGGAAAGACCCCGAAAGCCGACTCATACACTTCATCGGCAAAGACAACATCGTCTTCCACTGCATCGTCTTCCCGGCCATGCTAAAAGCTCATGGCAAATACAATCTGCCAGACAACGTACCAGCCAACGAATTTCTCAATCTTGAAGGTGAAAAAATATCAACTTCGCGAAACTGGGCTGTTTGGCTACACGAATATCTCGAAGAATTTCCGGGCAAACAAGACGTCTTGCGCTACGTCCTGACCGCCAACGCTCCCGAAACAAAAGACAACGACTTCACGTGGGCCGACTTCCAAGCACGCAACAACAACGAACTCGTGGCCATACTCGGCAACTTTATCAACCGCGTAATAGTTCTCACCAGCAAATATTTCGAAGGCAAAGTGCCAGCCGTCTCTTCGCTCACCGACATCGACAATAATGCCATGGAAGAAATGCGTAGCCTCAGACGCGAGACCGAAAAGTTGCTCGACAATTTCCGCTTCCGCGACGCACAACGCGAAGCCATGAACATGGCACGCGTCGGTAACAAGTATCTTGCCGACACCGAACCATGGAAAGTGGCAAAGACCGACATGGCACGCGTCGGCACAATACTAAACATCAGCCTACAAATTACAGCCAACCTCGCCATTGCCTTTGCTCCATTCTTGCCCTTCTCGGCCAAGAAAATATTCAGAATGCTTGGCATAAACGAAATGCCATGGGATAAGCTGGGCAGCTTCGACTTACTACCCGACGGACATGCCATAGGCAAAGCAGAACTTCTATTTGAAAAAATAGAAGACTCGGTTGTCGAGGCACAAATAGCAAAGCTCAACGCCATCCGACAAAAAAACGAAGCTGAGCAGTGGCAACCACAACCCGTGGGCGAAACAATCGACTTCGCGGCCTTTGAAAAACTCGACATACGCGTAGGTCTCGTAACCGAATGTAGCCGAGTCCCCAAAGCCGACAAACTTCTCTGCTTCAAGATAGACGATGGTATGGGCGGACGAACAATAGTAAGCGGTATTGCCAAGCACTACGAGCCCGAAGCCCTTGTCGGGCGTCGCGTATGCTTCATTGCCAACCTCGCACCACGCAAACTAAAAGGTATCGAAAGCCAAGGCATGATTCTTTCGGCCGAAGATGCCGATGGACGGCTTAGCCTTGTCAGTCCCGATGCCGAAGTTCGCCCCGGAAGCAAAGTAATGTAATCAAACATATACCACAAAAACTTATATAAATGGGCAAAATATTAGTCACGGGAGGTACCGGATTTATTGGCTCACACACCGTAGTCGAACTACAAGAA
Source organism: uncultured Bacteroidales bacterium (assembly GCA_937892095.1). GTDB lineage: Bacteria > Bacteroidota > Bacteroidia > Bacteroidales > Marinilabiliaceae > W3P20-009. Next base: position 54,674 of record CALAVC010000244.1, on the reverse strand, counting down.
GCCGGCTTCGAAGTAATCATTGTTGACAACCTATCGAACTCTAAAATAGAAGTTGTCGACAACATCGGACGCATAACTGGCAAGACACCTGAATTTGAGAACTTCGACCTGAGCAATCGGGGCGAGACACTCAGTTTCTTCCTTCGCCATCGGGGCGAGATAGACGCAGTTATTCACTTTGCAGCTTTCAAAGCCGTCGGCGAAAGCGTCTCGAAGCCTCTCGAATACTATCGCAACAACGTAGGTAGCCTCATCAACATCCTCGAAGCCATGAAGCTTTCGGGCGTCAAGCACCTCGTATTTTCGTCGTCGTGCACAGTCTACGGTCAACCAGACAAGCTGCCCGTAACAGAAAGCACGCCTCGCAGACCTGCCGAAAGCCCGTATGGGAACACCAAGTCGGTCAACGAAGACATAATTCGCGACTATTGCCATGCCGAAAAAGACATCAACGGCATCGCTCTTCGCTACTTCAACCCAATCGGCGCACACCCGTCGGCACTAATCGGCGAAAGCCCCGTTGGCATCCCGAACAACCTCGTGCCATACATTACGCAAACGGCAGCTGGCGTGCGCAAAGAGCTTAGCATCTTTGGCAACGACTACGACACACCCGACGGCACTCCCATTCGCGACTACATAGACGTGTGCGACCTCTCGAAAGCACACGTCGTGGCCATACGCCGACTGCTCGACGGAAAAAACAAAAGCAACTACGAATTCTTCAACATCGGCACTGGACGTGGTCTCTCGGTTCTCGAACTCGTCAACGCTTTCAAGAAGTCAACGGGCGCACCACTGCCCTACAAGATTGTAGGTCGAAGAGCAGGCGACATAGAAAAAATATGGGCTGAGACAACTTTGGCTAACAACGAACTCGGTTGGAAAGCCACTGTCCCCATTGAAGAGACTCTCCTGAACGCATGGAAATGGGAAAAGAAATGCAGAGGTTAATCATTGACATTGTTTGTTAGACGTTATCTCTCTCTTTTTGTTTGACGAAGGCTGTTGCACCGAGGTGCAACAGCCTTTCTTTCTTATACGTAGCAATTATTTACATAAATTTGTAAAGATTTACTCCAAGATTATGAAAAAGACCAACGGTTGGCAGTTTATTCCAAGCCTCTACCTCTGCCAGGGCATACCATCGTGCCTCGTCATGCAAACCTCCGCACTCCTTTTTGCCGACATGGGGATAGACAAAGGCTCTTTTGCCTTTTGGACAAGCATTGTTTGCTTGCCATGGTCGCTCAAACCGCTCATATCGCCCGTCGTCGAACGCTACTCGACCCTCCGACGCTGGACGCTGACCATGCAAGTGTTGCTTGCCGTATGCATGGGGCTGCTCGCCCTATCTTTTGGCTCCAATAATTTCTATGTCTTGTCGCTTGTCGCAATGGGACTTGTAGCCCTTGCCTCGTCGGCTCACGACATTGCTTGCGACGGCTACTACATGATGGCTCTCGACGAGCGTGGGCAGTCGTTCTTCGTGGGCATTCGCTCCACATTCTACCGCATAGCACTCATATTCTCAACAGGGCTCATACCCTACATGGCTGGCAAAATAGGACGCGAACATGGCAACGCTACTGGCTGGACAGTCGCAATAGGCACTGCAGCAACAATCCTCCTAATTCTTTTTGTCTACAACAATTTTTTTATGCCTCGCATTGCCGAACAACACGGCAGACAAGACAACGGAATAAAAATTTTCATTCGTGCACTTCGCTCGTTTTTTTGCCACGAAGGAATGGTGCCTGCAGTAGCTTTCTTCTTGCTCTACCGACTTGGCGAAGCCTTCTTAACAAAAGTCCTTCAACCCTTCCTTATTGCCGACCCATCAACAGGTGGCTTAGGGCTGACGCTCGAAGAGTGCGGACTGACATACGGCACATTTGGTGTGTTGTCGCTCGTGGTGGGCGGAATCATTGGTGGCACACTGGCTGCACGCTACGGACTACAAAAAGTCATCTGGCCAATGGCCATCGCAATGAATCTGCCCAACTTGGGCTACGTCGTCCTTGCCCACTACGCTGCTCATGCCACGATGCCCATTGTTACAACGGCAGTCATGATTGAGCAATTTGGCTACGGATTCGGCTTCGCAGCCTACATGCTATATATGCTCCGATACGTAGGCAACGCAGAATATAAAGCTGCAGAATATGCCATTGGCACAGCTCTCATGACCCTCGGACTCCTCATTCCGGGCATGCCTGCTGGCTACCTCTGCAACGCCGTAGGCTACGAGACTTTCTTCATAATTGCTTGCGTGCTAACCTTGCCTGGCATGTTCGTAATCCGAACACTCAACTGGCGAAAATAAAAAATACGCCCACTACCTTCATATAGCACCAACCATGAAAACACATCTGGCACTTACTCTTCTGCTTTGCACGACACTGACAGCTTGCAAACCTAACTCAGACTCCTCGCCCGACCTACTGACCGAGAGCCAAATAGAGCAAGAAATAGACGACATCTTGCCACAACTGACTCTCGACGAGAAAATAGCACTCATACATGCACAGTCGAAATTCTCGTCGCCGGGCGTGGCGCGACTTGGCATCCCAGAGCTTTGGATGAGCGACGGACCGCACGGCGTAAGAGCCGAAATTTGTTGGGACAGCTGGTCATACGCTGGTCAGACCAACGACTGCGTAACAGCCTTCCCTTCGCTGACGGCACTTGCAGCCACGTGGAGTCAGTCGCTTGCCACCGAATATGGTGCAGCCTTGGGCAGAGAAGCTCGTTATAGGGGCAAGAACGTATTGCTGGGTCCGGGCGTCAACATCTGCCGCACTCCACTGGGTGGGCGCAACTTTGAATATATGGGCGAAGACCCCCTACTTGTTGCACAGACTGCCGTGGCATACATCGAAGGGCTACAGGGCGAAGGGGTAGCAGCATGCGTCAAACACTTTGCACTCAACAATCAGGAAGTCGACCGTTGCGAGATTGAAGTCCACGTTAGTGACCGCACTTTGCGCGAAATATATCTGCCTGCCTTTGAAGCCTCTGTCCGTCAAGCACATGTGTGGAGCATTATGGGAGCATATAATGTCTACAATGGCGAACACTGTTGCCACAACAAGAAGCTAAACAATATTCTAAAAGGCGAATGGGCTTTCGACGGAGCTACGATAACCGACTGGGGTGGCGCACACAGCACCGAGCAGTCCATTGCCAATGGTCTCGACCTCGAAATGGGTACCTATACCAACGGACTGACATCGGGTAAAAGCTTTGCCTACGACAACTACTACCTTGCCAAACCATATCGAGACGCCATTAACGAAGGCCGCGCCGACATGCAAACCCTCGACGACAAAGTACGCCGAGTGCTTCGTCTCAACCTACGCACACACAATCGCATAGGACATGGTCGGGTGGGTAGTTCGGATCATTCCGACATTGCACGCCGCGTGGCACGCGAAGGCATCGTGCTGCTCAAAAACGAAGCACAAACACTTCCGCTCGATAGCCAGACGACTATGCGCATTGCTGTTGTGGGCGAAAACGCCACTCGAAGCATGACACGTGCTGGAGGCTCTTCGGAGCTCAAACCTCTCTACGAAGTGTCGCCACTCGAAGGGATACAGAAAACTTTTAGAAATGCACAGATAACCTACGCCATGGGCTATAGTAGTGGCAAGTCGTCATACGGACGCGTCAACGAACCCACCGAAAACCAAGCCACACTACACGCCGAAGCAGTAGACCTTGCCAAGCAATCGGACTTGGTGATTTTCGTGGGAGGACTAAACAAAAATCATCAGCAAGACTGCGAAGCAGGCGACAGGATTAGCTACAAGCTACCATTCGGACAAGAAGACCTAATCAAAGATATTGCCTCAGCCAACAAAAACATCATTGTAGTCCTTTTGAGTGGCAACGCCGTAGAAATGAAATGGGAAGAAAACGTTCGCGCCACGCTGATGGCATGGCACTTAGGAAGCGAGTGTGGCAACGCCATAGCCGACATACTGAGCGGACGCACTTGCCCAAGTGGCAAACTGCCCATAACGTTTTACGAAGAGCTGACCGACTGCGGCGCAATAGCGCATGGAGCAGAGTCTTACCCGGGTGCCGAAAAGCACCAGACCTATAAAGAGGAATTGCTCGTAGGCTACCGCTACACGAGCACCCAAAACATTCGCCCTCACTACCCCTTTGGACACGGCTTGTCGTACACGACGTTTAGTCTGCAAAATGCCACGGTCTCAAATGTTGCCTCTGTAAATGGCGCAGCAACCATAGAAGTAGACGTCTGCAACACTGGCAGTCGCGAAGGTGCCGAAGTCGTACAAGTCTACGTGGGCAAAAAAGACAGCCAAGTTTTTCGTCCTACGAATGAGCTTCGTGGCTACCAAAAGGTGTGGCTAAGCCCTGGCGAGACTCAGCGAGTCTGCATAGCAATTCCCGAACGAAGGCTTGCGTATTGGGACGAAGCAAAGAACGACTGGCACATAGAAAAAGGTAGATATACGGCCTACATTGGCACTTCGGTCTCCGACACACCCATAGAAATAGACTTCGAGGTGAGGTAGATACGCCCTACCCCACCTCGAAAGAAATGTTTTTGGGGGACACGATTGCCCTCGCGTTATTGCACAAGGTCTTCTTCTATGACGAGGTTGTCAATAACGAACGTCTGACGGGTCGACGTGTTAGGACCCATGTAGAACTCCAACAAGTCTTGCACACTATCGGAGCTTTTCATGGTGACGGGATCGAGCCTCATCTTGTCGGGGCGGATAAACTCTTTAAACTCTTGCCAGTTTATTTCACCCAAACCTTTGAATCGAGTTATCTCACGGTCTTTCGTGTCGCCAAGTTCTTGCGCTGCCTTGTCTCGCTCGTCTTCGCTATAGCAATAGATTGTCCGCTTCTTATTGCGCACACGGAAGAGTGGCGTTTGGAGGATAAATAGGTGTCGGGTGTTGATAACTTCGGGATAGAAGCGGATAAAGAACGTCAGGAGCAACAAGCGAATGTGCATGCCATCGACATCGGCATCGGTGGCAATGATTACTTTGTTGTAGCGAAGGTCGTCTATGCTGTCCACGATTCCCAGCGCAGCTTGTAGCAAAAACAATTCTTCGTTCTTATATATGTCGCCACGCTTCATGGTATAAATATTCTTTGGTTTGCCTCGCAAACTAAAGACGGCCTGAGTGCTCGAGTCTCGACTCATGCTTATAGAGCCCGAAGCCGAGTTACCCTCGGTGATGAATATGGCTGTTTCGTCTTTGCGGTCGTTGTTGCTGTCGGTCAGGTGAATGTTGCAGTCGCTTAGTTTCTTATTGAATATGTTGGCCTTCTTAATTTTCTCTTTGGCCTTTTTGCGCACACCCGAAATGGCATTACGTTCTTTCTCGTTGTCGAGAATCTTGGCTTTAATGACGTCTGCCACGTTGGGGTTGCGATGCAGATAGTTGTCGAGTTGCTCCGAAAGGAAGTCATCTACATAGCTGCGAATAGACACGGCACCTTCTTCGGGACTCATGTTTTTGCTTCCGAGCTTAATCTTGGTCTGGCTTTCAAAGACGGGGTCTTGCACTCGTATGGAGATGACCGCAGTTAGTCCAGAGCGAATGTCTGCCACGTCGAAGTTCTTGCCATAGAAGTTGCGAAGCGTCTTGACAATGCTTTCGCGAAATGCTTGTTGGTGCGTGCCACCAAGTGTAGTATATTGTCCGTTGACGAACGAGAATATGTAGTCTTCGCCGAAGCGATTGCAGTGCGTCAGGGCAATATCGAGGTCTTCTTTTTCGAGGTGCACGATGTCGTAGAGAGGCGTCTCGGTCATGTTTTCGGTCAGCAGGTCAACAAGTCCGTTTTGCGACACGAGGCGTTGCCCGTTGAAGACCATCGTAAGCCCTCTGTTGAGGTAGGTATAGTTCTTGAGCATTTGGCGGACGATGTCATCGCGATAGGCATAGTGCTCAAATATGGTGTCGTCGGGCAAGAATGTTATGCGTGTGCCGTTTTTCTCCTCTGTTGGCTCAATGTCGTGCTCTTGCGTAAGCTTGCCACACGCAAACTCGGCACGTTTGAGCTGACCATCGCGCACGGCCACGACCTCGAAAGTTGTCGACAGAGCGTTGACAGCTTTCAGACCCACGCCATTCAGACCAATAGACTTCTGAAAGGCCTTGCTGTCATACTTACCGCCAGTGTTCATCTTGCTAACCACATCGACCACCTTACCAAGCGGAATGCCACGTCCGTAGTCGCGCACGCTCACTTGCCCCACTTCGCTAATAGTTACTTCGATGCGTTTGCCAGCACCCATCATAAATTCGTCTATCGAATTGTCGAGGACTTCTTTTAGCAAGACGTAGATGCCATCGTCGGCCGACTGACCATCGCCAAGCTTGCCAATATACATGCCTGCGCGTGTACGAATATGCTCTACGGGGTCGAGGGTAATGATGTTTTCTTCGCCATACGAGGCTTCGGGTGTGGGACGCATAGATATACTTTTTGCTGTTGTTTACGTAAGAGTAGAGGAATAACCAAAGTGCATGACAAAAATAATCAAAAAAAACGTTGATAAGCCACTCTGCATCACGCCTCGCGCCACGCATACGCTTGTAAACAACCCAGAAAAATATAAATTTGCACATACGAGAAAAATCATTAATGAAATAACCTTTCCCGTTTGGTATGAATGAGAATATATATTACTACGTCCTAATCGCAAGCGAGGCCGTACAGTTGTCGCTCGCATTTATCTTGGTCAGCATCAAGCGTCAGGAGACCGACACCAATGGCACCTACAGAGTAGCCTCACTATTTTTGGCGTGTGTCTTTCTGATTATGTCTACCGACCAGTCTTTGAGCATGCTTGCCAACAAATATGATGGTTGGGGTATGCATCGTGTAGACACTGTTGTCGACGTGCTATGCTACACGCCCATTGCAATGTTCTTCTACGCCTCTGTGCGACTGCTACTCACCTCGGGCTACGACTATCGTCGTGGCGTCCGTCGCGACTTTCTTATTTGGTTGGGGACGACGCTCATTGTCGTGCCGACACTTTTCATTAGTAGCGACATTGTCTCGACAGCTTTTTTTAGCATACTGATTATTTTGTGGGGGGCGTATATTCTCTACATAGCCTACAACGTCTACAAAATATATTCTGCTGCCACACTGCGTGTCGACGAATATTTTTCGGACGATAAACGGAAGTATATCTCTTTGCTTCGCAACGGACTCTTGGCTTTTCTTGTGTGGGGCATATTTAGTCCAGCAGTTTCTGTGGCGTCGGTTACAGTCAACACCATATACGTCTTCCTTGGCATCTTCGTAAACGTCTACATGGCGACATGCTTCATAAACTATGTGGGAGGGCTGCGCTACATTGAGGAGAGCAAAGCACTGCAAACGCCAGAGGGCAACAATAGCGGTCGGCTAACGGCTGACGAGCTGATGATTTTGTCGAACATACGCAAGTGGGAAGACAACGAACACGGCTACAGGAAAATAGGTGTCTCGATTGAAGACTTGGCAGAGAGCGTTGGCTCGACAACCGAAAAGGTTATCCACATTATTCGGGCTGCCGAAGGTCGGACATTCAAGAGCTACATAGACCACTTGCGCATTGCCGACGCACAAGAGTTGCTCATCTCGTTGCCCGACGACAGCCCTGCACAGATTGCAACCATGTTGGGCTACAACAACACGGCCGACTTCGTAGCCCAATTTAAAGAAATAACCACTACAAGCCCCGAAGAATGGCGACACGGCGTGTTTGAACTGATGAAAAATTAGCTTATTTTTACTCAGTCAAAAAAGCAGTCATAGACCACAAAATGAGAACAAGCATACAAACCCTACTGATATTCTTACTTGCACACACCTGCCTAAGTGCATGCACCAATGGCAACGAGACGACAGAAAAAATCCCAATCCCTGCGGCAGTCGACATGGGGCTACATAGTGGGACTCTTTGGGCAGCAGCCAACGTGGGTGGCACACGCCCCGAAGACTTTGGAAATTACTATGCATGGGGCGAAGTAAAGACAAAGGAATCTTATTCTTGGCAGAACTATGAGCATGGCACTGAGCTTGCGCTTACGAAATATTGCACACAAAAAGATTGTGGTCGGCAAGGCTTTCAGGACAATCTGAAAGAACTGCAGCCAGAAGACGACATCGTAACCGTGGCCTACGGCGAAGGCTGGTGCATACCCACCAAAGAAGATTGGCGCGAGCTATACAACAATTGCACGTGGCAATGGACAACCAAAGGCGACGCCTATGGTCAGTTGGCAACGAGCAACATCAACGGGCAGAGTCTGTTTTTCCCAGCATCGGGCTACATAGAGAATCGAACACAAGTAAGCCTTAACGAAAACGGATATTATTGGGCATCGACACTCGACGACAAGTCTTCGCCAGTGGCGGTAGAGTTTATGGTGACCAAGAACATGACGCACCTAAACGCCTATGCACGCTTCTTTGGACAATCGGTGCGTGGCGTAAAGAAAAAGCAGTAGTGGGGTACGACCTAACATATTAAAAAGAAAATAATCAGAGACGCGAACCATCTTTGCGTCTCTCGTTTTTTTTGTAGGAATAGACAAAACAACGTTCATTTTTCGTTTAGAAACGGGGTGCATATTATCCAGTTGCTACAGAACACGAAGAAAAATGGCTACCTTAGATACAGAACTAAAAGGAAAATAATGAAATATATTACACTTTCTATTTTTGCAAGCCTAATGACGATTGGCGCATGCGCACAAAACGACATGTCGGCCTACGACCTCAATAGACCATTTGGCTGGGCAATGTGTACGAGCATGACCAGTGCAGACGACTATGCGCTGACAGGCGGTGGCGAGCAAACAGAGTCGAACACCATCACGCTGACGAGCGACGGCGAGGGAATTGACATGGCAACGAAGATAACCAATGCAATAAACAGTTATAGCATAGTTATTTTGGATGGTCAGAAGGGCGACTTTTGCATTGGCAGCACAATGAGCATAAAGAATAAGATAGGTAAGACCATTGTGGGCATAAACAACGCACGGCTTTGCACAAAGTTTTACCTGACAGACGAGATTAAACAAGCTTTGGACGACGCCAACGTGAAGAGCGCAAGCACAAGCAGTGGCACGGGTGGCACACTGAGCAACGGCAAGAGCGTCGGCGAAGAAAGGGAATATAAGACAAGGCAAACAATTATAGACCTGACTGGCGACACGTACGAGACTTATCAGAAAGCAGGCATATTCAGCTTCAGCAAGTGCTATAACTTCATCATACGAAATCTTGTCTTGGTAGGTCCGGGACCATGCGACGTGGGTGGCAACGACCTCATATCGCTTACTGGGTCGCAGCACTTCTGGGTGGACCACTGCGAACTAACCGACGGCATGGATGGGAACTTCGACATAACGAATAGTAGCGACATGAATACGGTGACGTGGTGCAAGTTTGCATATACCGACCGCGCCTACGACCACATGAACTCGAACCTCATTGGCAGTAGCGACAGCGAAGCTGCCGACTACTTGAACACAACGATGGCGTGCAACGTATGGGGCTACAAGTGCAATCAACGCATGCCAATGGCACGTGCGGGCAATATACACCTCATAGACAACTTCTACGACTGCGCAGGCAATAGCGTGGCGGTCAACCCTCGCAAGAACTCAGAATTCCTTGTTGAGAACTGCTATTTTGCAACTGGCGTAAAGCAATTTTCGCAAAGCGAAGCCATAAGCTACGTTTTCAAGGATTGCTATTCTGAAGACACCTACACTTTTCAGCAGAAAGGGACAACGACAGTGCCATACGAATATCAGAAATTCGACGTCATGAGTGTGCCAGAGGAATTGAACAAATATGCTGGTGCGACACTCGAAAATCCACTTTTTATTAGCGTGAACGAAGAGACGACAAGCATCATAACAAAAATGGCAGACGAGGAAATACGGACAGAATATTTCTTGCTCAATGGGTTACGAACAGCAAATATCAATAAGGGCATAAACATCGTTCGCACGACACACAAGAATGGAACGACTGAAATAAAGAAGATTTTGGTAAAGTAGGTCGAGACAGACAACAATATATGGCAATCGGAGACATCTATTCAGATGTCTCCGATTGTTGTTTTATCGTCATAGTGTAAAAAGACTTGAATGTTTAGTAATGTCGATGAGGTAACTATATGCCTTGTCAAATGTTTAGTAACCTTATTTCTTTTACATATTAAAAGAAAACACCAAAGGTCAATTTTCTAAAGCTGAAAATTGACCTTTGGTGAGTTTTTGTTTTTGAACTACTCGTGAGCTACAAACGTGGCGACATGCGCCCACATATTGCAGAGAGTATTTCGTAGAAAGAAGTTAATACCCATTGTTGCCATATTCATCGGCATTAGAAATGGTCGAGAGGAAATCTTCGGATATTGGGCGCAAATAGTTCTTGGCTGGGTCGAAGCTCTTGGCAGCACGAGGATTACCCTTGGCGAGTTGCTTTTCAAAGGCTTTGTGCCTTTTGAGAATGGCCCAACGTTGGTTTTCGCCACAGAGCTCGCGTGCAAACTCATCGAGGACATCCTGCTCGCTGGCGGTGGAGAGTTGCATGGTGCTTTCGAACTTACTCTTGTCGCGGCAAGCACGTCGGCGGACAACATTGAGATATTCGGCAGCCTTGGCATTGTCTCCACTCATGACGGCACCTTCGGCAGCAATGAGATAGACTTCGGCAGTGCGCATAACAGCCACGTCGCCCATCTTACGTTGCAAGTCGGAAGCAAAGACTCCGTCGTAGTTATAGTTGCACTTGGCAAGTCCGGGGAACATTTGATAGCTGTTCAATCCGTCGAAATCAGTGCTTTTGTAGGTATAGCCACTGCCATATTTACCTTCTTCAAAAAGGTCATCAAGATTGATGACATGATATGAGCGGACAGATTTTTCTTCGTCGGTCAGATAATCTTTGGACAAATATATAGAGAATCGGTCGTCGTCGGCATCGAGAGGATATGGCGTAGCGTAGACATTTTTGACGTCTTGCAGATGCGAAACGTCGCCACTATGGTCGCCTTTGGGCCAAACTTTTGCAGGATATTGATTACCGACTGTGCGAGTAATGGCCTTAAAGTCGGCATAGGGGAAGATTGTGTCGCCGACAACAGACTCTGCTTTGTGATACTTTTGAGCCAGTTCTTCGGTCCAAACAATATATTTGTTTTTTGCCAAATAAGTCCCTCCCCAATCGGGAGTTTGAGCCCATGTTATGTCGCCAAAGGCTGTGGTGAAACTATAATCCCAACGCACGTCGTTGGCAGCATCGAACAGATCGATAAGATATTTACTCGGTCCGAGAATATTCTGATTGACCTTGCCATAGAGATAGTTGCTCTTGTTGCTTGTCTTGTAGAGGTCAGAAATCTTATTAGGGTCGGGATACATGTGAGCAAATATATTCGAGAGTTTTCTAGGGCTATCGTAGGAAGTCATGTCGGCTGTTGGTCCGGCAGCAATAAATAGTGCTTCAGGATTATTACGATTATTGGCTTGTGCCCATAGGTCTTCGACCTCATCGTACATAAACACCTTGAGTTCGTCTTTTCGACTGATAATGTCTTCGGCCACTTCTTGAGCACGTTTCCAATAGCTGACGCCATTTTCGGTAAGTCCTTCACCAGCACCCTGTGCATAGGTGCGAGCTAAGAGTCCGAGTGCTGTTTTCTTTGTGACACGAGCATACTGCCCCTTATATGGTTCGACGGGCAAATCTTCGGCAGCTTCTTGGAGGTCAAGAATTATCTGACCATAGATTTCTTCGTACGAGTTGCGCTGTGGTGCTGTGGTTACACCAGTCTCGGAACTATTTAGTTTTAGCGTGATGTTGCCGTATTGCGTAACGAGGATGCCATAGAAGAAAGCACGCAAACACTTTGCCTCTGCAACGAGGATTTTAATGCTTTCTGGGTCGGCATCGACAACCTTTGAAGCGTTGTCGATGACAGAGTTGCATGAGTTGATTAGCGCATAGGCTTGCATAAAGAGTTTCTTTACGGCACCCGTATTGGGGCTCAGAGCTTCGTAGTAGATGGTCTCTTGTGCCCATGTTTTGTCGAAAGCAGTGATGAAGAGGTCGGTGCCACCTTCGGCAAGTTGCGTATAGTCGAACATGTCGTAGAGTTGTCCGTAGACAGGTTCGTAGCAATAGGTCTGGAGAGCTTCAAAGTTTTCAAAGCTTGCCATTTCTTCGCCACCCGTGCCACCAGCCGGATTATACTCGTCGAGCTGACAACCTGTCAGAGCCGAGGCCACAAAGAACGTAGTGGCCATCAGATATATGTTGTGTTTCATAACTTATGCTTGATTTTTCTAAGGGAGGAGACGTTTAGAAGGTCAGGTTCATTCCGAAGACAAATTGTTTTGTAAGCGGATAGTTGATGTTGCCATTCTGTTCTGGGTCATAGTCTTTGAGACGATCACTCTTGGCGTGTATGAGCGGATTGGTTATGGTGGCATAGAAACGCAAGTGGTCGAGACCTATGCGGTCCATAATACGATTGGGCAACGTATAGCCGAGCGTAATATTCTTGATTTTGAAATATGAACCATCGACATACTGCAACGACGAGTATCCTGGATAGGCAGTAATGCTTCGTCCCTGATAGATAGCAGGGTATTCGTTGCTTGGATTGTCTTCTGTCCAATAGTTGAAATATGTGGGGAAATTGCGAACACCACTCGGGTCGTAGTAGCCAAGAAGTTCATATTTGATTGTCTGTCCCCAACGCCAGAACATAAACACAGACAAATCCCAATTGCGCCAATTGACTTCGTTTTTGAAGCCAAGAGTCCAGTCGGGGCTGTTGTGCCCAATGGTGTGTTTATCTTTATCGGCAGCATAGACGTTGTCGGCAGTATAGACAACCTTTTCGCCAGTCTGGCTATCGATGCCTTCGTAGACACCTTCGGACACATGGACGAGGTCGTTGGTTGCCAATTTGATGTCGCCTGGCTGACGGGCAAAGACAGCAGCGTCGGCTTCCTCACCTTTTTGCCAGACACCCTCTATCTTGTTGTCGTAGAACGACTTGACAGGCTCACCGACAGTGAGCCAATAGTCGCCATTTTGCTCATGTTCGCTTGCACCATCAATAAGTTTTGTAACTTCCTCGTGGTTGGCGGCAAAAGACACATTACTCTTCCAAAGCCATTCATCTGTTTTGATGTTTGTGGTTGTCAGCTGGACTTCGACACCACGGTTTTCGGTCTGAGCAATATTACGCGCCATTTTATAAGATGTCGAAGAATCGAAACCGCCATTAACAATTGGCAGAGAACTGGTCCAAATTACATCTTTTGTTTTTGTCTTGTAGAGGTCGATGGCAAAGTCTATTCGATTGTCAAACAAGTTGGCATCGAGACCAATATTTGTGTTGTAGCTCTTTTCCCAACCGAGTTGAGAATTGGCATAGTTCTGACTGAATCGTTTTACGGTTTCGGTCTGACCAGAGAAACTTATTTTTGTTTCGTCGAGAGTCGAGAGGGTCTGATATGGTTTGATGTTGGCCGTGCCAGTTACACCATAGCCGAAACGTATTTTCAGGTTGTCGACGACATCGCGTGTGTTCTGCATAAAGTTTTCTTCGCTTATGCGCCATCCGAGAGAGAAAGCAGGGAAAGTGTCCCAACGATAGTCTTCGGAGAGGCGACTGCTACCATCGCGACGCACAGACACAGAAGCCAAATATTTGCCAGCATAGCCATAATTGACACGACCGACGAAACCTAAACCTTTACTCATAGAATATGACGTCAACACCTTGGAGTTTTCATCGAGAGATTTGCCCATGTTGTGCCATAGGTAGGCATTGTCTGTGATGTTGGTCTCTTTGTTATATTGAGAGTCGTTCTGGTCGTGATTCCACGAAGAGACAGCCGTCACCGTTATGTCGTGTACGTCGGCAATTTGAGTGTTGTAGGTCAAGACGTTTTCCCACTTGTAGTCATACTCTCTGTCGGTTGTTACTTCGGCATAGCAGTTGACATTGGTTCCCTGCACATCTCTTCCGCCCAAGTAGTAGTATTGATAAGAGCCTTCGCCTTGGAAATAGTTGTGTTTGTTGACGTTGATATTGGCTTGTACGCGGCTAAGCCACGAGAAACCTTTGAAAGGAGTTATTTCGATGTATGGGTTTATTGCGACACGCAGATTTTGTCTGTTGTTGCGATAGTTGCTCTTGCTGTTAAGAAGCAAGTTTGGATAGGTGTCTGCATGATTGTTGACAAAAGGGTTCAGGTTGCCATCTTCGTCATACAACTTGCCAAGAGGCATCATGCGCAGAGCAAAGCCCAAGTCTGTGTAGGCCGAATTACGATATACAAACGAAAGTGCATTATTGATTCCGATGCTAAACCAGTCGCGCACTTTGTAGTCTATCTTCATCTTGGTCGAATAGACTTTGTTGTTGTCGTTGCTATATTGACCATTTTCATCGCTAAAATTGAGTGAGAGGTAGCTCTTGGTGCGTTCGTTGCCACCACTAACCGAGAGACTATAACTTTGGACAGTTGATGTTTTGAGCAACTCGTCGGTCCAATCGATATATTCGCCACGAAGGTGAGCGTCGTAGGCTCCCTCGCCAAGAGTATTATCCATCATGGTCTTGTCGTCGGCAGTGCTGCTCCAGTTGCCAGCAGCCTTGGCAGCATCGCGCAAAACCTGAATGTAGCTTTCGCCGCTACGCACTTCGGGGACTCGACTCCAACCATTGAAGCCTGCAAAGACATTTAGGTTGACGAGCATTTTACCTTCTTTGCCGTGCTTTGTTGTGATTAGGACTACGCCGTTTGCGCCACTAGCACCATAGACAGCTGTCGATGAAGCATCTTTAAGAATTTCGATATTCTCGATGTCGTTGGGGTTGAGAGTCGAATAGTCGCCTGGCATGCCGTCTATGATAAACGTTGGCGTGCCACTGGCGGTGAAAGAGCGATTGCCACGGAGTTGCATATTGACACCAGAGCCTGCTTGTCCGCTCTCCTTGGTTATGTCCAAACCAGCCACCTTACCTTGGAGGGCTTCCATTGGGTTGACGCTAGGGTTAAGGACAAGGTCTTGTCCTTTTACTTGGCTTATGGCACCAGTGAGGTCGCTACGTTTTTGAGTACCATAGCCGATAACCATTAATTCCTCGAGTTCGTTTAGCTCGTCGAAAAGGGTGAAGTTGACTTCCGACTGGTCGGTCACGACTTGCGTCTCAGTGTCATAACCAATGAATGAGACCACGAGCGTGGCATCTGGTGGAACTTGCAGACTATATCGTCCGTCGACATCCGTAACCGTGCCAGTCGAAGTACCTTGCACCATTACGGCAGCACCAATAACTGGCGAGCCAACATTGTCGACAACCCGTCCAGTAACGGTACGCATTTCTTGGGCATACATTGTGCCACACAAAAAAAGGAATAGCGCAAAGAGAAGCATTTTGCTTTCTCTACGAACTATTCGAAATAAGTAGTTTCGCGACATAAATTATATTTAGATTGTTAATAGGCTATATGAGATTTCGCAATCAGACTTGTTGACAAAATTAAGTTATTATACACACAAAAAAATCATTGTTGACATATTTAAAATAAAAGAGACACATGTTTGTGTCTCTTTTATCTATTGGTCAAAAGGATAGAGACGTTACAATAGTTGTGGCACGAAGCACGAGAAGATAAGTACGACTATGCCGACAACGAGAACCGCAAGAGTGGCACGCGAACAGCCTTTCCACTCTTTGAGGATAATGCCCCAGACGTTGCTAAACACGACGTTGAGAGCCATAAGAATGCAGAAAGCAAGCGTCGTCAGGACTGGCGAAGAGGTCAGGAAGCCTTTGCCAAGCGCAAGACCAAAGAACTGGCTATACCATAGCAAACCAGCGAGAGCGCAGAAAAGTATGTTGTTGGTCAGAACAGAAATTTTAGAATAGTCGCCAAAGGTATTGTTCTTCTTGTTCTGATAGAAGCAGTAGATGGCGTTGGTCAGGAAGCCGCCGAGCGTAACGAGCAGAGTGGCTGGTAGCGTGCGGAACATGACGTTGGTCATATCGCCAAAATTGATGTCTTTGCCAAATTCGAGACCGACGTTGAAGCAGCCACTCATGAACCCTGCCAACAATGCAATGGCAAGACCTTTGGGGAAGTTGAAGTCTTTGACGGCTGCTTTCTTTTCTTCTTCGCTGAGCGAGGCTGCTTTCATTGAGCCAGCTACGCCAATGATGGCAATGCCGACAAGCGTAACTACTACGCCAATGATGACAGAAGCTGTAAGTGAGCTGAGGGCATTGAGTTCGGGGAAGAAGATGTTGAGTAGCACGGGTCCCATTATGGTGCCAAGACCTGCACATGTGCCGAGAGCTATGCTTTGCCCAAGAGCTACGCCGAGGTAGCGCATAGAAAGTCCGAAAGTCAGACCACCGACACCCCAAAGAATGCCGAAGAAGATGGTCATCCAAATGTTGAATGAGCGTTCGGCAGTAAAGAGTTCGAAAAGGCTATGACCACTGGGCACAGCTAAGAGAGCACCTATGAGTGGGAAGATAAGCCAAGCGAAAACACCTTGCACAATCCAGTAGCTTTCCCAGCTCCATTGCTTGATTTTATTGATGGGCACATAGCAGCTCGATTGGCAAAAAGCGCCTATGGCTATTATGAGCAAACCTAATATGATTTCCATAAGAAGATGTTTTGTAAAGATGTGTGTGTTCTTAAAAAACTCCCCCATCGGACGGAGTTTGCCGTGCGTCGGGGGAGTTTGGTTTAGTTATGCTAAGCTATTTTATTAGCAACGCTTCGAAAGAACGTCTTTTTCGTACTGTTGGATGGCTGGGATGAAGTCTTCGCCGACTGGTACGTTGTTTTTGAGGTTGAAGTAGTCGAAGACAGCACCGAAAGGCATGCTCTTGGCCTCTTCGATGAGTGCGAGGCGTTCGAAGTTCTGTCCCTTGTCTTCGTATTGGCGAAGTTTGTCGAGTGGTTCGAGGAGAGCCGAGAGGACGCACTTCTGAGTGGCACGAGTACCAACGATGTAGGCACCTATGCGGTTGATGCTTGCGTCGAAGTAGTCCAAACCAATGTGAGCGCGACTCAGACCATCGGCACGACGGAGTTCTTTGAAGAGGTCGAGAGTCTGGTCGTTCATTATGGTTACGTGGTCGGAGTCCCAACGGATAGGACGGCTGACGTGGAGCATGAGCTCGGGCACGAAGAGCAAGAGCGAAGCAATCATGTCGGCCACGTTTTCAGTCATTTCGTAGTGACCTGTGTCGAGGGTATACATGAGCTTGCGTGTGGCGCAATAGCCAGCGACGAAGTCGTGTGAGCCGACGGTGTAGCTTTCGAGACCAATGCCAAAGAGCTTAGCTTCGAGGCATGTTTTCATGCCAGGGAGGTCTTCTTTGAGTATTTCATCGAGGCTTTCGGCAAAGATTTCGCGATAGCGTTTGCGCTCAACGGTCATGTCTTTGCTACCATCGTGTACCCAAATGTTCATTATGCAGGGGTCGCCCTGCGCTTTGCCCATGGCATCGGAGATGCGACGGCAACGCTTGGTGTGCTCAATCCAGAAATCGCGGATGCCCTTGTCGGGGTTGGAGAGTGTGAGTTCGCCACTCTTGGGGTGCGAGAAGCTCGAGCTGTTGAAGTCGAGTTTCATATTGTTGGCTTTTGCCCAGTCTATCCAACTCTGGAAGTGACTTACTTCTATTTGGTCGCGGTCGACGGGCTTGCCACCGAAGTCGCCATAGATGGCGTGTACATTGAGGCGATGGTCGCCAGCGATGAGCGTTTTGACGAACTCGAGGTCTTTGCGCACTTCGTCGATGTTGCGAGCGCGACCTGGGTAGTTGCCAGTAGTCTGAATGCCGCCAGAGAGTGCTTCGTTGCGCTCAAAGCCGACAACGTCGTCGGTCTGCCAGCAGTGGAGAGATATTTGAGTTTTTTGTAGTTGGTCGAGTGCCTTATCGGTGTCGACACCTATGGCTGCATAGCGTTCGCGAGCAATTTCGTAGGCTTTTTTTATTTGTTCGTCTTTCATCCTTTTGAAGAACTTATTTCTGTGAGTTTATTTTAATGATTACTTTATTTCGTTTTGGTGACGGCAAGATACTTTTCATAGGCTGCGTCCCATTGCTGTTTGTCGGTTGGTTGGTAGACTTTGAGTTCTATGCCGTCGTTTATGACACGACGCATGTCCCAAATATTCTTGACGACACCAGCTGCAGCGGCTTGCATCATGACGTTGCCGAGTGCGGTACATTCTTGTGGACCTGCTACGACTTCGACACCACAGGCATTGGCTGTAAACTGGTTGAGCAGTTCGTTGCGCGAGCCACCACCGATGACGTGAAGGCGTTCGATATCGAACGATGCCATTTCTTTGAGGTAGCCGAAGACTTGACGATAGCGGAGAGCGAGCGAATCGAAAATGCAACGAGCTACCGCGGCATAACCTTCGGGGACTACTTGACCTGTGCGACGGCAATAGACTTGTATGGCGTCTTGCATGTTGGATGGGTTGGCAAAGACTGGGTCGTCGGGGTTGATAAGACTACGGAAGGCTTCTTGCTTGGTGGCTGCCTCTATTATCTTGGGGTATTCGGCTGGTGCGGAGTCGCCCCATTCTTTGCGGCAACGCTCGAGAAGCCACATGCCACAGATGTTTTTGAGGAATCGAGTGGTGCCGTCTATGCCTCCTTCGTTGGTAAAGTTGCGTTCGAAACTTAGTTTGCTTATGATGGCTTCGGGGGTCTCAATGCCCATAAGGCTCCACGTGCCACTGCTGAGATAGGCAAACTTTTCGTCTTGGGCTGGTACGGCGGCTACTGCACTTCCGGTGTCATGACCTGCAACGGCTATGACGGGGACAGGTCCAAGACCTGTCTGACGCTGAACTTCGCTGGTAAGAACGCCTACTTGTGTGCCGGGGCTTACCATGCGTCCGAAATGGTGACGAGCAAGTCCTACGGAATTGAGCAAACGTTCATCGAGGTCGCCCGTGCGAGGGTCGAGCATTTGGCTGGTGGAAGCTATGGTATATTCGCATACTGCATTGCCAGTGAGCATCCAACTGAGCGCGTCGGGTATGAAGAGAATCTTCTGAGCATTGCGAAGCGCTACGTTGCCTTGGCGACGCATGGCATAGAGCTGAAAAAGAGTGTTGAAATTGAGGAACTGTATGCCTGTGGTTTGGTAGACTTCTTCGCGGTCGACGATATGGTTGAGATAGTCGTCCATGGCTTTGAAAGTGCAAGGGTCGCGATAGGCCATTGGCTGACCGTTGATTTGTCCATCTTCGCCAATGCAAACGACGTCGACGCCCCAAGTGTCGATGCCTATGCTGCTTATCTTGATGCCTTTTTGGGCAACGAAGCGCAGACCGCGTATTATTTCGTTGTAGAGGGCATATATATCCCAAAAGAAGTGTCCACCTACTTCGATAAGGTTATTGGGGAAACGTGTTATTTCTTCGAGATTTACTTTACCGTCTTTGATTGAGCCAACGATGGTGCGTCCGCTTGTAGCACCAAGGTCGACGGCAAAGAAGTTTTTTTCTGTCTCCATTAAATTGCTGATGTTATTTTTTTGATGATGAACTGAGGTGCTGAGCATACACACAGACCAAAGTAACGACATTAGACAAAGATAAAAAAATATCTGTGTAAAACATAGAATAATTCTTAAAAAAGACAAGCCCACAAACGTCATAAACTCAACGTTTGTGGGCTGTTATTGTGGTGTGCCAGACGGCTATTTGATGGGTTCTTCTTTCTCGACTTCTAAGAAGAATGTAATGCAAGGTAGATGATATTTGTTCCAAAGTGTGTTTTGAGCGCAATTTGTGTAGGCGTAGCGGACAAAGACGGGGTCTGAGACCATGTGCGAGAAAATGGTTACGCTATGAGAGCTGACGAGAGCTTTGGCAGGGAAGAATATGGTGTCGGCACCTGCTATTTCGAACTGTGTAGGACGGTCGGTGTCGAGGTATAGTCCGTCGGCATTATCGAAGTCGACTTTGACTATTTGGTGGCTTTGCGTGGCCGATGTCGGAATGGGTGAGGATGGGTAATCGGGCTTGCGATTATATACCTTCGACAATGCTACATCGACCATTCGCTTTGCTTCTATTTCTTTGTAAGGCGGACGGAGAGTGTGGTTACTACCTATGTCGAGAGTGGAGACTATGTAGGTGTTTTCTGAGTGAGACTGTCCTTCGAAGATTGCACTGCGGACAAAGCCTGCATCGGTGTCGAGACAATCGGCATAGGCACCCGGAGATGGTTGACCGATGATGATTGGTGTAGGTGTGCGATGGTCGATGACTTTGCGAAAAGAGGCGACAACTTGAGGCAGAAGGTCGGACACTTGACTACGACTATGGCTATCCCATACGTCGGCCTCGCCGATGTGTAGAATTACGCCAGCGAAAGAATAGCCAGAGAGTGGAGCTATTATGCCATTGTAGACCATAGACGGAGAGTCGGGACATAAGGGCATAGACATGTGTGGGCGTGTGGCATAGGCGTTGTTTTCGACACCGAGAAGGACCAAACGAGAGCCATCGATGAGAGCAACGGGTCGGTAGGCCCATTCGCCTTCGAGGTCGAGAGTTTCGCCCGTGTCGAGTTCGAGGCGCATGTTGGTTCCGTCGGTCATGCCGATAATGCCTCCTTTGCTACGTTCATCGAGTACACGCACGGCAATTGTTAGCTCGCTCTCCATGACAATGTTGGATGGTATGCGATATTCTCGCGAGAGACCGAACTTGTCTATGCCTGTGGTTTGTCCGACGAGAGTTCCGTTGACATAAGCACGGTCGCGGTCGTCGACACAACCGAGTCGGAGATTGATGTCGCGACCTATCCAAGAGTCGGGAAGAGCGACTTTACGGACGAACCAAACTACACCATCGAATCCCTTTAGACCATGGTTTTCCCAGTAGCCAGGTAGTTGCATTTTGTCCCACAAAGCGACATCGGACATAGAAAGGTTTACATAGTCGTCGTAGATGTCGAGTTCGTCGAGAGGGTCGTGCGAGCCGCGTTTGTCGATAGAGACTGATGGCAGTGCATCGAGCCACTTTTTGTAGACTTGATATTCTTCGTTGGTCTTGGCTAAGAGAGCTTGCACGTCGGGGTATTTGTCGTTTTCTTTGGCAAGGTCGGAGTTGACCCACGACATTAGTGGCGAACCTCCGTAGACAGCTTGGACTATGCCAATGGGGATGCGCAGGCTATCGAGAAGATGACGTCCGAAATAGTAGGGCAATGCACCGAAGCGCGCAGTATATTCGGGAGCAGCACTATGCCATACGCCTCCGAGACGCTTTTGAGGGACATAGCCAAGATTGGGATAGACGGCAAAGAATCGCAAGAGATCGTCGGACGAGCTAGCGATGTCGGCAGAAGCGTTGATGATGGTGTCGGTCCCCCAACCTTTCATGGGCATTTCCATGTTGCTCTGACCAGCTGCAAGCCATACTTCGCCAATGAGTATATTGCCGACTGTGATGACGGTGTCGGCTGTGGAGAGTTCGATGGTATGTTGTCGCATGTCGGCTTCGGGGACGTTGACGTAGGCGACCCAAATGGAATCTTCGCCAGCAGAGGTGGTTACAGAAAAGTTCCAATCGGTCTTAATGGTTATGCGAGTGCCAGGAGAGGCATAGCCACGCAGAGCAGACTTTGACTTTTGCTGTAGCACCATGCCTTCGGTAAAGAGTCCACTGAGACGCATGTCGCTTGGAGCACTGCAAGCTGAAAGCGCAAACACAATGAGCAAACATATTGCTCGAATATATTTTATGATTGTCGACACGAATAGATGCATTGATATTGGGAATAGAGACTTATGAGTTTTTACGTGTCAGCGTAACGACGTTGACAGCCAAAGCATCGAAAGCCTGTGCAGAAGAAGAGTCGGCATTGAGGGCCACGGGAGTGCCACTATCAGCACCCTGACGTATGCTCATTTCGATGGGTATTTGTCCGAGTAGGGGAACACCTATTTCGTCGGCGAGCTGACGAGCTCCGTTTTGTCCGAAGATATAGTATTTGTTTTGTGGCAACTCGGCAGGTGTAAACCAAGCCATATTTTCGACGATGCCGAGGACTGGCACGTTCACTTTGGGGTTGAGGAACATGTCGACACCTTTGCGAGCATCGGCGAGAGCGACTTTTTGAGGGGTGGAGACGATTATGGCACCCGTAAAGTGGACGAGACCGACGAGCGAGATGTGAATGTCGGA
The DNA here is from genome assembly GCA_937892095.1 of uncultured Bacteroidales bacterium. Taxonomy (GTDB): domain Bacteria; phylum Bacteroidota; class Bacteroidia; order Bacteroidales; family Marinilabiliaceae; genus W3P20-009. The sequence goes on along the minus strand of CALAVC010000244.1, from coordinate 32,381 downwards.
GGTGCCTGGAGGCATGTCGATGAGTAGATAGTCGAGATTGCCCCAATTGGCTTCGGTGACGAGTTGTTTGATGGCATTGGTGGCCATTGCACCACGCCAAACGACGGCTTGTCTGGGATCGACAAAGAAGCCTATGCTAAGCATTTTGACCCCATATTTTTCTATGGGTTCTATTAGCTGTTTTTCGTCAGTTGAATTTTCAGCGAGGACTGGTCGGGCGTCTTCGGTGTCGAACATTATGGGGACTGAGGGTCCGAAGATGTCGGCATCGAGTAGACCGACTTTATAGCCTGCACGAGCAAGAGACACTGCAAGATTGGCAGTAACGGTGCTTTTGCCTACGCCACCTTTGCCACTCGCCACGGCAATGATATTTTTTACATTGGGCAGGACAGCTTCTTCGACTTTGGGACGTTGTCTGATTTTGACGAATATGTTGCCATCTATTTCGACTTCGGCGCCCAAATGTGCTTTTATGGCTTCGGCGGCACGAGTTTTTATAGTTGCCATCATGGGGTCGTTGGGGCGGTCGAAGATGAGCGAAAAACTAACACGACGTCCACTTATGCGGATGTCGTCTTCGAGCATGCCGAGGCTGACGATGTCTTGTCCCTTTTCGGGGTGAACGACTGTGCGAAGGGCTTCTATGACGAGAGTAGGATAATATTCCATTTTTTCATTCTTTGAATCGGACATTGCGTCCGACGTTGTGATAATTATCGTGTTGAATGTCGACGTCGGGCTCTACGAGTTGAGCGTCGGGAAGAGTGAATCTTACATACTTGATGCTCATGCCAGCATCGAGCCATTTTTGCTCATAGTAGGTTTTGATGAGCATAGACTGCGCAAGCGACTGGTCGGCATAGAGGTCGGCAGTCAACGTTTGCGGAGTTATGTGGTTGAGGCTAAGCATAGCTTGCATGTAGGCATAGAGGAAAGGGCTGTCGGTCTTAAGATGGACAACTCCTTCGGGCGCAAGGAAGCGTTTGTAGCGGCTAAGCATAAGCGTGCCTACAAGACGTTTGCGAGCTTTGCGCATTTGTGGATCGGGAAAGGTTATCCATATTTGACTGACTTCGTCGGGAGCAAATAGGCGATCGACAAACTCAATGCGCGTGCGAACGAAGGCAACATTGGTCAGTCCTTCGTTGAGGGCTTCTGTGGCACCTGTGTGCATACGTGCACCTTTGATGTCGATACCGATATAGTTGACTTGTGGGTTGAGACGTGCGAGCCCGACGGTATACTCACCGCGTCCGCAACCGAGCTCAACGACTATGGGATTATTGTTGCCGAACCATTCGTGCCAATGGCCACACTGCTTGAAGCCGACGGATTGCAGAGTTGTGAAGTCGACTTCAAAGACATGACTATACGTTGCCATGTCGGCAAATTTTTGAAGTTTATTTTTGCCCATCGACGTGTTTTTCTATTACAAGTCCTATGTCGTGAATGCCACTAAGAGAGATGTCGCGCATGCCTTGCGTGAGACGGAAGGTGTGAGCGCCAGATGTCGCAAAACGCACGTCGGAAAGGTAGGGACAACGAACAGTGTAGAGTGAGCCCCAGCCACTGCCTCGCCATGCTCCATCGGGCTCGGCAAGAAGACACTCGATGGTGTCGCGTCGGGCGTTGCCAAGAGCATCGATGACATCGATAAAGAGCCACAGATTGGCATAGGCATAGTTATTGTCGTTGCGAACGACAACAGACACGTCATAGGATGCAATGGTGTCGGCGATGTCGGTACGGAAGACAGCGAGCGAGTCGGTCGACCACTGTGCATCGGTTATGGAAACAAACTCATCGAACACGAGACCTTCGACGCAACTGTGCATAGTAAGCGATGCACAGATTATAGTTATGAGGGATAGAATTTTAGCCTTCATTATCGTTGCGTGGAGTATTGTTGTTGCGGTCTCGGTTGTCGCGTCCTTCTCTGTTGTCGCGACGAGGACGGTTGTCTCGACCAGAGCGATGTCTTCGACCATCGTGGCGAGACTGATTTTGCTGTCGAAAGTCGGCTTGCTGTGTATTGGGGTTTTCTTGCACAGTGTCGTTATTGTTTGGTTGCTGACGGTGACTATCGGATGTATTTTGCTTGTTGCGTCGTTCGTCTGATGCCCCCTGACGGCGACGGTTAGAGTCCCGATTGTCGGAGCCACGCTGACGTCCTCCACGATTGTTGTCGCGCCCTTTCTTGTTGTCGAAACGCGTGAGGTCTTCATCAAGTTCGACTGTCCCAGAGTAGCCATCGTCTTCGGTGGCAGCTGTTTGCATGGTGCTACCGATGTCGTCGGGACGTTCGCCACGTGCATTCATTTCTTGAATTTCGCGAACGTGGTCGGCAGTTACTGCGACTATGTTGGATGGAGAGTCTTTTTGTGGCGAATACCACATTAGCTTTTTGAAGATGTCGTACTTGAAGAAATAGTATATTCCTTCGGCAGTTTCGAGAGGTTTGTCGGTGGGAGGGAAGGCTTCGATGGCATCGACGTAGGCACTGAGTTCGTAGTTGAGGCAACATTTGAGTTTACCACACTGCCCAGCGAGCTTGGTGGGGTTGAGCGAAAGGTCTTGAATGCGTGCAGAGTGTGTGGAAACAGAGGCAAACGAAGTCATCCACGAAGCACAACAGAGTTCACGTCCGCAGGGTCCAATTCCTCCAATGCGTCCGGCTTCTTGTCTGGCTCCTATTTGTCGCATTTCGATACGGACGCGGAAATGGTCGGCAAGGACTTTTATTAGTTCGCGGAAGTCGACACGTTCATCGGCAATGTAGTAGAAGATGGCTTTTGTGCGGTCGCCTTGGTATTCAACATCGCCTATCTTCATGTTTAGCCGAAGGTCTTGTGCGATGCGTCGGGCTTCGAGCATAGTGGCCTGTTCGAGCGAACGAGCTTCTTCCCACTTTTCGATGTCGGTGGGGCGCGCTATACGGTAGACACGCTTGTATTCGTAGGTGGCGGGGTTGATGTGGTTTTTGTGCATCTGCAAGTAGACGAGTCGTCCGAGCAGAGTTACTTGTCCTATGTCGTGTCCGGGAGAAGACTCGACTGCCACTATGTCGCCTTTCTGAAGTTTTATACCCGTTGTATTGCGATAGTAGGCTTTGCGCGTATTTTTAAATTGCACTTCGACGAGGTCGGATGGGTTGGGAGGTGTTGGGAGATCGTCGAGCCAGTCGTAGGTGTTGAGCTTTCCACCACGCACAGCACAAGTGCCTTTACAACTACGAGTGTTTTCTTCGTAGCGATATGGGACAGACAGACTTAGCTCTTTATCATCATCGGCGTCCGAATCGTCGTCTGAAGATTTTTTAGGTTCACTTTGATAGCTTTCGTCGGGGATGTCGTCGACGTCGTCGAGAATATCTTCGTTTGTTTCTTCTATGGGTGTAGCACTGGGCTCCGCCTCGGACGTGGGCGCGGGACGTAGTTCAGTATCGGCTATTTCGTTTATGTCGTCTTGCATAAGCAGAGAGTAGATTATATATGGTTAGGCACCCACTTCGGGGCGTTGCGTATTGCGGATGTAGGCTGTAAGGCTAAGGACGAGATCGAGAACGACCATTTTTATATTGCCGTTTTGCTCGACCATGCTTATAGTTTTGTCGATATGACTTGTGAGAAGTTCTATGTTGTTGATGTGTACGAATGGTGCGAATCGGGCAAGAAACTCTTCTTCTTCGGCACTTATGTAGTTAAGTTGTGGAGTAGAGAGGTTCATAACGAAACTTTCGCGCAGTAGAGCACGACAGTGCATGAGGACGTTTTTGACTTGTTCGCGCGAGAGCTTTTTAAGGTCTTCGGCAGTGTCGGCAAGGGCTTTCACATCGCGCTTCCAAGCTGCACGCATGACATTTTTGAAAAAGTCGAGAGCTAAACTGCGTTCGTTGCCACCCTCGACAAGTCTGATTGCAGCTGCAAGGTTGCCTTGGGCTATGTGGGCTATGCGCTGAGCTTCAGAGGTCGTGCGCTCGTAGTGTGCAGAGATATAAGAGGCTATATCGGCTTCGGTGAGGGGCGGAACGACGACGCGTTGAGTGCGACTAAGTATGGTGGGTAGGATTCGCTGAGTGTCTTCGCTAACGAGTATAAACGAGGTGTCGAGAGGTGGTTCTTCGAGTATTTTGAGTATGCTGTTGGCTGTTACTTCATTCATCAGTTCTGGCTTCCAGATGATCATAAACTGATGTCGAGCCTCGTAGGGCTTCATACTTAGCTTGGTGTGAATGGCTGAGCCTGCGTCTTTGAGGATTTGAGCTTGCTTGTTGTCGGCAGAAGCTTTGGTGGGGGTATCTGAGTCGGACTCATCGTCATCGTCGACATTTTTTTGTCCACGCATAGCTGCCGACCATTCAGACAAACCGAAATAGGGTTGCGAAGTCAGCTGGTTACGCCACTGAGGGAGGAATGTTTCGCAAGTGGTGTCTGAGTTTCGTCGAATGGAGGGGAAAATGCTATGCACATCGGGATGAACAAGAGCTGCAGCTTTTATGCAAGCAGGGCAAGTGCCACAAGGTTCGCCAGAAGACTTGTCGCCCGTGCACAATATGAATTGAGACAAGGCATAGGCAAGGGGTAGAGCGCCACATCCTTCGGTACCGAGCAACAAGAGTGCGTGAGGCATACGATTGGTTTCGTACATTTGCCTGAGGTGTTGTTTGACGTTATCTTGTCCTATGATGTCGGTGAATTTCACTTTGAGTGGATTGGTATGCGTGGCGAACGAATCAAGCCATAAGGTTTCAAAGATAGTTAAATATTAGCAGAGTTTGTCGAAAAGATTTTCAATAAAGCGAGCAGACCGAACCTATGTTGGTTCGGTCTGCTGAATTTATATTAGTCTGCGTAGGAGACTTTACGATTTAAGCAATTTATTCAACTATGTTGCAGAGAGCATCTGCCTTTGCTTACAGACGTTGGCTGCGACCTTGTTGTTCGGGAGCGCCCACACGTACCATGGCACAACGGAAACCGATGTCATCGCGGCAGTTGCGTTGGTCGAGGAATCGGCGTGTGCCTGGGCTGAGCCAATAGGCACGGTCGCGCCAACCACCACCTTTGTAGACACGAGTCTTATCGGATATGAGGCTACCGAGTTGCTTACCTACTTCCATTACGCTACCATCATCGCCGAGAGTGCCGTACATGTTGCTTGTGCCCATGCCAGTGCTTATCCACGAGTCGCCTTCGACGACGTTGGAAGACACGTCACCATCGAGGTAGTTGATTTGATAGGCTTCGCGATAGTTTTTGCGATCGCCAATCTCGTCGGATGTTTCGAGGTGATATTTGAGTCGTCCGATGGAGTCTTTTTCGACAGGAGCACCAGTTTCGTCGACAGTGAGCTGCATAAACTCGTTGCCACGGAATGGGTTGAGTTCGGCTGCGTCTTCAAAGGTTAGTGGACGATATACGTCGCGCACCCACTCATTGACGTTGCCAGCCATGCAGTAGAGACCATAGTCGTTGGGCCAATAGGAGTGAACGTCGACGGTGATGTCGCCCTTATCGTTGAGGTAACCCGCAGTACCCATATAGTCGCCATTGCCACGAACGAAATTGGCCATCATACGACCGCGATCGCGATCGTCGGCATTACGCATTACATGGGAGTTCCAAGGGAATATTTTACGGTCGCTCATGCGTTCGTCGACTGTATTGCCGATAAGACCGAGGGCTGCAAATTCCCATTCGGCTTCACTTGGGAGTCGGTAGTCGGGGAGGAGAATGCCATCGTCCCAACGTACGCGACGTTTTTGTCCTTCGTTGGCGAGGTCATCGAGTTCGTTCTTGCCAGGAGTTACGGCTTGCTGACCATAGAGGTAGGCTTCGGTGTTGAAGTTGTTCTCTTCTTTTTGTTCGTTGACATTGAGTTCTATGATGCCTCTTTGGTAGAGGATGTTTTCGTTGACACGGTCGGTACGCCAGTTGCAATATTTATTGGCTTGTTCCCAGTTGACACCTACGACAGGATAGTCGGCATAGGCTGGGTGACGCAGATAGTTCTGGACATAGGGTTCGTTGTAGGCGAGAGGGCGACGCCATACGAGAGTGTCGGGGAGGGCATCGAGATAGACGGCTGGGTTTTCTTCGAAGACATGATTGATCCAGTAGAGCCACTCGCGATAGTTGGCGTTGCTAACTTCACATTCGTCCATGTAGAACGATGTAACAGTGGCACGACGAGGAGTGGAGTTGTGAGTGTAGAGGACGTCTTGTTCGACACGTCCCATGATGAAAGTACCACCTTCGACGAAGACGAGACCTGGACCTGTTTCTTGTTCGTAGCCAGATTGGTATTCGAATCCACCGTATTGAGGGTCGTTGTATGCCCAACCGGTGGCACTTGAGACATCGCCACTATGTCCGCCGCTCTTTTTACCGCCAAAGCACGAGGTAAGGGAGAGTGCGAGAGCGAAGCAAGCTGTGGATATGACTATGTGTTTTGTTTTCATTATCATAGTTGACTTTTGCTTGTGTATCTTTTAATAGTATCCGATTTTTTACTCATAGGATTGTGCACACGGCACAATCAAATGCAAATTTATGAAAAACATTCTTACACTTCTACGTTATTTTCTTTGGGTTGTTTCATTTAACATTGAGAAAGCGTAGGAGTTGTTATCGTAATGTGTTGATTGTTTGTGAGTTATGCGTTAAAGTTTTTATTGTTTTTGTATGAGAACGACAGCGTAGGCAGAAGCTCCTGTTTCTTGGCCTTCGAAGCCGAGACGTTCGGTCGTGGTGGCTTTGACAGAGACGTCATCTGCGCTGATGTTCATGTCTTGTGCAAGGAGGGCGCGCATATTATCGATGTGTGGTCGGAGTTTGGGACGTTGCATTGCTATGGTGGCGTCGACGTTGGATATGGCATAGCCGTGCGAGAGAAGTAGCGAGGTTACGTGGCGCAAGAGTTCACGACTATCTATGCCACGATATGTCGGGTCGGTGTCGGGGAAATGGTAGCCTATGTCTTGCAAGGCGGCAGCTCCGAGCAAGGCGTCGCAGATGGCATGTATGAGCACATCGCCATCGGAATGAGCGACCCAACCTTTGGTGTGAGCTATGCGGACACCTCCGATGGTGAGAGGGAGTCCGTCTTTTAGTTGGTGAACATCGTAGCCGAAGCCTACACGTATTTTCATGTAACTATGTTTTACTTACGAACAGTGCTACGTCCACGTCCACCAGCGACCATACCGATGTCGAATCCGAGAGATATGCGAATGGTGTTGGCAAGAGCGGTGTTGCGATTGGCATTTCCAACTGCAAAGATGTAGCTGGCATTAACGTCTAACATTTGATAGCGGACACCTACACCTGCAGACATATATTTGAGGTTGCCTTTGTCGGGTGGATTGTTGTGGTAGCCGAGGCGAGCGGAAAACATGCTCTTGTAGGTGTACTCGGCACCGACACAGATGTCGACTTCTTTCATTTCTTCTTTGAAGCCACCGGGTGCGTCGGTGAAAGAACGGAAGATTGAGCCGATGACGGACTTGTCGTAGTAGGCTTGTCGGCGATTGAGGCTTGACTCTGTATCAGAGTCGGACCTATAATTGGGGGTGGGGACCATTAACTTGTTGAAGTCGAGAGCAAGACCTATGCGATTATACTCGTCAAAGTCGACCCAAAGACCGCCACCGAGTCGGAAGTTGGCAGGGAGGTATTCGTTGGTTGTTCCGTTATCGTAGGTTATTTTGGTACCGATATTGGATAGGTTGACACCAAACATTAGGTCTCCTTTGTAGCCTGCGAGCTTGATGGGGCGACGATAGTAGAAAGCGACATCGGCAGCGAAGGCGTTTCCTTTTGAGTAGCCATCGTCGTTGTAGCTAAAACCGAGGTCGGAATGGATGAAGCGCATAGAGATGGCACCAGAAAGGCGGTCGGAGAGTGCGAGGGTGTAGGCACCATCGATGGAGAACTCATTGGGTTTGTAGGAGCCTTCTTCTACGCCATCGTCGTTGTAGAAGACGAGGTCGCCGAGAGAAAAGTAGCGTATGCCAGCACTGACGGCATTACGCTGATTGAGCTTATAGTAGCCGAACATCGTGAAAAGGTTGATGTCGGAGATGATGTTGCGAAGCCAAGGGGTTACGTTGACAGATGCGCCAGCCATGGACTGCATACGGATGTATTTGGCGGGGTTCCAGTATTGAGAGTTGATGTCTGGAGTGGTGGCAACACCGACATCGCCCATGCCCGTGCCACGAGCTTCGGGAGCGATGTTGAGCATCTGAACACTACTGGGGATTGGGTTGTAGTCACTACCGAGGTCGTCGGCTGCAAATGTGACTGAAGAGAGCGTGAGTCCGAGGAGTGTATAGAGGACTTTTTGGGTGTACATTGGAGAGGGTTTTTACGTTTAATCGACTAAAAGTATGTTGATATAACGCACGTGTTGATTATTTATTGTGTGCAAAGATAAATTTTTTCACAAAAATTCCGTTTCGTTGACTACTGGTAACTTCGCAATGCAAGAAATATATGCCATGCATTAGATTGTTGGCACCTGTGAGGAGGCTTCCGAGTCGGAGTGAACCAGAGTAGTTGGACGACGGGAGAGCGAATGAGCCACGTGCGACTTCGTGGCCATCAAGACTATATATTTTTATGGTTGCACTGAGAGATACGTCGGGGCAGTTGTGGTAGAAAGAGAGGGTTGGCTGTCCGCCGTCAGACTGTACAATTACGTTGTCGAAAGATATGTCGGAGGTTGCCGAAGAGGCTATGCTTACGTTGTATGAGCTGGAATTATTGAGGTTGTCCCAAGCTTTGAGGAGCAGAGAATGAGCCCCATCGGCGAGCGAGGCGAGTTGGTAGACGAGCGTGCCACGCGTGTAGCTATTGGCATCGTAGACGAAGTAGCTATTGAGTATTGTTTGCTGTTGGCGGTCGGAGTCGAGAGTAAGGCTTATGTCGTGTCCGACGCCTTGTCCGCTCGTATTGATACCAGAAGGGTCTTCGATGATGGCGTAGAGAATGGGGGTGCTCCCAGTAGAGTTTCCATCAGCAAAATTGGGATAATCGATCCAAGCTGTGATGGAGGGTCCAAGGGTGTCGGCAATGTTTTGTTCGGCAATGCCGCCTATGAGTATGGCGTCGGTGGCTCCGATAGCTTCGGTATTTTGAGAGGAAGAGGCGTAGACAGACAAGCGACCATAGCCAACGGAGAGGTCGATTTCTTTGGGCAAAAGGAATGAGAAATCAAATTGCCCGTCTTGGACAGCTACTTCGCCAGAGTAGAGGACACTGCTCCACTCGGAATAATCGAATGGTGTGCCACTCTCGACGCCAGTGGTCGACTTGTTGGTACGTTTGTCGTATAGAGTGACGTTGGCAATGCCATTGAAAGATGTGTCGAGCGTGCCATCGGCAAGACGGATTGAGGCGGAGAGTGTGTTATGTTCGAGCGCACGAATAGGCTCGGTTTGAAAATTGGCACTTAGGCCATTTATTTGGTCGAGAAGGCAATAGCGGTCGATAGGCCGGGAGATGACGAGAGCTGGGTCGGCAAGGAGGGTGTATTTGAGAGAGTTGATGTTTTGCGGACCATTTCGCTTGGAGTATAGATGAGCCATGCCAAGTGTTTGTGGTCTATTGCCATTGAGGGCATAGGCTTGTTGCGTGAAGAGACGAGTGGTTTGATAGTTCCAATTGCCATAGACTTCGCGCCCAGCAGCAAAGACTCCGATTAGACCACCAGACTCTTTGAAGAGTAGACGTGTGGCAATATTACTATTGGCTTGGTCGAAAGGTATGAGAGTACAACTGGCAGAGACGACTATTGGCAGACGCCCTTCGTTGTTGAAATAGTTGTAGTCTTTTTGAACGAGAAAGTTGTTGCCCCAACCGCCAGCACCACCATGACCAGTATAATGAATTAGAGAAGCGCCAGACTGAAAATATTTTTTCATCATCTGTTCTCCTTCAGGATAAGTGGTGCCGGTTGAAGAGACTTGCCTCTGAAACGATTCGGCATAAACACGAACGACTTGCATGTCGGGGTTTTCGCTTTCGAAGGCAGTTGCTTGGTTTTCGGCATAGGCGACATGCTCATTGGCATCGCCAGAGCAAGCGACGAAGATGGCGTTTGCACGCCAAGAACCGAGCTGTGGACTGAGAACATAGTCTTCGATTTTGGAGACAACGACTTCGGCTTGCTCGGCATTGGCTATAGGTATTCGACCGATGGCGACATCGGATACTGAGCGTGTGTCGGAGAGACCGTCTGAGTTGTCGAGCCACGTATAGAAATCGTCGGTACAATATGTTGAAACGAGACCATAAGACGTGGCAGACTGATAGGTAGGAATAGGGCTTGCATCGGAATGGTTGTAGTTGTCGTAGCTACCACTGCCGAAAAGGAGTACATGCGAGAGGCTGTCGGCAGAGCCTTGTCCTCGCTCGCGAAGCATCTTGAGGTAGTTGCGAATGGCAGGTGCTTCGGGGCGTCCGGCAGAGAACTCGTTGAAGATTTGGTCGACATCGACTACACGAAAAGAGAGCCCTTGCTGCGACAGATGTAGTTTTCCTATGCGATTGGCATGGGATGTGAGGTACTGTGGACAGATGATGACGTAGTTGACAGACGAGTGAGAATGGAGGTTTTGATTAATGACGTCTCCTTCGTCGGCAGGCTCGGGAAATGTGGCGGAAGAATCGAATGCGATGTATTCGTGCAGACCATCGGTCTCGTCGGCAGTAAAGGTAAGTGTTGAACCAGAGAGTTTTGTCGCAATAGCAAGTGGAGTTGTGGGGTCGGTAATGTCCCAAACGATGACGGAAGGATTACAACTACTGATAGTGTAGGAAACAGGAGCCGTCTGAAAAGATGCGTCGAGGCGACGGAAACTAAACTGACTACCAGAAAAAGAAAGTGGGGCAAGAGAAGTAAGAGAAAGGTATGCTATGTGGGCATTATCGGTTTGCGCAGTATGATTGAAAGTCAGATTTACACTTGTCACGGACGAGGAAGTGGCAGTCAGAGTGGTGGAGATATCGGTGGTGGTGTATGTATCGGTGGAACGAGATCGCTTGCGAAGTGTGAGGGAACAAGAACTATCGTCGAGCGAGACGGTGCACGCTTGATTGACAAGAACATAGGCTACGAGCTGACCGCGCAGGTATATGTCGTTGCCCACTTCGGTTGGCAGACTGACGTGGACAGACATCGAAGCTGAGCAAGCGTCGCCTACCCATTGGCGTCCGCTTTTGTCAAGATTGTTTTTTAGGTCGTAGTAGGCAGTACGGCTGTCGTAAGAAGTGTAGACTACTTGCGGCGAGGCAGATGGTTGTGGAAGTGCTTGTGGGGAATCGGAAAGGGAAGAAGTGGTAATGTAGTAGTAGGCTTTGTGGGAATAGCTGTTGAAAGAAGGGGTGTATGCACCAGTGCCATCGACTGTCCACGAGTGTGGTCCTTCGGCATAGAACAAGATGGCTTCATTGGTACGAAAGGTGGGTAACATGCGGAGGTCGTCGCGCGAGTCGGCACCAGCGACAAAGGACTGTTGATGCCCAGCAGCACCATAGATGCGAACGCTACTCATGTCGGAGAAGCCCATTGCGCGAAGTGTGGCGGCAGACAAGCTATATATGCCAGACTCTGACACGCTGACTTTGCGCCAAGTGCCAGTGGAAAGGACAGAAGATGAAGCAAAATCTTGTGAGCGAGCAATGACGACATGCAGGGTCAGCAGTAAAAAAGTTAGTAGGAGTCGCAAGAGATGAGTTATGTTATGATAAGTGCAAGACATAAGATAAGCAAAGATAATGACAAGTGGAGAGAAAAGGTTAATTTTGCGTGGCTAAAAAATGTATGCAATGCAATGGTTTGTACTTGCCCTTATTTCAGCGTTTTGCTTAGGGCTGTATGATGTACTTAGGAAATACTCGCTCAGAAACAATGCAGTATTGCCCATTCTGATGGTAAGCACACTCACTTCGGGACTTATACTCTGCCCGATGTGGATAATGTCGATAACAGGGCATATCAGTACAGATAGTTGGGCATACGTGCCACAGATAAGTGGCAGAGCACACCTGCTATTGATGGCAAAGGCGGCAATTGTCCTAACGTCGTGGATATTTGTGTATTACGGCATGAAAAACTTGCCACTAAGCATAGTAGCACCCATTAGAGCAACGGCACCCATTTGGACCCTTATGGGTGCACTGATAATATTTAGCGAGCGACCTAATGGCATACAATGGATAGGACTCTTGGTTACATTTCTTTTCTTCTTTTTGTTTAGCATTGCGGGGAAACGCGAGGGAATTAAATTCGCAACAAACAAATGGGTATGGAGTGTCATTATTGGGACGCTTATAGGAGCGGGGTCGGCACTTTTCGACAAGCATATCATTTCGCTTGCACACATACCGCGCATGAGCGTATTGTTCTTTTACTCTGTGTATCAGTTCATTATGACAATCCCGCTACTATTTGCCATTTGGTGGCCAACACGAAAATCTGAGCCATTCGTTTGGAATCAGAGCATACCACTGATAGGCATAGTGATTGTGGCAGCAGACTTTTTTTACTACGGTGCGCTATCTGACACAGACAGCATGATTTCGCTCATCTCGCCCATTAGGCGTAGCAATTCGATAATATCTTTTTTGCTGGCGGCACTAATCTTTCATGAGCACAACATGCTACGCAAAGGACTTTGCCTAATTGGCATAATGGCAGGCGTAGGCATAATTATTTGGGGTAGCCTGTAAGCCAACCCTCCTATATTTCGTCAAGCATTTGGGAAGGGTTCTCGGCAGCCTTCACTTTACCGAAAGCCTTGACAATGAGACCATTAGAGTCGATAAGATATGTGGTGCGAACAACACCCATAACCTTTTTGCCATACATATTTTTCTCGTGCCAAACGTCGTAGAGCTTGGCGACACTGAGGTCGGAGTCGGATAAAAGAACGAAGGGCAAAGAGTGTTTGTCGGCAAAGCGTCGGTGAGATTCGACAGAGTCTTTGCTAATGCCGACAACGACAGCACCGCGCTCGGTAAAGTGTGGGTAGAGGTCGGCAAAAGCACACGCTTGCTTGGTGCAGCCACTGGTGTTGTCTTTGGAATAGAAATAGAGGACTACCTTTTGCCCACGGAAGTCGGAAAGGCGTCGCGTCTGACCATCTTGGTCGAGAAGAGTAAAATCGGGAGCTTGCGTATCGGTGCTTAGCATGGGGTTGCGAATTATTAATATTTTATTCTTTGTGCTAAGATAATTAAAATAGAGTTGTAAAAAGACTTTATATTTGTATGCTATTTTGTGAAATGCCGAGGACAAGACAGCGCAAAAGACACAAAAATTAACAACCCAAAAGATATAGCCTTCTTAAATAAGAACGATGGAAATAGCTGAACGAAAAAAACTGATAAAGCTATGTGTAGCAATCGGTTTGAGCGCGTTAGTGCTGGCATTGCCGAGCACATGTTTCGGACTTGAGAACCTGACAGTGATAGAACATCGCGTGATTGCATTGTTTGTATTTGCAGCGTTGATGTGGATATTGGAGCCTATACCTATTTGGACAACATCGGTGTCGATAATTGTACTTATGTTGCTAATGACATCGACAAGTATGTTCAACTTCCTCGACTACACAGACGCAATAGGCAAAGAAGCATTTGGCACAAAGATTAGCTATAAGGCCATAATGGCCACATTTGCCGACCCAATTGTTATGCTCTTTATGGGCGGTTTTGCGCTTGCCATAGGAGCCACGAAGGTAGGACTGGACCTAAACCTTGCACGCGTAATGCTAAAACCCTTTGGGACGCGGAGCGAATTTGTGCTGATGGGCTTCATGGTCTCGACAGCCATTTTCTCGATGTTTATGAGCAATACGGCCACGGCTGCAATGATGTTGGCAATTATGGCACCTGTGCTTCGCCAGCTTGGCGACGACAACAATGGAAAGACTGCCCTTGCTCTTTGCATCCCGATAGCAGCCAACGTGGGTGGCATAGGTACACCCATTGGTACGCCCCCCAATGCGATAGCCATCAAATATATTGACGAACATCTTGGAATGCACATAGACTTCATGTCGTGGATGTCGATAATGGTGCCATTCGTTGTGTTGCTTATGGCCATAGCATGGTTTCTGATTTGCCACATGTATCCGTTTAAGCAGAAGACTTTCCACTTGCAAATAGAAGGTACATTTCGCACCGACCGCAAAGCAATAATAGTCTACGTAACGTTTGCCGTAACGATACTTCTTTGGGCGTTTGAAAAGTTGACAGGCATAAACAGCAATGTCGTGGCTATGATACCACTGGGCGTATTTGCCGTTACGGGCATAATAGGCAAAGAAGAGCTTAAAGACCTTGAATGGGACGTGCTATGGCTGGTGGCTGGTGGCTTTGCCATAGGACTGGGACTCGACGCAAGCGGACTGATAAAGCACATGGTTGAAACAATACCATTTGGCACATGGTCGCCACTATTGGTATTGCTTGGTTCGGGACTGTTGTGTGTAACGATGAGTACGTTTATGAGCAACACAGCCTCTGCCAACTTGTTGGTCCCAATCCTTGCAGCTGTAGGAGTCGGCATGGGCGATACATTGGCTCCCTACGGAGGCGTAAGTGCAATGCTCATAGGCATAGCTCTTTCGGCGTCTCTTGCAATGTCGCTTCCCATCAGTACGCCACCCAATGCACTTGCTTATTCGACAGGCAACCTAAAACAAGGCGACATGGCCAAAGTTGGCATTATACTTGGCATAATAGGCATCGTACTTGGCTACATCTTGGTGGTGTCGGCCTGCAAAATGAACTTACTATAAAGCAGAAATGTTTGGAATAGGATTGCGCGACACACTGTCGGCATCAATTATATTGTTTGCAGTATTGGACATCTTGGGCTCACTTCCCATAGTGATGTCCATACGGCAAAAAGGAACAGAAATTGCGCCAGCAGAGACTACGACCGTGGCCTTTGTTATCTTGATTGCCTTCATGTTTTTGGGAGAGGCAATGCTTGGATTTTTTGGCGTAGACCTCAATTCGTTTGCCGTAGCAGGTGCTATTGTGCTTTTCATAATAGGGCTTGAGATGGTGCTTGGCAAAGAAATCATGAGGCAAGACAACACGTCGTCGGCATCGATAGTGCCATTGGCGTTTCCGCTATTGGCGGGTCCGGGCTCGTTCACCACAGTGCTTTCGCTTCGTGCAGAGTATAACGCACCGACAGTGATTGTGGCCATAGTGATAAACATGCTAATTGTGTATGGCGTGTTGCGTAGCACAGACGTCATCAATCGAATAATAGGCGACAACGGCATATACGTGCTCAAAAAGTTTTTCGGCATAATACTGCTGGCAATGTCGGTAAAGCTATTCACGAGTAACCTGAGTTCGCTCATAGCCAACTTCAATTAGGGAGAGCCATTGGCGAAAGGCAAAAAATATTACGTAGTATGGCGTGGTAAGACGCCAGGAATCTACACGGATTGGCAAGAGGTTCGCCAACAAATAGATGGCTTTGCAGGGGCTCGCTACAAGGGATTTATGAGCCAAGAGGAAGCTAAAGAAGCGTATTCGAAAGACCCCAAGCCTCTGCCGGGCTACATAACGAATCCGCCACAGGCACAACGCCCGACGAGCAAGAGCTACGAAAAGATGTCGGTGGCAGTGGATGCGGCATGCTCGGGCAACCCGGGCAAGATGGAGTACAGAGGAATTTCTCTTTGGGACAACAAGCAGATATTTCATCATGCACACGAGTTGGGGACCAACAATATTGGCGAATTTTTGGGCATAGTGGAGGCCTTGGCTCGGCTAAAAAAGGCTGGACGAGAAGACATAGTGGTGTATTCAGACAGCATGACGGCCATAAGCTGGGTGAGGCACAAGAAGTGCCGCACGAAGCTAATGAACACGCACCGAACTGCGGAGCTACTAAACATTGTAGAACGAGCCGAGAAGTGGCTACAAGAGAACACTTTTGCCAACCCCATAATTAAG
This sequence comes from uncultured Bacteroidales bacterium, assembly GCA_937892095.1. Taxonomy (GTDB): domain Bacteria; phylum Bacteroidota; class Bacteroidia; order Bacteroidales; family Marinilabiliaceae; genus W3P20-009. The sequence continues at coordinate 16,389 of CALAVC010000244.1, read as the reverse complement.
TGGCCAACAGAGGATTGGGGCGAGATTCCGGCTGACTTCGGACGGAAATAGGCATTTTTTACATACGGGCAACAACATGAGATATTATAGAGAATTAGACTTTAAAGAATCGATAAATGCCCTGCACGAAAACATCTGCAAAGGGCAGATAATGGATACTCTCGAATGGTTGATAAAAGAACACAGAGTAAAAAGTCTTTGCTATACGGGCGAACGCGCCAACGATATTAAGAATGACTACTCGCTGTTGCTACAATACTACGTAAACGGAAGCGTCGACCCACAACGACAGGAGATGCTTAGCAAGATTAAGACGAAAGCACACAATGCAGTAGAACTATATAGAGCCGAAGTGGCAGAACGCGCTGACGAGGGCATCGGACAAAGGGAGATAGACATGTCGAAAGACGCGAGTGGGAAAGTACAACTGGAAGATTTGACGTTTGGACTGACCGAAGTATATGAACCCACAAAAAAAGATTATGCACAAGAAGAAGAGCTGTATGCTGCTATGCAAGCCTTGACTTGCCGATACATGTCGGCAGAAGATGTGGCGTGGGTGCGAGAGAAGATATTGAACTCGGCAGAGTGTTCGGCAGAAGATAAAGCGTTTGCCGTCAGTTCGTTGTCGCTAAACATGATTTATAGGTTCAATCAGAACTTGGCATATATTCTGATTGAGCAAATGGACAACTCTGACTCACAGATTGCAGCACGAGCAACAGTGGGTATACTACTGTCGCTGACTTCGCATACGGTGCAATGGACGACAGATAAGACGTTGATGTCGACCTTGCGAAACGACCTTGAGCAACACCCCAAGCACCAAAAGATGTTGCAAATGGCATATTTATCGGTCGTGCAAACAATCATGACAAAAGCCCAAAGGAATGCGAATGTGGAGAACTTTAACGAAAGGATGGAGAGGCTGAAAGAACAAATTGAGAATATGCAAAGAGACAATGGTGAAATTGAGATTAGCGACCTTGAAGAAATATTTGGCGACGGGAAAGACAAGAATGTGCTTAACTACTTAAAAAAGGTTAGCGAATGGTTGCAAGACGGTTGCGACATTGGTTTCAAGAGCTATAAAATGCTTAAAACAGACAGATTTTTCAACGAACCGATGTCGTGGATTCGTCCGTTTGATAAATACGCATACGACCTCAACAGAGCTGTGCAACATATATATGGCAAAGATGGGGCCGAAGAGATAATAGGACTTATGTCAAAGACATTAAGTTTTTGCGATTCGGACAAATATTCCATCTTACTGAGTATGGATAGTATGCCTCGAGACGTAAGTGAGCAGATGAAGCGAACACTGATTGAAGAGACCAAACGATTTGACGAGATGCTATACGAGAGGGAAGAAGAATCAAAAGAAACGACAGCAATACGTTGGCGAATAATAGGATTCGTACATGATTTATATCGCCTTCGCGAGCTTAAACCGAGCTATTGCAACCTAAGCGAGATAGACCCTCAAAAACTATTGGGGTTTATGACTGAACACAACAACTTATTTAGGCTAATCTACACAACGAGCGAAGAGGTCGATCTATTGGGACGAAAGCTTGTCGACTATGAGCTATGGGTCGAGGCTGCCAAGGTATACGATGGGCTTATAGAGAATCAGAAACCTGTAGAAGCCGACTGGCTACGAAAGTATGCATTGTGCGTACTAAAACAAGAAGAAGAATTAAGACAAAATCGTAAGGAAACGACAGAAGCGAGGAACGACAACAGAAACACTACAAAAGCAGAAAAATATTTGCGCAAAGCCGACTTGATAGAAGACGACAACTCGTGGACAAAAATAAAATTGGCGGAGATAAACTACTACCACAGGCTATACGACACGGCTCTATACTATTTAGAATCGGCAAGTCAGATAAAGACTTTGCGATGGAAAGAGAGTATGATGCTGATAGAGTGTGCGTTGCGATGTGGCGAAATGCAGAAAGCGCAAAAGTTTCTTTCGGCGTTTGACTCAGAACGCGAGAGTGAGCCCGACGTCATGCGCATGGCGGCAGAACATGAGATACTCGCAGGTAACTTGGATGAAGCGTTGTGGCTAATGGACGACATGAAAGATACGGACAAAACAGCAGAAGACAACATGCGACATATTGCTCTTTTGCTAAGTGCAGACCGCGTAAGAGAGGCTGCAGAAGTGTTGGAACGCAGCAAACTATACGACGTTGCAGACAACGAATATATGCGTCGAACGCTTGCTTTGTGTGGTGTCGAGAAAGAAGAATGGACGCTATTGATTGATGGCGTCAGGATAAAAAAACAGATAGACTAAAGTGGCAAAACATAAGATAATAAACGACCCTGTGCATGGGTTTATTTCTGTTGAAGGCGACATATTGTTGGCACTGATAGACCACCCATGGTTTCAACGGCTAAGGCGCATACGTCAGCTTGGCATGACATCGCTTGTATATCCGGGAGCACAACACACTCGTTTTCAGCATGCCATTGGCGCAATGCACCTAATGCAATCGGCAGTGGATACGCTTCGCAACCGTGGAGTGAAGCTACGCGACGATGAACGCATGGCACTGCAAATTGCTATCTTGCTACACGACATTGGGCATGGTCCGTTTTCGCACGCCTTGGAACATTGCCTGATAGACGTCGACCATGAGCAGATAACGCAGCTGATTATGGATAGCTACGAGCACACGTATGGTGGAGTGGTGTCGGATGCCATACGCGTTTTTAGGGGTGAATGTCGACCATTTATGCACGAACTCATATCGAGCAAATTGGATACCGACAGGCTCGACTATCTCAAACGAGATAGCTTCTTTACTGGCGTTGTAGAGGGGACAATTGGCTCGGAGAGAATAATAAAGATGCTGAGCCTAACACCTAAAGAACACTTGGCCGTGGAAGAAAAAGGCATATATACAATAGAAGACTTTTTGCTGACACGCCGACTGATGTATTGGCAAGTATATTTGCACAAGACTGTTGTGGCTGCCGAAAATATGCTACGGAGTGCCATACGTCGCGCGCGCTACCTGCGTCAGACGGGCAAAGATTTGTGGATGACCCCTACCCTATCATATTTTCTGGATCGCGACATAAACTTCGACACATTGGGCAAGAGCGAAGAGGCTCTGAGCAAATTCTGTATGTTGGACGACGACGACATTACGACCTCGCTCAAAGCATGGATGAATAGCAACGACCGACTGCTATCAATGCTAAGTAGCGGACTTGTGGGACGGAAAATATTTAGCATCGAACTTAGTCGGCAAGAATATGGGGCTGAACAGATTGACGAGGTTGCTCAAGAAGTTGCCCAAGAATATGGGCTAACAGCCACTGAAACGGCAGAATATTTGGTTGTTACGGGTAGCCTCAGCAGTAAGACCTATTCGCAATCGGATGGGCGAGTAAACATTCTTATGCGCGACGGAAAAGTGTGCGACTTGGCAGACGTTAGCACACTAATAGGGCAAAAGAAAGCAGCAGACGACGACAAAATGTATTTTCTTTGTCGTCCTCGACGGAAAGAAAACACATTGTAATAACTAAATAAACATAAATAAGATGATAAAGAAACTTATCGGTATCGCCTTGTGCGCACTATTGATTGGTTGCTGTGGGCAAGACTGCTCAAACGAAGCAAACAATGAGGCTGCTGTGATTGAAAACATCATGACTCGCGTGAGCGTGCGCAAATTCGACGGCAAGCAAGTAGAAAAAGAAAAAATAGAGACAATGCTACGCGCTGGCATGGCTGCTCCGACAGCGAAAAACCTCCAGCCGTGGGACTTTGTGGCCATCACAGACCCTGCCATTATCGACAGCCTAAAAGCCGACCCAGCCATTGGACATTCGCCCATAAAGAACGACTGTCCGTTGGTCATAATGGTGTGTGGCAACATGGAAAAAGCAGCCGAAGGTCCTGCTCGCGACTTTTGGAAGCACGACACGTCGGCTGCTACCGAAAACATTTTGCTCGCAGCACATGCCATGGGGCTTGGAGCCGTATGGTGCGCTGGCGACCCAATGACGGAGCGTGTAGAAGCCATGCGTCGCATTGTTGGCTTGCCTTCGTACGTCACGCCATTGTGCTTTATTTGCATTGGCTACCCAGCAGAAGCCGCTCAGCCAAAAGACAAGTGGAAAACCGAGAACGTACACTACGACAAGTGGTAGAACGCCGAACAAACAAAAAGAGAGGTTGCCCAATGGCAACCTCTCTTTTTGTTTTGACTGTTATGATTCTTATAGTTTGCGCGCGACTTCTATCTCTTCATAGGCCTCGATGACGTCGCCTACCAAGATGTCGTTATAGCCCTGCACGTTAAGACCACATTCGAGACCTGCAACGACTTCTTTGACGTCGTCTTTGAAGCGTTTGAGGCTTTCAAGCGCACCAGTGTGAACAACGATGCCGTCGCGAATTATGCGCACTTTGCTCTTGCTCTTGACTTTGCCTTCGGAGACAAAGCAACCAGCAATTGTGCCGACTTTCGATATTTTGAAAGTCTCGCGGATCTCGAGAGTACCCGTAACTTGTTCTTTAATTTCGGGCGATAGCATACCCTCCATAGCCGACTTGAGTTCTTCGATGGCATCGTAGATGATGGAGTAGAGACGTATGTCGATTTTCTCGCGTTCGGCAAGCTTGCGAGCAGCTGCCGACGGACGAACTTGGAAACCGACGATGACAGCATTAGACGCTGCAGCAAGCAAAATATCGGTCTCAGAAATCTGACCAACAGCCTTGTGAATGACGTTGACGTGAATCTCTTCGGTCGAAAGCTTGATGAGCGAGTCGGAGAGTGCTTCAACAGAGCCATCGACATCACCCTTGACTACAACGTTGAGTTCTTGGAAGTTGCCAAGGGCTATGCGGCGACCAATCTCGTCGAGAGTAATGTGTGGCTTAGCACGCATAGCAAATTCGCGTTGCAACTGGTCACGTTTAGCAGCCACCTCTTTGGCTTCACGTTCGTCGGCAAAGACATTAAATTTCTCACCTGCCTGAGGAGCACCATTGAGTCCAAGCACGAGTACAGGCTCCGAAGGTCCTGCAACCTCTACTTTCTGATTGCGCTCGTTGAACATGGCTTTTACTCTGCCGTAGTAGGCTCCACAAACAAGCATGTCGCCAGTGTGCAGAGTGCCGTTGCGCACAAGCATAGTGGTTACGTAGCCACGTCCCTTGTCGAGCGAAGACTCTATGACGTTGCCCACAGCTACGCGATCTGGATTGGCTTTAAGCTCAAGCAGGTCGGCCACGAGAAGCACTTTGTCGAGTAGCTTATCGACGTTTATGCCTTTCTTGGCACTGATTTCTTGACACTGGTATTCACCGCCCCACTCTTCGACAAGATAGTTCATATTGGCAAGGGCCTCACGTATCTTATCTGGGTTTGCACCAGGCTTATCTATCTTGTTAATTGCAAAGACCATAGGCACACCAGCTGCCGAAGCATGGTTGATGGCTTCTATTGTCTGGGGCATTATGCTGTCGTCGGCAGCAATGATGATGATGGCCACGTCGGTTACTTGCGCACCACGTGCACGCATTGCTGTAAAGGCTTCGTGACCTGGAGTGTCGAGGAAGGTTATGTGTCGACCGCTATCGAGCGTAACAGAGTATGCACCAATGTGCTGTGTTATGCCACCAGCCTCACCCGAAATAACGTTGGTGTTGCGGATATAGTCGAGGAGCGACGTCTTACCATGGTCGACATGACCCATGACGGTAACAATTGGCGGACGCTCTTGCAATACGCTTTCGTCGTCGGCTTCTTCTTCCACTTCATGAGCTTTCTCGACAGAGACAAACTCTACCTTGTAGCCAAACTCCTCGGCCACAAGGCTCATAGTCTCAGCATCAAGACGCTGGTTGATAGAAACAAACATGCCAAGCGTCATAAATGTGGCTATGACCTGATTGACTGGCACGTTCATCATGCCTGCAAATTCGCTTGCCGTGACGAACTCGGTTACCTTAAGAATTTTCTTTTCTTCCTCGATGCGCTCGTTTTCTTCTTCCATGCGCTGACGCACGGCTTCACGCTTATCGCGGTTGTGCTTCGAGGTGGTCGTCTTATGACCTTTGGCTGTAAGACGAGCAAGGGTTTCTTTTACTTGCTTTTGTACGTCTTCATCGCTTACCTCTTGCTTCTGCTGCTTCTTGTTTTTATTCTTGTCTTTGCGGACAGACTGTGCTTGCTGCTGATTCTGTTGAGCCTGTTGCTGCTTACGCTGCTTATTCTTTTCCTTGCTGAGCGTATTGTTGACTTGCTCAATGGTGCTCTTAGACGATATGTCGACCTTTTCGCCACCTTTGGTAACGCGCTGACGTTTTTTCTTATTGTCGTGGCGACTGGCGTGGTCGACTGGCAGTTCAATCTTACCAACGACGGTTGGTCCAGTTAGTTTCTTTTCTTCGAGTCGGAAGACTTCGTTTTGCTGGACTGGCGTAGACGGCGAAGCCACTTGGGCAGGTGCTACTGGCACAGGAGTTGGCATTGGCGCTGGCGCAGTTTTTACTTCGGCAGCCTTGGGTGCGGCTGGCTGAGCTACGGGCTGCGTAGGACGCTGACGCTCGGCTTTTGGAGCCTGACGCTTTTCGTTAGCACCACTGTTCTTCTCGGGATGAGATGGTTTGTTGGCAAGATCTATCTTGCCAAGCACCTTTATTTGTGGAGCTTGTGGACGTGGAGTGTCGATTGTCGGTCTGTCGACAGTGGCAGAGGAGGGTGTGCTTTCTTCGATAGGATCAACCTTGCCAGCGTCGGACAAAGCAACGACCTCATCTTTTTTGCCTTTGACGGATATTTCAGATATGCCGTCGACTTCTTTTTTTACCTCTATGTCTTTGCTAAACTCTTTTTTTAGCACGTTATAGAGGTCTTCGCTAATTGATGAATTAAGGTCGAGGTCGGTAGCGGCTCCGTGGCTCTTCAAAGTTTCGAGTAGTGTGCTTACACCGACACCGAATTCCTTTGCAATAGCACTTATTCTTCTTCTTTTTTCTGCCATTATGAGCAATTTAGAATTTACTGTTTAAGATAAATGTTTTAGCGGGGCTTCGTCGGAGGTTGGGATGTGAGGTGTTCCGCCCCATTTATTTGTTAATACTGCATTTTTGCAGAGCCACTATAGATTGTGCCACGTGGAAGATGACCGACCGACACAGAAATATAATGAGCTATTAGGTTAGGCTTTTCATTCGAATTCGGCTTTCAAGATGTTCAAGACATCTTTGATTGTCTCTTCTTCGAGGTCGGTGCGACGGAGTAGTTCGTCGTAGCCAAGGTCGATTACGGACTTTGCAGTGTCGCAACCAATCTCTTTGAGTGCATCTATTACCCACTCGTCTATTTCGTCAGTAAACTCTTCGAGTTTGACGTCTTCTTCGGTTACGGCTTGCTCGCGGAATACGTCGATGTTGTAGCCCGTAAGTTGCATAGCCAACTTGATGTTGCTACCGCCTTTGCCTATGGCCATGGACACCTCGTCTGCGTCGAGGAACACTTCGGCATGTTGATTCTCGGTGTCCAGATTAATCTTGTTAATCTTGGCTGGGTTGAGGGCTCGCTGAATGTAGAGCTGTATGTTTGACGTGTAGTTAATGACGTCTATATTCTCGTTTTTGAGCTCACGAACTATGGAGTGTATGCGAGCACCTTTCATGCCGACATATGCACCTACGGGGTCTATGCGATCATCGTAAGACTCTACGGCCACCTTAGCTCTTTCGCCCGGCATGCGCACAATTTTGTGAATGGTTATGAGTCCGTCGAATACTTCGGGCACTTCGGCTTCGAAGAGACGCTGCAAGAATACGGGGCTCGTGCGCGAGATGATGATGAGTGGGCTATTGTTCTTAAACTCGACACGCGACACTACTGCACGGACTGAGTCGCCCTTGCGGAAGTAGTCGGCAGGGATTTGTTCACTCTTGGGCATTATGAGGTCGTTGCCGTCTTCGTCGCGAACGAGGACTTCGCGTTTCCAGACCTGATATACTTCGCCCGAGATTATCTGACCAATCTTTTCTTTGTATTTTTCGAAAAGGTTGTCTTTTTCGCGTTCCATAATTAAGCCAGCAAGATTTTGGCGGAGGCTAAGTATGGCGCGTCGTCCGAAGTCTTTAAGTTTTACCTCGTCGGTTACTTCTTCGCCAACTTCAAAGTCGGCTTCTATTTTCTTGGCTTCAGAAAGAGAGATTTCGAGGTTAGGGTCGACGAGTCGGTCGTCTGGCACGACTACGCGGTTGCGCCAAATCTCGAAGTCGCCTTTGTCGGTGTTGATGATAATGTTGAAGTTGGCGTCGGTGCCATACTGCTTGACGAGCACGCCACGGAAGGCATCTTCGAGGATGCGCACCATAGTGGCGCGATCGATGTTCTTAAGCTCTTTGAACTCCGCAAAGGTGTCTATCAGGTTAATGGTTTCCATGCGTAGATATTATTAAGGCTTCGTGTATTATGCCGTTAGAATTCAATTATGTCTTTCACCGAGCGCACTTCGCTCATCATGTAGCGTTGTGTACGGACGATGGTTTGTTTTTTCTTTTGCCCCTCGACTTTGACGCGCTCTTCGGTCTCAATCTCAAAACTGTCGTCATCGACTGAGGTGAGACGCCCACGGACCCATGCGCCGTTTGGCATGGTTACTTCGACATTGTTGCCAATGTTTTTGGTATACTGCCCGACAACTTTAAACTCGCAACCTATGCCAGCCGATGAGACGCAAAGAGAATAGTCTTCAACATCGCGACTGAACGAGGTTTCGATGAGTGCATCAATCTCTTCGCAATATGATATGGCTACACCAGTGGGCGAGTCGACAACGACGGTAATGTCGTTGGTGGGCGAGACGGATATTTCGACAATAAATTTGCCGTCGGCTTCTACTTTGTCGGCAATTATTTGTCTGATTTGGTCGGCAGTTATCATTTGACTACGTTGCGAAGAATGTTTTTTTGAATTGTATGTAATAAAATAGGGGACTTATTAGGTCCCCTACCTGCGTGTGATGGCACACGCCCATATGAACAGGCGCAAAATTATATTGTTTTTATTTGATAAACAACACTTTGCACATTATTTCGGAATATTTTTTAACAGACTAATCCCCGCTCAATAAGCAAATCGATAATGAATTGCGTTTGCTCTGGGCGAGTCATGTGGCTATTGTCGAGCAAGACGGCATCGTCGGCACGAAGGAGTGGGCTTACGGCACGGGTCTCGTCGAGATGGTCTCGCTCAACAACGTTGCGAAGCGTGTCTTCAAACGAAACTTGTTGTCCTTTGGCAATCATTTCGTCGTAGCGTCGGCGAGCACGAATGTCGGCAGAGGCTGTCATGAATATTTTGAGGTCGGCATTGGGGAAGACTGTCGTGCCGATGTCTCGTCCGTCCATAACGACGCTACTTCGCATACCAATTTGTTGTTGCATGGCTGTTAGGCTGCTACGAACGGCTGGCATGGCACTGATGGAGCTCACAAGATTGCTCACCTCGGCAGAACGTATTTGATCTTCGACATTTTCGCCATTGAGGTAGGTCGTGTTGCGCCCACGCTCGGCATCCCAACCAAAAGATATTTCGATATTTGGCAAGAGAGCTGCAACGGCTTTTTCGGAGAGGTCGGACGGCGTGTTGCGAAGTGCACAGAGGGTTACCGAGCGATACATGGCACCCGTGTCGACGTAGCCTATGCCTATTAGGCGAGCAATTTCTTTGGCGACGGTGCTTTTGCCTGTGGAGGCGTGTCCGTCGATGGCAATGATTATTTTGCGAGTGGGTTTCACTATTTCTTTTTGCGAATGTAGGTTATGAGGAGCAAGATAGCTGCTACTATGACTGCACCAATCAGACCGACGATGGTGCGACGTATGGGATACTGAGCATGCGCCGTGGCGAATCGGTGATGGTCGAAAGCTGAGAGGTAGACTTCGCTGACAACGTTCTCGCCATTGGGCATGTCTTGCAAAAGACGTTGCATGCGCGAGGGCAATGGTCGAAGAGTAGCAACAGGCGAAGAACTGCCGAGCGCATAGTCGTAGGATGGCATTACAGAGAGCACCTGCTGACCACTACTGAGACGCAAGAGAACTATGGGTAGATAGTCGGCTGGGTCGTCGGGATGATGAGTGAACTGAAAGTTGCGCGTGGTGCGTTCGATGGCAATCTTATTATCGTCGGAACGACTTGTCTTGATGTCGGTTTGAACGACTTCGGCAGGAGCTTCGTCGCGTCGCATGTAGAGTCCTGTCATTGTGGTGTCCGACATGCTGACTGTGAAGAACAACGGCATACCCTGCAAGCTTATGCTGTCGTAGTGAGCTACACCCGAGTCGGTGTCGGCATGTCGACCGATGATGTTTTTGCCAGAGCGGAGATCTGCGGCTGATACGTTGCCAAGTTGCCAAGTCTCGACACGATAGGGGTCGGCAAGTGCAAAACAAAGAGCAAAGGAAACTGCAGCTCCAAGAGCTACAACGACCTTATTCCAAGCAATGGATTTGCCACTTTGCTGCCTGTTGATAAGTACACGAGCCACAACGGCAAGCGTAGCAATGACGAGGACAACAATTAGAATGTCAGAAGTGGGCATAGGCTACTTAGTTGCACTCCATAAAGTCGAGACCTTCGACAAAATATTGGGGGTAAAAATCTTGATTATTAAGGTCCATATAGGCTTTCTGGGCAGCGATATTGCCAAGTTCACTTTCGCAACCAGCAACGTTGGATCCTTGCGCCTTCATGGCTTCGAGTTCGGCTTCGGCTTTTAGGACGTCTTCGCGCGAGATGCGTTGCACACGTAGAATGCCCTTAACGGCGATGTCGGAGCCAATAAGTTCTTTGTTGAAGCCACCAATCTTGCCACCAGCGAAGACACACATTTTGTTGCTACGGTCGGCAGTGGAGATGAAGCACTTGCGACCACTGTGCTTACAAGTGTGTCGGACGTTGCCACGAACTACAATCGTGTCGTCGACAAGACCTTCGGCCACGACAAGAAGTGAGTCCATAGAGATGGCACTAGACATGAGACATTCGGTTTCTTCGGCAACTTCGACGGAAGCCGACTGAGAAGTCTGTCCGCCACAAGAAGTTATGATTAGGCTTGCAACAGCGAGCGGAAGAGCGAGAAATGATTTGGGATTGAACATGTGTTGTTGTATGTAAGGATTGTTAATAATCTTGTGGGATAAGTAGTGCAGCGATGAGTCCACATGGTCCTGTCAGAGCGACAAGCAGTGTCCCCCAAAGACCTTCGGAGCCTTTTCGACGCCCACGCCAAAAGTAATAGACACAAGCAAGAACGATTGCTATTAGCCAAGCGATGGTAGGACCTATTTTGACGTTGGCAACTTCGTCTCCACCTGCAACATAAGACTTGCCAAAAGAGAGTGGAAGCAGTGCAGCACAAGCACTTTCGAGCGTTGTGGGCTGTGGCGCTACGAGCGTAAGTGTGTCGAGCGGAGCAAGCGTCTGTCGGTCGAAAGCCCAAGCACTGACACCCGTTTCGTTGACAACGGTAAGAGTCCAACTGACCAAGTTGCCCGAAAAGGTTATGCGGTCGGTGAGCAAGTTGACTGGAGCGAGGTCGAAGAGGCTGACGGAGTATCCACTCTCGCTGTTTTCGTCTTGTGCAATTAGCCCCATGCATCCGTTGGTAGAGTAGGCAATGGCATAAAAAGACTTGTCGGAAGGTTCGGCAATGGAGACGTCGGCAAGTACGAAGCCTGTTGGCATAGGCACGTGGCGAACGAACGGACGTCCGTTGACCATTTTGAGGTGATAGAGTTCGCCACGAGCGTCGGAGCAGAAAATTCCTTCGTCGTAGCGTTTGCGAGGGCTATCGTTGGACCAAGAGGCTCTGACTGGAAATACGAAACCTGATTTTTGCAGGGCACGAGTAAAGATGTCGGACTTGTTGCCATTGGTTCTGAGCGTAGCGCAGTCGATGAACGTTAGTTCGCCAGAGAGGCGAATCATGTCTGTTGGCAGCTCAATGCCGACACGTTTGGGCATGTTTTCGTAGAGCAAATGTAGTGGTGGTTGTGTTGACATGCCGTCGGAGGGTGTGTGTCGGACGACAATTTGTCGCGAGGCTATATTGCGCATAGTGGCTTCTTGTCCGGCAATGCTGTCGGGCATTCGTCCGTCCATCATTAGCTGACGGAAGTTGCTAAGTGGCATTAACGAATCGGCTTCGGCAGTGGTGTATTTGTTGCCATACTTGTCGGTTAATGGAGTAGTCTTATCGGAATAGTCCATAATGCCGATTGAGCCAAGCACATGACTATAACTAAGATAGGGGTAGCGGACTGCACTTTGCGAGACGACCAAAAGAATGGCTGGCAAAACAATCATAAGTGTCTTTGTTAGCAGAGCTATACATAGTGGTCGGATGAATGTTTTAAAGCTTAACCTTTTCATTGTTTGATGATTAATTGTTATCGCAATCCGGCTTTAAAACGACAAGCACTAACAAAAGGGATGGCTGTAGAGAGAAGAGCAATAAGCACACTCAGTGGCATAAAGCCACGCATTGTATCTGGCAGTAGCCACAGAGCAAAAAGAGTTATCAGTCCGCATGCGCCCCAACGTAGCTTGCCACGTTGGCGAGGGTCGAAACATACGGCAGCAGTTATGTTGTAGACAACGAGAGCGACGAGCGTCTGTCGGAAAATTTCGACAAGGTCGGGCAATATAAAATCGACAGGTAAATAGAGACTTTGCGTGAAAAAATAGAGACACGAGGCGAGCAGACTTAGCACAACGACGCAGAGCCAGCCATAGAGACACATGACATAAACTATGGTACTTTCGGGTAGTGGTAGATGAAGCGTTAGCTTGAGGCGACCGCTTAGTGCTTCGGGAACAAATTGTGCCGCGGCAATGCTTAGCGACATGACGACTGAGAAGATGCTCAGCAGTGGCAGTGGGCGCATACGGCTGTTGATTTTTTGCGCCATATAGCTTTCGGCTGTCGACAGACGAATGTCGTGAGCGAGCGACGACATGGCAGCTACACACAACACAACGACAACAAGCGCGCAGATGATTATGGCTGTGTGCGTCTTGGTAAACTCTTTGAAAAATAGGGACTTATACATTGACTTAGCTGTGTGTGTTAGTATTTGCCTGTAAGACCAATGAAAGCATCGTGCAAGGAGACGTTGGAGCAACTAACAAGATTTGCTCCGATGTTTTTGATGTAGTATTCGACATCGGTAGTCGGTTCGAAAGAATAGGCTTCCCAAAGATTTTCGTGTTGCCGTTCGGGATTGATTAGTCGGCAGTCGAAAGGCATTCGGTCGAGGTCGGAAGTAAATGTGTAGCGATGTAGAGTGTCGAGAAGTTGCCCGATTGGCATGTGGCAAATTACGCGTCCATAGTCGAAAATCATACAGTGAGTTATAATCTTTTCCATGTCTTGAATGATGTGCGAAGTCAGGAAAAGAGTTTTGGGCGTTGAGCCCGAGGCGGCAAAGTCTTGTAGTTTTTCGACAAAAAGACGTCGGTAGCCAGGGTCGAGTCCCATTGAGAAGTCGTCGAGGACGAGCAAGTCTGGATCTTGTGCCATGATGAGTCCGAGAGCTACTTGCGAGCGTTGTCCGCACGACATTGTAGATATTTTTTGCTTTGGAGCGATGCGGAGTCGACTAATGAGATTGTAGTAGGCATCGGAGTTCCAACGGTCGAAGAAACGAGAGTAGAATTTTTCTATTTGTCGCACATCGAAGTAGGAGTGCTGTATGTGTCCTTCGAGTTGCAATCCTATGCGAGCTTTGGTTTGTGGGCTGAGCGACGAAGAGTCTTCGCCCCAAATACGGCAAGTTCCACTTGTTGGGCGAAGGTAGCCGTTGAGGATATTGATGATGGTTGTTTTACCAGTACCATTCTTGCCGAGCAGACCGAGAGTTTGCCCCTCTTCGATGGCGAAAGAGAGGTCGGAATAGATGGTGCGCGAGCCGAAACGTTGAGTTACCTTATCGCATTCGACGACTATATTGTTGGCAGGCATGTGGATTGTAGATTACGAAAAGTGGAGAGCCGAAACACGTATATTGTTGCGTTTCGGCTCTTCGACGTTGTGTTTTTACGCCAATTTGGACGAGAAGAAATATTTGGCTTCGCGGAGAGCGGCTTCCATGCCCTGTGGGTTTTTGCCACCAGCAGAGGCAAAGAATTTTTGTCCGCCACCACCACCTTGTATAAACTTAGCGACGTCGCGTATGGCCGTTATGGCATCGAGTCCATTGTTGTCGACAAGATTGTCGGAGATGATAATCATGAGTTGTGGCTTGTCGTCGACAACGCATCCGAGGACAACTACGGCTTGCTCATACTCACCACGTAGCTGATAGGCAAGGTCTTTGAGCTTAGAGGCAAAGATGGGCTTGACTTCGGCAACGAGGAGTGTCTTGCCTCCTATTTGCTCGGCGCGTTCCTTGATGTTTTGCTTTTCGATGCTGAGCATAGAGCTGAGCATGTCGTCGGCTTGGTCGCGAAGTTTTTGGTTGGTCTCGATGAGTTGTTGCAAGCTCTTGCGGATGTCTTTGGAGCCCTTGAGCGTCTCGCCGAGCTCTTTCATTGTTGTCGAAAGGTCGCAGACAAGTTCTTCGGCTTTCTCGGCAGTAACTGCTTCTATGCGTCGTACACCAGCCGAAACCGAAGACTCAGATATTATCTTGAAGAAGCCGATGTTGCCTGTTGCACTAACGTGCGTACCACCACAGAACTCAACGGAGCTACCAAACTTGACGACACGTACTTTGTCGCCATATTTTTCGCCGAAGAGTGCCATTGCACCCATTTGACGGGCTTCTTCGATGGGCACTGAACGTCGGTCTTCGAGAGGGACATTGGCACGTATCTTGGCGTTGACAAGTCGTTCTACCTCACGAAGTTCTTCGTCAGATACTTTTTGGAAGTGGCTAAAGTCGAATCGTAAACTATCGGGCGTAACGAGTGAACCTTTTTGCTCGACATGGCTACCGAGTACTTTTCGGAGGGCTTCTTGTGCAAGGTGAGTTGCAGAGTGATTGTCGGCAATGAGCTGACGACGATGAGCATCGACACGAGCAGTGAAGGGTTGTGAGGGGTCGGCAGGGAGCGCGGTGGCAATATGTACGATTAGCCCATTTTCTTTAATGGCATCAACTATTTTTGTTTCGCTACCGTCGTGAGCTCCGATAAGCAGACCAGTGTCGCCTACCTGACCACCACTCTCACCATAGAATGGTGTGCGGTCGAGGACTATTTGCCATTGTTCTTTGTTCTTAGCTTTCACCTTGCGATAGCGGACAATTCGGACTTCGGCTTCGGTCGTGTCATAGCCAACGAAGTCTTCTTTATCGTCGGAACGCAGAGCGACCCAGTCGCCAGCTTCGATAGACGTGGCATTACGAGCACGATTTTTTTGTGCTTCCATTTCGCGACGGAACTCGTCGGTGTCGGTCGTAAGTCCATTCTCTCGAAGAATGAGCTCGGTAAGATCGAGCGGGAAGCCATAGGTGTCGTAGAGTTCGAAAGCTACTCGTCCGCTGACTTGGTTTTGACCAGCACTCTTGGTCTTGTCGATGATGGAAGAGAGCATATTTATGCCTGTTGCAAGGGTCTTGAGGAAGCTTTCTTCTTCTTCCTTAATGACTTTGCAGACGAGTTCTTGCTGTGCTTTGAGTTCGGGATAGGCTTCGCCCATGGTGTCGACAAGGGTTGGGACAATCTTGTAGAGCGTTGCCTCCTTGCCACCGAGGAATGTGTAGTTGTAGCGTACGGCACGACGGAGGATACGGCGGATGACGTAGCCTGCCTTATTGTTTGAGGGTAGCTGTCCGTCGGTTATAGAGAAAGCGATGGTGCGGACGTGGTCGGCCATGACACGCATGGCGATGTCGGTCTTTTCATCGGAACCATATTTTTTACCTGTAAGCTTACTAATGCAGTCGAGCAGAGGCGTGAAGACATCGGTGTCGTAGTTGGACGTCTTGTGCTGTACGGCACGGACAAGGCGTTCGAAGCCCATGCCAGTGTCGACGTGATGATTGGGGAGTGGTTCGAGAGAGCCATCGGCACGTCGGTTGAATTGCATGAAGACGAGGTTCCAAATTTCGATAACCTGTGGGTTGTCTTTGTTGACAAGGTCTCGACCATTTATGGCTTTGCGCTCGCTGTCGGGTCGCATATCGAAGTGGATTTCGGAGCAAGGACCACAGGGACCTGTGTCACCCATTTCCCAAAAGTTGTCGTGCTTATTGCCGTCGATGATGCGGTCGGCCGAGATGTGTGTTTGCCAAGCTTCGTAGGCTTCGGTGTCGCGTTGGACGCCTTCGGCTGGTGAGCCTTCGAAGATGGTAACGTAGAGTCGGTCTTTGTC
>CALAVC010000243.1 GCA_937892095.1 uncultured Bacteroidales bacterium | reverse complement strand
GGATGCCGGCGATGGTGTTGGCGGTGGCCATGCCGAGGTCGTTGTGGCAGTGGGTAGAAATAATTGCATTTTCGACGCCATCGACGTGGTCGATAAGATATTTTATTTTGGTGCCATATTCGTCGGGAAGACAATAGCCAGTTGTGTCGGGAATATTGACGACTGTTGCACCGGCTTTTATGACGGCTTCAACCACGCGAGCGAGGTATTCATTGTCGGTGCGACCAGCGTCTTCGGCGTAAAACTCTACGTCGTCGACATATCTACGTGCATACTTGACTGCACGCACTGCGCGTTCTATTATTTCTTCGCGGTTAGAATTGAACTTATATTTTATGTGTGAATCGGATGTGCCAATGCCTGTGTGAATGCGTTTGTGCTTGGCAAAGCGAAGAGCATCGGCTGCCACGTCGATGTCTTTTTCTACGGCACGTGTCAGCGCACAGATGGTAGGCCACGTAACGGCTTTCGATATTTCGATTACAGAATTGAAGTCGCCCGGGCTTGATATTGGGAAGCCTGCTTCTATGACGTCGACACCGAGAGCCTCCAAGGCCTTAGCCACTTGAATTTTCTCGATTGTATTGAGCTGGCAACCGGGGACTTGTTCTCCGTCGCGCAGAGTGGTGTCGAAAATGAAGACTCTGTTGTTCATCAGTCAGTTTGTTGGTTGGGATAATAGGGTTCAGAATGGGTTGGAGGGGGAAGTTCTTTTTTATGAGTTGTTTGGATAGTAGTTTTTGTGCCATAGGCGTGCGGACAGATATTCTGTCCGCACGTATGGAGGCACAAAGGAATTTAGTTGTTTTCTGGGCGGAGTTGGCGTACGGTAACGGCCGTTTGCCACATTTCGCTTTCACGGAGAGCTTTGAGTTCGGCTTCGAGCTTGACGCGGTAATCGGGCTTCGAGTTGCTATCGATAGAAATCTGAGCTTCGTTACCAGTCTTGACGCTATTATAGAGCTTCTGAACGACTGGCTTGATGGCATCGTGGAACGGGCCCATCCAGTCGAGAGCACCGCGCTGAGCAGTGGTAGAGCAGTTAGCGTACATCCAGTCCATACCCTTAGCAGCGAAGAGTGGCATAAGGCTCTGAGTGAGTTCTTCGACGGTCTCGTTGAAAGCTTCGGAAGGTGTGTGTCCGTTCTCACGAAGGACTTCGTACTGAGCAGAGAGAAGACCTTGGATTGCACCCATAAGTGAGCCACGTTCGCCAGTGAGGTCGGAGGTTGCTTCGCGTTGGAAAGTTGTCTCGAAGAGGTAGCCAGAACCGATGCCTATGCCGAGAGCAAGAGTCTTTTCGAGGGCTTTGCCAGTTGCGTCTTGATAGACAGCGTAGGATGAGTTGAGACCACGATTTTCGAGGAACATGGTGCGGAGGCTGGTGCCAGAACCCTTGGGTGCAACCATGATGACGTCGATGTCTTTGGGAGGAACGACTCCTGTGCGGTCGGACCAAGTGATGGCGAAGCCGTGCGAGAAGTAGAGAGACTTGCCTGCGGTAAGGTACTTCTTAAGAGTAGGCCATACGGAGATGACAGCGGCATCGGAGAGTAGACACATGATGATGGTTGCTTTCTCGGCAGCTTCTTCGATAGAGAAGAGAGTCTTGCCCGGAACCCAGCCGTCGGCGATAGCCTTGTCGAAAGTCTTGCCAGCGCGCTGACCTACGATGACGTTGAAGCCATTGTCGCGAAGGTTGAGCGACTGACCAGGACCCTGAACACCATAGCCAATTACGGCGATGGTCTCATTTTTGAGTATTTCTTGTGCTTTTGACAGCGGGAACTCTTCGCGGGTCATTACTTCTTCTATGACACCGCCAAAATTCATCTTTGCCATTTTGTTACTTCTGTTTTTATGTATTAAAACAATTTGATGATTTCTATTGAAAAAAAATGTTTGCTATGCGTTTTCGGTCATAGTCTTACGCTCGCGCACTTCTTGCATTTCGAGGAAGCGGCTGACGCGTTCGGCTGTAGACTTGGTTATGGCTACACGTCCTGAGCGAACGAATTGTAGTACGCCATAGCTCGATAGTTCATCGTAGAGACGCTGAGTGTCTTCGCAATGTCCTGTCTTTTGGATGACTGTATAGGTGCGATTGATTTCGAGCACTTGCGCGCTATTGCGTCGAATAAGAGCCTCGAAGTCTGGACTGTCGAGAATGTTGTCGGTCTGCACCTTGTAGAGTGCAACCTCTTGATATATTATTTCGTCGTCGGTATAGTAGAAGGCTTTGAGGACATCGATGCGCTTTTCTATCTGATGGACAACGGCTTCGATGTTCTTTTGTGTCGTGCGGCAAGCGATTGTGAACTTGTGGACGCCTTCGAGAGCCGAAGATGAGACCGTTAGGCTCCAAATGTTGAGGTTGCGACGTGTGAAAATTATGGATATTTGGTTGAGTATGCCTACTTCGTTTTCGGTATACACGGTGACTGTGTACAGTCTGCTGTCTTGTTCCATTATCGTTGTAGGTTTATGCTTTATACCAATCCTTTTCGTTGAGCATGATGTCGGTTACGCCTTTGCCTGGCGGAATCATTGGGAAGACATTGTCGCACTCTTCGACGTGTACTTCGAGCAGATATGGCTCAGCGATGTCGGATAGCATTTCGTCGACGGCAGACTCAAGATCTTCGCGTTTTTCGACACGACGATGTTTTATGCCGTATGCTTGGGCGAGCGTCATAAAGTCGGGGTTGGCAAGTCTAGTGAAAGAATAGCGTGCGCCAAAGAAGAGTTCTTGCCATTGGCGTACGTTGCCAAGCCAATTGTTGTTGAGCAAAATTATTTTGACGCCAAGTTTTTCTTGCATTATGGTGCCAAGCTCTTGCTCGGTCATTTGCAGACCACCATCACCAGTAAAGAAGCATACGCTACGTTCGGGCGCAGCAACTTTTGCTCCTACAGCGGCTGGCAGACCGAAGCCCATCGTGCCGAGACCACCCGAAGAAAGCAAGCTACGCGTCTGCGCAAAGGTGGAGTAGCGTGCGCTCATCATTTGGTTCTGACCGACATCGGTTACGACGATGGCTTTTGATTGTGCTTTGCGAGCTACAAGGCTTACGACTTCACCCATGCGAATGTTGCCACTATTGGGTTGCGTCTCTTTTTGGCTAACGAGCGTCAGTTCGTCGTTGTTGCATTTGTCGAACTCAGCTTCCCAAGCGTCATGTCGAGCAGGGTTGACAAGGTCTATGAGTCGCGTAAGGGCTTCGCGAGCATCTGCGGCTATGCCTATTTCGACGGGGATTATTTTGCCTATTTCGGCTTTGTCTATATCGATATGGATAACTTTGGCCTGACGAGCGTAGGTTTCGACTGTCCCTGTTACACGATCGTCGAAGCGCATGCCAACAGCTATGAGTACGTCGCACTCATTGGTCTTGATGTTGGGACCAATGTTGCCGTGCATGCCGAGCATGCCCTTATAGTGCGGGTTTGTGCTGTCGAGAGCTGAGAGTCCGAGCAATGTTGATGCTGCGGGTAGACCAGCTTTATCGAGCAGAGTTGTGAGTTCGCGTTCGGCATGTGAAAGCAGAATGCCCTGACCATAGACTACGAATGGCTTCTTGGCGCTATTGATGAGGTCGGCTGCCTGACGTAGTTTGTTGTCGTCAAGGTCGGGCGTGGGCAGATAGCTACGGATGAAGCGTACTGGCTTGTAGTTAAACTCGGCAGTGGCAACTTGTGCGTTCTTGGCGAAGTCGAGGACCACGGGACCTGGGCGACCAGTGCGTGCGATGTAGAAAGCACGTGCAACAGCCCAAGCCACATCTTCGGGGCGACGGATTTGATAGCTCCATTTGGTTATGGGGAGCGTCATGCCGAGTACGTCTGTCTCTTGAAAGGCATCGCTACCAAGCAGAGAAGCACCCACCTGACCACTTATGACGACGAGAGGTGTGGAGTCGAGCATGGCGTCGGCGAGACCAGTTATGGCATTGGTCGCACCCGGACCAGAGGTAACAATCGCCACGCCTGTTTGTCCGCTCACTCGTGCAAAGCCCTGAGCTGCATGCACGGCACCTTGCTCGTGACGCACAAGGATGTGCCGAATTTGGTCTTGAAAATCGTAGAGCTTGTCGTAGACAGGCATTATGGCGCCACCAGGATAACCGAAGACGGTTTTTATTCCCTCGGCCAGCAGTGAGCGCAAGAGGATTTCACCTCCCGTCATTATTCGCCCGGCTTTTTGGTTGTCTTCTGCCATTGTATGTTGTTAAAGGTTGAGTGATTTCAGATTGTTGTTTAGTCTAATACGCGAGCTGCGCCTTTGTCGGCCGAACTGACCATGGCAGCATAGGCACGTAGGGCTTTGCTTACTTCGCGTTTACGATGTGGTGGTGTAAAGGCTTTCTTGCCTTTGGCGAGTTCTTCGTTGCGTCGTTGAGCGAGTTCTTCGTCGGAGAGGCGAACGCTTATGGTGCGGTTGGGGATGTCGATGTCGATAATGTCGCCATCGCGTACAAGACCGATGTTACCACCTGCGGCTGCCTCGGGTGAGATGTGTCCGATGGAGAGACCAGACGTGCCACCAGAGAAACGACCATCGGTTATGAGGGCGCATTCTTTGCCAAGGTGCATACTCTTGATGTATGAAGTTGGGTAGAGCATTTCTTGCATGCCCGGTCCACCGCGAGGACCTTCGTAGGCGATGACGACGACATCGCCACTCTTTATCTTGCCCCCGAGGATGCCTTCGCATGCCGACTCTTGGCTATCGAAAACTTTGGCAGGACCTGAGAATTTCCATATTTTTTCGTCGACGCCTGCGGTCTTGATGACGCAACCGTCAAGGGCAATGTTGCCAAAGAGTACTCCGAGTCCGCCATCTTTGGTGTAGGCATGTTCGAGGTCGCGAATGCAACCTGTGGCTCGGTCGGTGTCGAGTTCAGAATAGTAGTTGTTTTGAGCACCGAGCATTATGCAATATTTGCCACCGGGAGCTGCTTTGTATTTGGTCTTGGCGGTAATGGAGGCTTTGGGGCTAAGGATGCCATATTGTTCGATGGCTTGTTGGAGTGTTAGTCCATCGACACGTTTGAGGCTGGTGTTGAGCAAACCGCCTTTGGCGAGTTCGGACATGATACCGATAACACCTCCTGCACGGTTGACATCTTGAATGTGATATTTTTGAGTGTTAGGCGCGACCTTGCAGATGCATGGGACACGACGTGAGAGTGCGTCGATGTCGGCCATCTTGAAGTCGACTCCACCTTCAAACGCAACGGCGAGCAGGTGAAGAACGGTGTTGGTGGAGCCGCCCATGGCTATGTCGAGAGTCATGGCGTTGAGGAAAGCGTCGCGAGTGGCTATGCTACGTGGTAGGACGCTTGTGTCTCCGTCGCGATAGTATTTATATGTGTTGTCGACGAGCAAACGAGCTGCATCGGCAAAGAGTTGTTTGCGTTTTTCGTGAGTGGCTACTATGGTTCCATTGCCAGGGAGCGAAAGCCCGATGGCTTCGGTAAGGCAGTTCATTGAATTGGCGGTGAACATGCCAGAACAAGAGCCACATGTTGGGCAAGCCGATTGCTCTATCTTGGCAACTTCGTCGTCGGAGACAGATGTGTCGGCACTCTTAATCATGGCGTCTATGAGGTCGAGCTTTTGTTCGCCAAGCACGCCAGCTTCCATAGGTCCACCAGAGCAGAAGACTGCTGGTATGTTGAGTCGCATGGCGGCAATCAGCATGCCAGGAGTTATCTTGTCGCAGTTGGATATGCAAATCATGGCATCGGCTTTGTGCGCATTGACCATATACTCGACGCTGTCGGCAATGACGTCGCGGCTTGGGAGGGAATAGAGCATGCCATCGTGTCCCATGGCTATGCCATCGTCGACGGCTATGGTGTTGAACTCGGCAGCGAAACAACCACGTTTTTCGATTTCGCTCTTGACGTACTGACCAATCTCGTGAAGGTGAGTGTGCCCAGGGACGAACTGTGTGAAGCTGTTTACAATGGCAATGACGGGCTTGCCAAGTTGTTCGCGTTTCATGCCATTGGCAACCCATAGAGCACGAGCGCCAGCCATTCGTCTGCCGTTGGTGGTTGCAGAGCTACGCAAGGCTATTTTGTATTTTGTTTCTTCTGCCATTTTTTGAGTTGTATATCGATTCTTGTTTTTGTTCTGCATGGGTTAAAAAGGAAGCCCCCTCTCTACAAAGAGAAGGGGCTTATGTGCTATGTTTCCCATGTCGTTGCACTACATTGCTTACCCCTTCTCATGGCGTTACCACAAGAATAATAAGCACTCGATGTAGCACTATGGCAAGGGTTTGGAACATTCATCGTCTTTTTAATCGGCGCAAATATACATTTTTTTTGATAGAGTTTACTTTTTCGATAAGATGTTTTTCGGTGTATATGGGCAGATTACGCGAAACACGTAAGGCGAAGATATTGTGGATTACCTCTGTTCTTGTATTGGTTTGTTGTTGAGTGCCTTATTCTATTTTTTTATTGTCGTTCGGTTTGTACTCGTCGATTGCTAAACGGCTATGTGCAATTGGGTCTTGAATGTTTTCGGAGTCTGGTCTGAGTGAAGCTGAAATTTGATAGGGGCGTAGACCAAATAGTGGGAGTGAGGCTATTGTATGGTCCATAATGTCTGCCATTATGGCTTCGTACTCTTCCCATACTTTGGTGCGTGTAAAACAATATAGTTCTACGGGCATGCCATGTTGTGTGGCTGGCATATAACGTACCATGACGCGCATATTGTTGCCTTTGCCTTCGCGAACAAGTTGTGGGTGGCGACTAAGATATGTGTACATGTAGTGTCGGAAAAGCGTGAGGTTCGTTACGTCTTCCATTGCGGCTTCGCCACCCTGTTTGCGGTGTTCAAAAAAGTTGTAGAGTTCGGGCATGTATTGGTAGCGTTGTAGCTCTTCTTCGGTCAAGAAGCGGACTGTGTCCATATTGATGTTTATTGAGCGAGCTATGCGCCGACCTGCACCTTCTTTCATTCCTTTCCAATTGGTAAAAGAGTCTTTGAGAAGCGTCGATGGTGGCACGGTGGTTATCGTATTGTCCCAATTGCGAATTTTTACTGTGTTCAGATTGACCTCTGTTACTATTCCGTTGGCATCGGCTTTCGGCACAACGACCCAGTCGCCCGGCGAGAGCATATTGTTGCCCGCAAGTTGTATGCCTGCTACGAGGCTCTCGATTGTCTCTTTGAAGACCAAAGTCATTATGGCTGCCGATGCGCCAAGGGCTCCTATTATTGCTGTCGGGTTCTTGTCTATGACTATGCTAACCATGACGATGAACATCATGATGTATATGACGTAGACTACGAGTTGCTTGACGCTACCAAGCGACCGCAATTTGGGGTTCTTTTCGCAAAATGCCTCGAAAACAGAGTTGATGAGCGACACTAAGAACTGACTGACACTGAGTGTCATATAGAGGAACACACACTTCATGTAGACGTGTATAATCCAATTGTCGGCCTCGATGGCCATGCCAAAGGCCATCATAGAAATGATTGAAGGCAGATAGGCTGCGCGGTTGAGTACCTTATGATTGAATATTTTGTCGTCCCAATCTGTATTGGTCTTTTTGACTATGCTATCGACAACCGAGAAGAGTATTCGTCGCACGAGCCAAAATATGGATATAGACACGACGGTGGACAAGAACACCATAAGTAGTGTCGCTACTGTCTCGGACACGTGAGTGGCTCCAAACACGCGGAGTAAGAAGCGAGCTATGTCTATCATGAAGCCTTCGGCATGTGGCATGACTTGATGTGTGGCTTCGGCACCTGATGTTGCAACCGTGCTGGTGTCGGCGAGTGCAACCAAAGAATCGTCTCCCATTATGGCAAGCTAATTATGGTTACTGAGACGTTTACAACGCCATCTTTTATCATGTCGATTTTCTGAGCTGCCGATTTCGAGAGGTCGACAATGCGCCCCTCTTTAAACGGACCGCGGTCGTTGACTCGCACATCAACACTTTTGCCGTTGGCTTTGTTGGTTACGCGTAGCATTGTGCCAAAGGGTAGCGTCCGATGTGCAGCTGTTAGTTTGTTGTGGACATATTTTTCGCCGCTTGCTGTAGATTTGCCGACAAACTTGTCGGCATAATATGAAGCCTGACCACTTAGCACTGCACCAATTTTTGCCGTCGTAGAACTACTACTGCTTGAAGAAGATGTTTTTTTTGTGGTGGTTGTGGTGGTGCGTTTTGTGGTGGTCTGTGAACCCGAACAGGAGCTTATGGCTGCCACGAGCAGGCACAATGTGCCACATAGGCATAGGTGGTGTTTAATCTTCATAGTGGTGCATCTTGCAAAGGTACTTGCCAATTATGTCGAACTCTATGTTGACCACAGAGTCTTTTTGTATATCGGCAAAATTTGTGTTGTCGTGTGTGTATGGAATTATTGCCACAGAGAATCCGTTGTCGGTGCTGTTGACCACTGTTAGGCTGACACCGTTGACGCACACAGAGCCTTTTTCGACAGTGAAGTAGCCTCGTCGAGCCATTTCGCGCTCAACAGAGTAGCGAAAGGTATAGAGATAGCTGCCATCGGTCTCGCGGATATCGGTACACGTTGCGCGGCAGTCGACGTGTCCTTGTACGATATGACCATCAAGTCGACCATTCATTATCATGCTACGCTCAACGTTGACGTGGTCGCCAATGCTGAGCAGTCCAAGATTGGAGCGTCGGAGCGTCTCTTCGACTGCTGTTACGGTATATCGGTCGCCATCGAGTCGGACAACTGTCAGGCACACGCCATTGTGCGCCACGCTTTGGTCAATACTTAGCTCAGATGCAAAGGAGCATGTGAGTGTAAGATGCAGATTGCCACCTTCTTTTTCGAGACCTACCACCGTGGCACTCTCTTCAACTATTCCTGAAAACATATTTTTATAGTCTTGTATTTCTTTGTGTAAAGATAACTATTTCCGTACTAAGGACTTACGATAGAATGATGGCATGTAGGCGAAAAAGAATTATATTCCATGTCTGTAGAGTATGTAAATTCTACAAAAAATGCAACAACTCGAACACTCGAGTTGTTGCATTCTATTTTTGGGGGTCGGAAATATTTCCTATCCGCCGAAGTTGTCGTACATGATGCTTTGAGGCTCTACGCCGAGTCCGTCGAGCATGACGACAACCGACTTAGACATTGGACCGGGACCACACATGTAGTACTCTATGTCTTCGGGAGCTTCGTGGTCTTTGAGATATGTCTCGTACATCACAGGTGCTACGAAGCCCGGAGTATACTTCACGCCAGCTGCGTCGGCAGCGGGGTCGGGGCGGTCGAGGGCAAGGTGGAAGTGGAAGTTGGGGAACTCTTTTTCGAGTTGCAAGAAGTCTTCGAGGTAGAATACTTCGTTGAGTGCTCGAGCGCCGTAGAAATAGTGCATTTCACGGTCGGTCGTGTGCAAAGTCTTGGTCATGTGCATTATTTGAGCACGCAAGGGTGCCATGCCTGCGCCCCCACCAATCCAAATCATTTCTTTCTTCGAGTCGAAGTGTGGGTGGAAGTCGCCGTAAGGACCGCTCATGATTACCTTGTCGCCTGGCTTGAGCGAGAAGATGTACGAAGAGGCTATGCCCGGGTTGACGTCCATAAAGTTGTTTGCACCAGGCTTTTGTTGGTCTTTGGGTTTAAATGGTGGTGTGGCAATGCGGACTGTCAGCATGAAGACGTTGCCTTCGGCAGGATAGTTGGCCATGGAGTAGGCACGTATGGTCTCTTCTTCGTTTTTGCAGACGAGGTCGAACATTTTGAAGTGTTCCCACGACGAGACGTACTGGTCGCCAATGAGCGAACGGTCGAAGTCGTTGTAGTTGACTACAAACTTTGGAATCTTAATTTGCGAGTAAGAGCCAGGCAAAAAGTCCATGTGGGCACCTTCGGGTAGCTGAACCTTGAATTCTTTGATAAAGGTGGCCACGTTCTTGTTTGAGATGACCGTGCATTCGTATTCTTTGACGCCCATGACCGATTCGGGGACCTTGATTTTGAGGTCGCCTTTGACTTTGGTTTGGCAGCCAAGACGCCAATGGTCTTTTTGCTCCTTACGAGTGAAGTGTCCTTTTTCCGATGGGAGAATTTCTCCGCCACCTTCTACTACTTGACATTTGCACTGTCCGCAAGAGCCCTTACCACCACAAGCCGAAGGCAAGTAGATGCCATTTTCGGAGAGTGTGGAGAGCAGTGAGCCACCAGCAACCACTTCGACTTTGTCTTTGTCGTTGATGGTTATGCTGACGTTGCCAGAGGTGGTCAAGTACTTTTTGGCCACAAGCAAGATTATGACGAGCAGCAATATAATGGTCAGGAATACCCCGATGCTTGCCAATATAAGGTTTGTATCCATTATCTAATGTGTTGCAAGTTACTAATTAGATTTTGAGGCCAGAGAAGCACATGAACGAGAGGGCCATAAGACCTACAACGATAAACGTTATTCCAAGGCCTTTTAGAGCGGCAGGGACATTGCTATATGCCATTTTTTCGCGTATGGCTGCAAGCAATACTATGGCCACAAGCCAACCAAGACCAGAGCCCAAAGCGTAGACGAATGCCGAGGCAAGACTTGTGATTGCCTTAGGGTCGGATGGGTCGAGTCCTATGCGTTGTTGCATAAAGAGTGAGCCACCCATAATGGCACAGTTGACAGCTATTAGTGGCAAGAATATGCCGAGTTGATTGTAGAGAGATGGGCTGTATTTTTCGACCACCATTTCGACAATCTGTACAATGCCAGCAATTATGGCAATGAAGAGTATGAAGCTAAGGAACGAGAGGTCGACACCCTCTACTATGGCACCTTCGGCAAGTACGTATCTTTGCAAAAGATAGTTGACGGGCAACGTTACTGCCAAGACAAAGGTGACGGCCACGCCGAGCCCTATGGCTGTCTTGACGTTTTTCGACACGGCAAGGTAGGAACACATGCCAAGGAAGAACGCAAAGATCATGTTGTCCACAAATATGGAGCGGACGAACAAGCTCAATAAGCTATTTTCCATTGTGTTTTATGTATAACAGAATAGATTTGACAAATGGGTTATTTTTCTTGCAATTCTTTGTCGTGGGCGCGTTGCCACCAAATGATGCAAGCTACAACGATTAGTGCCATTGCAGGCATGAGCATCAGACCGTTGTTCTGATAGCCAAACTGCTGAGCCCAGCCCAAGACATCGTAGCCGAGTAGGGTGCCAGAGCCCAATAGCTCGCGGAAGAATGCTACAATGACGAGTATCTTAGCATAGCCAAGTCCGTTGCCAAGTCCGTCGAGGAACGATGGCCACGGCTTATTCATCATAGCAAAGGCTTCGAGGCGACCCATGAGGATACAGTTGGTTATGATAAGACCCACGTAGACTGAAAGCTCTTTGCTGACATCGTATGCAAAGGCTTTCAGTATTTGGTTGACTATTGTTACAAGTGCAGCAACGACAACGAGTTGTACTATGATTCGGATACGCATAGGTATGGTGTTGCGTATGAGCGATATGATGACGTTGGCGAAGGCTACGATGACCGTTACGGCGAGTCCCATTACCAAGGCTGGTTTTAGCTGAGCTGTTACGGCCAAGGCAGAGCAGATGCCGAGCACCTGTACGGTGACGGGATTATTTTTGCCCAATGGCAGGAGGAATGCGTCCTTGTTGTTCTTAGAGAATAGTTCACTCATTTTAATTGTCCTCCGAGTTTACTTTGTTAAGAAGTTTTTGTACTTAGCAAGACAAGTCTTGAGCATTTCGTTGACACCATTTGAAGTGATCGTGCCACCTGAGATGGCGTCTACTTGGTCTTGTCCGTCGGCCGTAAGACCTTTTTTAAGGACGGCAACAGAGACTACCTCACCGTTTTTCTTAATTTGCTTGTCTTTGAATGGGTCGCGGAATTTGTCGGTAACTATTTCTGCGCCCAGACCTGGGGTCTCACTTTCGTGGGCAAAGTATATTCCCTCTATGGTGTTCTTGTCTTCTTTCAGACCGATATAGCCCCAGATTGGTCCCCAAAGTCCGTTGCCACGAAGTGGGATGATGTATTTGGTCTGACCATCTTTTTCGCATACGTAGACAGGCAGGTTGTTGTCGTCGGCTTGTTTGTTGAAGTCGACATCGAAGCCACCTTCGGTTTTGACAACCTCACCGTTGGCATTGACAATTTGTTCTGCGCGTACATATTTGTCATAGGCGGCTTGTGTGTCGTCGTCGTTTACGCCAATGGCGCTAAGTATTTGGGCTTTTTTGTCAAGACGTTCGTTGTCGTCCTGACGTGCTTTGAGGGTAGAGGCTACAAAGCTGAGCAAAAATGCGACAATCACCACCAAGACGGCCGCATAAATGAGCGTGTAGGCATTGCTGTTGGTGGACAAGCCTTTCTTATTTTCTGTAGACATCATTTAAGCTTTTGTGTGGTTGACTAATCTTTTTTTGCTACTTTGAGTGCGCGTTTTTTACGACGGCTTATATTGCTGTCGACAACGAAGTAGTCGATGAGTGGCGCTACGGTGTTCATAAAGAGTATGGCGAGCATCATGCCTTCGGGATAGCCAGGGTTGAGCACACGAACCACTATGGCTACGAAGCCTACGAGCAGACCGAAGATGTATTTACCCGTTTCGGTGCGGCACGATGTTACGGGGTCTGTGGCCATAAAGACTGCGCCAAAGCAGAAGCCACCATACACGAGGTGCAAGTACCAAGGCAAGTGAGCTATGTTGGTGTCGGGACCAAACTGATTGAATAGGAATGCCGTGAGTGCACCTCCTACAAATACTGAGCACATAACTTTCCAACTTGCTACGCCGGTGAGCAATAAGAAGAGTCCGCCAATGAGTATGCAGAGAGCGCTTGTCTCGCCAATGGAGCCTGGCATGTAGCCCATAAAAGCTGTCATAAAATCGTATTTGGCAGTGGCTACATCGATGTTGCTACCAGCGAGCGAAAGAGCAGTGGCTCCAGTGAAGCCGTCGACGGCTTGGTCGACACCATACCATACGCTATCACCACTCATCTTGCTTGGATAGGCAAAGAATAGGAATGCGCGAGCAACGAGAGCTGGGTTCCAAATGTTCATGCCAGTGCCACCAAACACTTCCTTGACGAAGATTACCGAGAATGCCGTGGCTATTGCCACCATCCAAAGGGGCACGTCGGCTGGCATGATTAGTGGGATTAGCAGACCTGTGGCAAGAAAACCTTCGTTGACTTGTTCGCCACGTATTTGTGCGGTAGCAAACTCTATGGTCAGACCTACAACGTAGCTGACGATGGCCATTGGTACGAATATTTTCAGGCCATAGATGAAGTTGCAGAAAAACGATTGTTCGAGCCCCAGTGCTTGGTAGTGTTGGTAGCCAGTGTTCCAGATACCGAACAGCATGGCAGGAATGAGTGCAATGATGACCATTGAGATGACTCTCTTTAGATCGACACCATCGCGGATGTGTACGCCACTTTGATTTGTTGTGGCTGGCGCGAAGAGGAAGCTCTCGAAGGCCTCAAAGGTTGCTTGGAACTTCTGATATTTCCCACCTTTCTCAAAGTTGGGCTTCACGCTATCCAGATATTTTCTTAAAGATTCCAAAGTAGGATAGTTTTAGAATTTGTGTAATATCTTTTCAAATGATGTTTTTAGCCTACTTCTTCCATCATGAGAGCCAAGCCGTTGCGTAGTATCTTTTGGATTGGCAGTTTGGAAGTGTTGACAAAATCGCACAGAGCCATGTCCTCTTCCACAACTTCGTAGATGCCGAGTTCTATCATCTTGTCGATGTCGCGATCAAGAATGGCTTTGATGAGGTGTTCGGGATAGATGTCCATGGGGAATACTTTTTCCATTTCGCCACTTACGACGATGGCTCGTTGTTCACCGTGGGTGTTGGTGTCGAGTGTGTACTCCTTCTTGCCTTGTAGCCAAGTAAAGAATGTACGGCTGGCAGAGAACTTGTTGCAACCTGGCGTTATCCAACCGAAGAACTCGCTCTTGTTGCCTTCGGTTATGGCTGTGAGTTGGCTGTCGTAGTAGCCAAGGAAGCCATCGGCAGCTATTTGCTTGCCTGTCAGAACGTTGCCACTGATTAGTCGTGCGCCTTCGTCGGCAGTCTTGGCATTGCCTGCAACGATGGTCGATACTTGTGCGCCAAGTGTGGTACGGAAGTATAGTGGCTTGCGAACTTCGGGACCCGCAAGAACTACCACGCGCGAGAAGTCGAGTTTGCCCTGAGCAAATATCTTGCCTATGGCCACGACTTCTTGTGGTTGGATGGTAAGGACTGTTTCGCCTGCGTTGATGGGGTTGGTGTGGTTTATTTGTACACCTACGCAGCCAGCAGGGTGAGCTCCTTCGAAAGCTGTTACGGTTGCGTTGCGTGCGCCTATGAAAGCTTTAGAGCTGTTGTTTCCGTGTGTTCCTATATACACAGGCGCAATCTTAGCGAGAACGTCTACGCCTGCTTGGAAGTCTTCTTCGTTGCCACGTATGACGTGGTCGTAGTCGGGCGCAAGAGGTGCGGTGTCAAATGTTGAGATGAAGATTGCCTTGTGGTTGAGGGTTGGATTGGCAATGACATTGTAGGGGCGCTGACGGAAATAGGTCCACGCACCAGTCTGCAATAGTTTGTCGATAACTTGCTCGCGCGAAGCTTTTGCCGTGTCTAATTTTTCTATTTCGACAGGGGCTGGTTTTTCGGAAGCTCGTACTACGACTTCGAGTATGGCACGTCTTTCGCCACGACGTATAGCCTCTACGATGCCGCTTACTGGAGAAACGAAACGCACATCGGTGAGGTTTTTGTCTGTGAAGAGAGTGCTGCCCGCTTCAATCTTATCGCCTTCTTTGACTTGCATTTTGGGTTTGAGTCCAAAGAAGTCTGTGGGCTTTATGGCATAAAGCTCGGGCGACGCTGCCTGTCCATACACCGTATCGGCTTTGCCCTTGAGGCGTATGTCCAGACCTTTTTTTAGTTTGATAACGTCAGACATTGGTATTGTTGATGAAAGTTTGTATTTCGGAGGTTGACTTGGGCATAAACGAAAGACAACGCCCCACGCCATGCTGACGAGCGTTGGCGGAGCGTTGTGTTGCTGCATATAGTTTGTCGAGGACCATAAATGTTGCCTCTTATGCCCTATGATGGGTTATGTGTTTTGTGTCGTGCAAAGAAAACGAATATTGCGCTTAAAGCCATAGTTATGCGCACAAAATTAAAGAAATATTTCTTTAATTGTATACGTCTGTATTATAATCGTTTACTAAAATAGCGAACATATTTCATGCCGTTGCCTACGTAGTTTGGGTTGTGTGTTTGCCCGTCGGGTCTACCAGTGTTGTGTATGCGAAAGGCTTTTTCAAACTGCTTTTCGTCGAGATATTTGCCATATTCGCTACGTATCCATTTGCATGCCCAGTATACGCTACGTCCGTCGGCAGAGCCTCTTAGGTCGTTTACGAGTATGCCCAAAGGTAGACACTTGTAGCCCATTAGTTGAAATGGTCCCCACGAGCTGGCCAAATTGCGCAGTGTGCCGTCGGTAGCATTAGAGATAACGTTGTAGTTGACGTGTTCAAGGCTACCTCTATGTGTGCTGTAAATCGACTTTAGTCGCTCGTATATTTTGGGTTCAAAGCGTGCAGGTGGCGTTTTTTGTCCCGAACATTCAAGCATTATGAGCGACATAAGATATTCGGGAGGCAAATTAAATCGCTCGGCATTGACGCGTACGCTGTCGGCATAGTTGCGCATGGCATC
The DNA here is from genome assembly GCA_937892095.1 of uncultured Bacteroidales bacterium. Classification (GTDB taxonomy): domain Bacteria; phylum Bacteroidota; class Bacteroidia; order Bacteroidales; family Marinilabiliaceae; genus W3P20-009. The sequence goes on along the minus strand of CALAVC010000243.1, from coordinate 9,580 downwards.
TTGGCAACGCATGTGCTGACCAATTGCATATCGTCCGTCTTGCCACAAAGCGTAGGAGGCTACAGCAAATAGTGCACCCACAAAGAGTGTGATTATGACGTATGTTTTTTGTTTGCGCTTTCGCTTGCTCCTTTTCATAAGACATTAAATTGGCTATCGTATATGTTGCGATATATGCCGCCACGTTCGAGTAATTGGTCGTGAGTGCCTTGTTCGGCAATTCTGCCGTCTTGCATGACGAGGATGTTGTCGGCGTCGCGAATGGTGCTTAGTCGGTGCGCAATCATGAAGCATGTGCGCCCCTTGGTTAGGTTTTCGATAGCTTTTTGTAGCAATAATTCTGTGTGTGTGTCTATGTTGCTTGTTGCCTCGTCGAGCACGAGCATTGGAGCATTGCTATGTATGGCGCGAGCTATGGTAAGTAGCTGTTTTTGTCCGTGACTGATGTTTTCGCCTTGGCGAACCAACAGGGTGTCGTAGGTATGTGGTAGTCGGTTGATAAACGATTCGGCCATGGCCAGTCGTGCCGATTCTTGTGCGTCGGCAAGTGTCGAGCGTGCGGGGTCACCGTAGCAGATGTTGTTTTTTACAGTGTCGGTAAATAGTATAGGCTCTTGCAAGACTATTGCCATCGAGTCGCGAAGGTATGTTATGCCATAGTTGCGAATGTCTACCCCGTCAAGCAATATGCGACCTCCGTCGACGTCGTAGAAGCGAGCGAGCAAGTTCATTAGCGTTGTCTTGCCAGCTCCTGTGCCTCCAACGATTGCTATAACTTGCCCCGGACGAGCAGTGAACGAGACGTCTTTAAGGATGGGTTTGCCCTTGACATATCCAAACGATACGTGGTCGAAAATCACTTCGCCACGAACGTCGACAGACGGATTTATAGCTTCTGCTTTGTCCATTATCTGTGGCACTACGTCGAGCATGTCGAACACGCGCTCTGCCCCAGCAAAGGCCGACTGCAAGGTATTCATTTGCGTGGCAATCATGTTGACGGGGCGTAGGAAGTTGCGAGTGTAGAGCAAAAACGATTGTATGACACCAACCGTCAGCATGCCTCGTAAAGCCATGGCTCCGCCAACAACTGCTACGAGGATGTACGTAAAGTTGTCCAACACTCGCAACATTGGCATTAGCAGGCCACTATTAATTTGTGCTTTCGTACCCGAAGTCCGCATTTCTTCGTTGACCGTGGCAAAGCGTGTGCGCCAATCTTCTTCGCGACCAAGCGAGCGTATGACCCTAAGTCCGTTGATGCTCTCTTCGATGACAGAGTTCATCTGCCCCAGTGCGCTTTGTTGGCGGTTGAAAAACGTGCGTGAGCGAGAGACTATGACGCGTGTCAGTATTAGCACAAGAGGTATGCTAAGGCATACAAGCCCTGTCAGCTCGGGGCTTAGGACAATCATTGTGGTTATCATGCCGACCATGGAGACAACAGTCGTAACCACTTGTATGAGTGTTTGCCCCATGCCGTCTTTTATTAGTTCGGCATCGTTAGCAAAGCGGCTCAGAATGTCGCCACGACTATTTGTGTCGTAGTAGTTGACGTCTAAGTTGACAAGGTGCGACATCATCTGTCGACGTAGTTTGGTAACTATCTTTTGCGACACCCATGTCATGCCAAATTCTTGAGCCCAGCTTAGTGCGCAACCTACAACGTATATTATTGCCAAGCCGACAAGATATACTGTCATTGTTGCAAAGTCTACGCTTATGTCGAAGCCTACGTGTATGCAGTCGTCTATGGCTCGTCCGATAAGATATGGTGCAGCAAGCGTTACGCCTACCGAAGCTGTTGAGCAAATAAGCATGCCGAGCATAACGAGCCAATGCTCTTGCCAATAGGGTAGGAGCCGCAATAGTGTCCGACGTGTATTGCGTGCTTTTTCTGGTGTGCTACCAATGTTGGGGCGTTGTGCCATCGGGTTTCTCATGCTACGTCTTGCTTATTGTTGTCGCCTGTCTGTGCACGATAGGTCTCGCGATATGTTTGACTGACCTGCATTAGTTCGGAGTGTGTGCCACATGCCTCAATCCGACCAGCACTGAGCAAGAGTATCTGATCGGCATTGCGGATGGAAGATATTCGTTGCGCGACAATTATTTTGGTGCATTTAATTTTGTCGAGCGCACTCTTTATTTTCGACTCAGTTAGCAAGTCGAGTGCACAAAAGCTATCATCGAGTATCATTATGTCGGGTTGCGAAAGAAGTGTGCGTGCTATGCAAAGACGTTGCTTCTGTCCGCCCGACAGATTCGTAGCTCCTTGTTCCAATATGTGGTCAAGACCATCGGGTAGGCTTTTGATATGGTCGGCTATTTGTGCCATTTCGCACGCTTGCAAGATTTCTTCGTCGGTAGCATCGGGACAGCCCATTTGCATGTTATACCTTATCGTGCCACCAAAAAGTAGCGAGTGTTGCATGACAACGGACACGTGCGATTGTAGTTGTCGCCGGTCGATTTGAGTAAGTGGCGTGCCTGCAATGCTTATCACTCCTTCTGTCGGGTCGTAAAATCGTGGGATGAGGTTGATTAGTGTCGATTTGCCCGAACCTGTTTCGCCAAGTATGGCAAGTGTCTGTCCTTGTGGCAAGCGGAACGATATGTTGCTTAGTTGTCTGTTCTGCCCGTCGTACGAGAAACTGACGTTGCTAAATTCTATGTCTCCATTGCGGTAGTCGGCAATTGGCGTGTCTTGACGAATTTGGTTGTCGGTCTCAATTTCAGTAGGTGTTGCCAACACTTCTTTTAGTCGGCTAAGCGAGGCTTGTGCCTGAGTTATGCTCATTATTACGTGCGAAGCCATCATGAGCGCCATCTGGATTTGTGCCAAGTAGTTGATTGTGGCCATTATACCACCAAGCTTCATGTTGCCAATCTGAACTTCGTGTGCACCAAAATATATCACTATTATAATGCCTACATTCAGCGCAAAGTTGACCACGGGCATCATATAACTCATCGTTCTGCTCACGACTATGGTGCTATCCAATAGGTCGTTGTTAACGTGGTCGAACTTGTCGCTTTCCACTTTTTCGTTGGTATAGGCTTTCGTGACTCGCACGCCCACAAGTATCTCTTGCACGATGGCCACAAAATTGTCTCGCTTTTTTTGCTGACTTACGAAGAGTGGAAGTGCGCGTCGCATGATGAATATCACAAACATAAACGACGCAAGCATTATCATCAGCAACACAATGGAGACGTTGACGTCTATCATGAAGCTCATCACCACAGCCCCAATGAAAAGGAATGGCGCTCGGAAGAGTAGACGCATAGACGCTTGTATGACTTGTTGCACTCGGTTGACATCGTCGCCCATACGTGTAATCAACGAAGGTGCTTCGAGTCGGTCTACATCCGAAAATGAGAATTGACTAATGCGGTTGTACAGGTCGGCTCTGAGGTCGGCTCCAAAGCGATACGCCACTTTGCCAGCTGCAAAAATGGATAGTATGCCACCGACTACGCCCAACAACATAATGACGACCATTTTCAAGCCCGTAGGCCATACTATTTCTGGTTGCGAACCAAGTATGCCTTGGTCGACAATCACAGACATCAGGTCGGGCTGTTCGAGTTCGGCCCACACTTCAAGCAGTACGCATAGTGGCGCAAGCGATGCCAATAGCCAATGCGGACGGAGGTATTTCCAAATGAGTTTCACGAGATGTAAAAAAGAGCTATGTGTCTATTCCTTTGAGCGACGGAACAGCTTGTATGTTGAGTAATATTCTTCTTCGTGGTCTCTCCACGTGGCTGCAAATATGCTCTCGAAAACTGCCAAAAGGCTATCGTTTCGCACAATGAGTAGTTTCTCTGGTCTGTCTGTTAGCGTACTGTCTTCCAACAGCTGGCTACGCATGTCGACAGAAAGCAGTAGTGTTCCGTCGTTATCACATATATTTATGCAACCATTCTCTATGTACGAATCGGTTTCTTGAAGCACCCATTCGTTATATTCGCCCAACTTTATCGATTCTATGTCAAGAGCCAAGTCTATTGCTGGTGTGGCAACCGCAATTGAATCTGTTGTCTCGTGCATAGATTCTTGACCGTCAATGTGGGTTTGCAACGATGTGGACCAAATCAGAGGCGTAATGTATGTAACGATAAACATAGTTATTGCCCACACAACAGATATTGTCCAATATGTGTTGCGACTCTTACCAACGATAAACACAACAAGTGCATAAGTAAGGTAGGCTGCTGCGTGTAGCAAGAATAGTCGCGGATATGTGAGTCCGTATTCGTACACTCGCACGCCAATGCCAACCCATAAAAGTGCAAGTGCTGGCAAACAAAAATATGGCAAATGCTGATAAAACCACTCGGCAATTGGCTTTGCCGACGAAAGGTTAATCATCCGGAAGAATATGCACGTGCCTATAAACGGTGTCAACATCAGAGTAACACCACCCTCTGGCAGAGTGCCGTCCGAAATGTAGTTTGCACAAACGTATATGGTGTAGATGATGACTATGCACGTGTATCCAATGAGTAGAGGTGTACACACGTAGCGCAAGAAAACGTTTTGTCGTGCTCTGCCGTCCGACAATTCTACTCCCCGTCGCACCATGTCCGAGGCTGTCAGGGGTGCCACTACGCACAGCCAAAACAACGTTATTTGTTCGTAGACCGAACGACCAATTTCTACGTCAAAAAGATTTTCTATCGTGTAGAGTATCAAGTGTATGCCGCCAAGTGTCAGTGTCGGCAAGACTATGCTTGTCAGTAGGGTCGTAAGTGTCGATGTTATCCAAATGGAAAACGAACGGTCGGCTTGAACCTTAAAACCTATCAGAAATATTATTAGCGAAAGTGGGTATAACATCCAAAATCGTACATCCCACAAGGCTGTGCCTTCGTTCCACGTCATGTTGACAAATGCAAATGGAACAACGCATAGCACCGATGCCCAATAATACCAACGCCTCTTACCCAAGTTGACATGTATCGAAAGTGGCAGGCTTATGGCTGGTACGACAGCCAAAAAAATGTACTCGTAATTAGTGCTTAGTCCCAAGCTTTGCTGTATCCACAATGCGTATATGCACAAGCATACGATCGTCTCCACTGGACACTCCACAACTACGTTGCGAACTATGCGACATGTGTTGATAAAGATGTTGTTCAGAAGCGTTATTGCACTCATAATATGCGTTGGCTACGTTATTGAGTGAGGAAGGGGCTTCTGAATGTAAAATTAACAATTTTTGATTAACTGACTCCGATGTCTACAAAACAACAAGAGCCTCCGCACGTGGTGTGCAGAGGCTCCCATATTAAATGACTCTGAAAGTGCTTACTTCTTGTTGTCCATCAGGCTTTTCAGACCTTTCAGTGTATCATGATTATTCTTCAAGTCTGTCCAATCGGTCTTAGTCTTTGTGCTAATGCCGTTAATGTACTTCTCTATGTTCGTATAGCCATCGCCTGTGCAGTCCTTGTTAGCATCCGACGGGTCTTTGGGGTCGAGTCCATTGGCTTTTTCCCAGCTGTCTGGCATTCCGTCTCCGTCTGTGTCCTTGTATGGCTTCCATTTGCCATATTCTGGCAGTCCGCCATATTGTTGTGGGTCCGTAATGATGCCAATCGTCCAAGAGTCTTTGGGCAGACGACGATACTTAAATTGTATGGTATCTGGTTTTGCGTCGGGCACGTAGTACGGTTTGTTAGTCCTAACTTCTTCTATGATGTGCTTGTCAAGAATATCACGGCATGGCATTGTTGCGCCAGCGTTTGCAAGCACAAAGTCGTAGGCTTCTGTGGCCGACATTTCTGTGTAGTAGGGGTGGGGGAACTTTTTGTACCAGTGGTAATATGGCTCCTCAGGTCCCGGATTATCCTCGCCTTCGGGCTGTATACCACCATCCCAGTTGTTCTTCGTTACGCGCTCATTGCCTTCCACGATGTTGCCTTCGCAATATACTCGACCATATTTCTTATGCTCGTTTCGGCTAAGTCCTGCTTCGGGCTTCAAGATTCTGTGTCCTGTCGCTTTGTCGACTGGCGTAGCTGGTCCAGGCTTAAAGTAGTTGTTGTATATGTTGTAGAGTGCCGACCAGTCGCCACCGTCCATTGAACGATGCACCCAATTATACACCACGTTGTTGCAGAAGTTGAAAATGCCGTTCCAACCAATACTTGGGTTTCGACCAGTGTTCGAAGCCCACAGGTTGCGTACGAATGCGCAGTTCTCGCCACCAAGCGTCGAGCCAAACGAGTGGTTGAACGTGTCGAGTCCCTTTGCCGAGATTGAGTTCTGAATTGTTACGTTGACCGTAGGCAACTTTTCGGTAGGATACGTCGGACCGGGCTGAAACATGTGGCGATAAAACGATATGTTTTCGTCAAGTCCATACGAACAGCTTAAGTGGTCGAGCATAATGTTGCCCACAGGATTGCCACCAAAAGTGTCATCACGTCGAGCTACGTCTGTCTCGCCACGACGGAAACGCATATGACGTACAACCACATCGTGTGTGTTGACCCAAATGGTTTCGCCCGTTACCTGTACGCCGTCGCCCGGTGCAGTTTGTCCTGCTATTGTAATGTAGGGCGCACGAATTATTATAGGGGTCTTGATGCGAATCGTGCCCGATACATTGAAGACAACAATTCGCGCACCTCCTTGTTCGCATGCCCAACGCAATGAGCCAGGTCCGTCGTCGTTGAGGTTCGTTACGGTCAACACTTTTCCGCCACGTCCACCAAACGAATACATGCCACCACCTTCAGCACCCGGAAACGATGGAATGTCAGCTTGTGGCAAGTCGGTCGGACGTCTTGCCGATGGAATGTACGGGCGTCCATTGCGTGCTTCTGCCTCTATGATTGGCAACGCTACGGCCCACGCACTGTCAGAGTGTGCTTCGGCAATTTGCTTTATGTTTTCTTCGCGTGCCACGTCATCTTTTGTCAGCTTGGGGTATTGAGCCATCAGCTGACCTGTCGCTGCAATGACCATGCACGCTGCAAGTCCAATTTTTTTTCTTTTCATCCTTTTTGTTAACGTTAGTTCTGTATTGCTAATTTACTATATTTTGTCGTGTCGGCACGCATTTTGCTGCCCTCTACTTCGATTTACCGCCTCTTCCTCCCCCATTTTGTTGACTATTACAACACATTGTGCGCCTTTGCGTACGATAAATTATTTAAATTTGCGCATAACGTTTTCTTTGAAAACTAAAAGATATATACCACTTTAGCGAGGAGTGAATTTATGATTAGACGATTTATAGTTAGAATTATTAAAGTATTTGTTTTTCTATGCCTGATGCTAGTCTTTTCCGTTGTAAGCCTCTTTCAAATCCCAACCTTTGCGCAAGACGAACCTACCGACTCCATCAACCAGACCATAAACGGTGTTCGTCAGGGGCTTTGGAAAATCAAGAATAAGAACGGCAAAACAGACGAAGGTAGCTATGTCGATGGTAAGAAACATGGTGAGTGGAAAACCATGACAGCCGACGGCATCTGCAAAAGCAGTGTTACTTTCAACATGGGTGTGGCCGAAGGTCTTGCGATATACTATTTCCCCGATGGCACCATAATGGAAAAAGGTTATTGGAAAATAGACCATTGGGAAGGCGAATACGAAAGATACTATCAGAATGGCAATAAGAGTTGTACCTTTACCTATGGCAACGATGGCAAACGAGTAGGTAAGCAAACCTACTATCACGAAAACGGCAACAAAATGTTCGAAGGCGAATGGGCTAATGGCAAGATTGCTGGCACACTGACCATATTCAACGAGCAAGGCACCAAGGTCATGGAACGCAATTATGATAGTAGTGGCAAATTCCAAGGCTCACAAGCGGTCGACGTGCCACCAGTTACCGAAAAACGCGATGTAGCAGAGTTTAAAGGCTCTGGCAATTACACTTTCTTCGATTCTGCAGGTCGTATGAGCCAAAAAGGCGAATATCGTGATGGCGTACTCTACAATGGCGAACGATACACCTACAACGCCAAAGGAAAACTCGAGAAAACTGAAATTTGGCGAAATGGCAAATTGCAGTCTGTCCGCCAAGGCAAATAAGTATATCTCATTCCCCAAAAATGACCCTAATGCAATGGCCGACACTGCTTACTGCAGCACGCCTCGGCAAGCCTACTCAAGACATTAAACACGCGCGCACCGAGTTTCAGCGCGACTATGACCGCATAATTTTCTCGGCACCTTTTCGGCGTATGCAAAACAAGACGCAAGTCTTTCCATTGCCAGGCACTGTCTTTGTCCACAATCGTCTCACACATAGCATAGAAGTATCTTCCGTCGGTCGCTCATTGGCTAATTCTGTTGCCACCCGACTTGCCGAAAAATATGCTTCCGAACCCTATTGCCACGATTTCGCTTCGCTTGGTGCGATAATCTCGGCTGCGTGCCTTGCACACGACCTTGGCAACCCTCCTTTCGGACATTCGGGCGAAAAAGCCATAAGCCACTACTTCTTGAATGGCAATGGTCAAAAGCTTGTTGAACTTACCCCCCAGCAACGTGCCGATGTTGAGTGCTTCGATGGCAATGCCAACACATTTCGTCTCCTCTCCCACACTTTTCGTGGTCGTCGACAAGGTGGTTTCGCTCTCACTATGCCAACTCTGGCATCGGTCGTCAAATATCCCTACTCGTCGATTGCTGGCAAGAAGAAACAAAAATTTGGTTTTTTTGAGCAGGACGAAGCCATCTATAGGTCTATTGCCCAAACTCTGCAAATACCACTCCTCGACCCCGAAAATCAAAAGTTTGCTCGTTATCCTCTCGTCTATCTTGTCGAAGCTGCCGACGACATTTGCTATCAAGTTATGGATGCCGAAGACGCTTGCCGACTTGGAATACTATCTTTCGACGAGACGCGAAGTCTCTTCATGAACTTCTTCGACCCCATTGCTGATAGCCGTATATACGAGACTGTGCACAACGTGTCGCAAACGGTAACCGATCGCCACGAGCAGGTGGCATACATGCGCACTCTTGTTGTCGGCCGTCTGATAGATTGTGCAACAAACATATTCGTCGACAACGAAGAAGAAATCCTAAATGGCTCATTTACTGGCTCTTTGCTCGACCATCTTTCTGGTCGCGTTGGCGATGCTATGAAACACATCTCTCGAACTGCCATCGAACGCATCTACCATCACACTACGGTGGCACAAGTCGAGTTGTCTGGTTTCGCCATAATAGGCACCTTGCTCGATAAATTTATCAGTGCACTCGTTTCGCCCCATAGCTATTTTTCTTCGCTCGTCTTGCCATTTATACCCGAGCAATATAGTGTCGACCCTCAATCACCCGTCTACGACAAAGTCATGAGTGCTGTCGACACTGTCAGTGGCATGACAGACCTCTACGCACTCGAGTTGTATAAAAAAATGACTGGCGGTATCTAAAACCATAGACCACTTTTTCTCGTAGACTTGTCAGAAATCGTCTATGAAAATTATTAGCAGAATTCAAGTTAATAATGCAACGCTTTCGAATTCGAAATTGCAGAATTCAAGTTGATAATGCAACGCTTTCGAATTCGAAATTAGTCATTTCTTTGAACACTTCCAAAGG
>CALAVC010000242.1 GCA_937892095.1 uncultured Bacteroidales bacterium | reverse complement strand
GTATTTAATTATTATTCAATCAATTGACGTACATGCTATACAAAAAACAAATCCACCCAATGCTACTACACTTTGGTGTAGGGAAAGCATTGGGTGGATTCAGTACAATATATCGGAAAGAGATTTACCCCCACCGATATATTATTAAGTACAAAAGTTTGCTTGAAGGATACTTAAAGCCCAAACAGACACATTTCATAGTTAATAACAGACAGAAATCATGTGTACATATCCACAATAAAAAAAGAAGACGATGCTCTGACATCGCCTTCTAACAAATATAATTAGCTCTTATTTTTTAGAACGGATATAAGCGCAGACTACCATCGCTTATGCGAATATCTTCTGCAGCCTGAAACTCGATATTATCCAGGGCTTCACGAGCTGGGCTGTATATCCAGACGTCAAAATCGGGGAAGTTGTGCGAAAGGTGATAGGTTATCTCCTTGTAGAAGTCGTTTAGTCCACGACGAGTCTCGTCTGCATTGTAGGGTGGACACGTAAGCACGACACCCTCTTGCGTCATGCGAGTTTGCTCCTTAATGCTGCAACGCGAGATTCGAATGTCTGAAAAATGTTCTTTATTTTCGAGGATAGTGGTCTTGGCGAGGTCTATGGCATCAGTGTCTATATCGCTACCAACAATATTGAGTTTGATATGATTTATTTGCGAATCTGCCTCATTTTTGACACTTTCCCACAGAGCTGAGTCGAAGTCGGACATATTCTCAAAGCCAAAAGCGTAGCGACGATATTTGGCAGCAGGTATGCGACGTGCTTTCATGGCAGCTTCTATGCATATCGTGCCAGCACCACACATGGGGTCGACAAGCGCCTGTGTAGGTTTCCAACCCGAAAGGTCGACAAGTATTGCCGCAAGCACTTCGTTGGTGGCTACTTCGATATTGTCCGAGCGATAGCCACGTCGGTTGAGTGAAGCACCAACAGCATCAACGGATACGGCTACGCGCTCATCGGTTACGTGAACATTAATAAGTAGGTCTGGGTTATCATTGTCGGAGCGAGGGCAACGCTCTTCGACCGTTAACATCTGGTCGCTTATGGCGTCGTAGACTGTTTGAGCGACATAGGATGTATTGTCAATATTTTGGCTGAAAGAAATGTAGTCGATAAATACCGTTTTGCCTTGTGGGATTATCGTATTCCACTCAATGCTACGGACACCTTTGTAGAGTTCATTCTCGTTGTCGGCTTTAAATTCTGACAACAGAATCATTACTCTAATGGCTAAGCGCGACTGATAACAAATCTTGTAGAGGGTTTTCTTGTCGGCAGAACACGAGACTGCACGTCTTTGGACTTCAACCTCGGTGGCACCTAAACTCTTTAGTTCTTCGGATAATAGTTCTTCGGCTCCGAAAAGCGTCTTGGCAATGAGTTTCACAATATGTTTTTTTGTAGGGAAGATTGCAAGAAGTCGTTTCTTCAAATTTTGGAGTGGCAAGTTATCAACAACTCTGACACAGAAAAGCTTAACAGACTTTGCAAGGGATAGTATTCTTTTGTTGCTTATTATTGGAGCGGTAAACGGGACTCGAACCCGCGACCCTCGGCAAAGTCTGTTA
>CALAVC010000241.1 GCA_937892095.1 uncultured Bacteroidales bacterium | reverse complement strand
CAGATAAACAAAGGGCTGAGGATACCTCGTAGCCTGCATTTTGACCTATAAACCAAAAAATACACAAACCACTCACACATCAAAACATATTTTCAAATATCCATAAAAAACATACCCCGAACAGCCTTTGTCGTTCGGGGTATACTATGCAATTCTGATTGCGTCTACTTACTTCGCAAGCTTGTTGTCTGAGCCAAGCACGTCGACAATCTTCTGCTTGTACATCACTTCCATAAGGTCGCGAGCGGGACCGCAGAACTTACGTGGGTCGAACTCAGCTGGCTTCTCAGCGAGAGTCTTGCGGACTGCTGCCGTAAATGCCAAACGGCTGTCGGAGTCGATGTTAATCTTGCAGACAGCACTCTTGGCAGCCTTGCGGAGTTGCTCTTCGGGGATACCGACAGCATCGGGCAACTTGCCACCATATTGGTTGATGATGTCGACATACTCTTGGGGTACCGACGACGAGCCGTGGAGCACAATGGGGAAGCCAGGAAGTTGCTTCATGATGGCGTCCAAAACGTCGAATGCCAATGGAGGAGGAACCAAACGACCAGTCTTCGGGTCGCGGGTGCATTGTTCGGGCTTAAACTTGTAAGCGCCATGGCTTGTGCCAATAGAGATGGCAAGAGAGTCAACACCCGTCTTGCTCGTGAAGTCGATTACTTCTTCGGGCTTTGTGTAGTGGCTTTCTTCGGCTTGTACTTCGTCTTCTACGCCAGCAAGCACACCGAGTTCACCTTCTACCGTTACGTCATATTTGTGAGCATAGTCGACGACCTGACGAGTCAGCTCAACGTTTTTGTCGTACGGAAGCGATGAACCGTCTATCATCACCGATGAGAAACCCATGTCGACACAGTTTTTGCAAAGCTCGAAGCTATCGCCGTGGTCGAGGTGGAGCACGATTTCAGGGTTGGCGCAGCCAAGTTCCTTGGCATATTCTACTGCACCTTCTGCCATGTAGCGCAAGAGCGTTGCGTTGGCATAGTTGCGTGCACCTTTGCTCACCTGAAGAATCACAGGCGATTTCAATTCTGCCGATGCCTTTATGATGGCTTGCAGCTGTTCAAGGTTGTTGAAGTTGAATGCTGGTACTGCCCAGCCGCCGTTGATGGCTCTTTTGAACATTTCTCGTGTGTTGACAAGACCAATGTTCTTGTAGTTAACTGCCATTACTTTTTATGTTATTATTAATTATTAGTCTATTTTCAAAATTACGTCTTTTTGCTGAAAATGTTATGTTAATTCGCCAAAAACGACACATAAAAAGAATAGGCTACGATGTCCTATTTTGCCGAACATCGTAGCCCATCTGTTCTTTTCGTTTGCTTGGCCCTACACGAGTCGACCTACGAGAGCCTCGCGTTCGCCTACCAACAAGTCGACTGGTGCTATTTCAATCATTGTGTAGCAACCGGGCTGCTGACGTAGCACAGCACGAGCGCACGACACCATTACCTGACCAGTAAGCGACGGGTTGTTTATCTTCATCTCGAAACGAAGATTTTGATTGGCCGTCGTGCCCGACACGCCATTGCGTATGAGGTCGACACCATGCCCTACGTTGTTGAGAGCGTCGACGCTCGGCACTTCAATAACGTGCGTTTCATCGTGTGCAAAGTAGTCATCTTCTTTTATTGCACGCGCAACGTCTTCGAGCTTATGCCCAGGTTCAAGTTCTACGTACACCATGCGTCTGTGAATGCCCGTACCCAAAGGTATCGTCATGCTCAGAGCATCGCGCACGCCTTCTTTGCTCTTGGCGCACACGGTGTGTCCCATGCTTCGTCCGGGACCAAAATTCGTATATGTCAGTCCACGAGGTGCCATAGCTTCCATTATGGCACGTATCATCGAGTCCGAACCCGGATCCCAACCTGCCGAAATGATAGCTGCCGTGTTATATTTTTTTGCGACTTCGCCAAGCTCTTTGCGAAGGCCAACCACACGCGTGTGGATGTCGAACGAGTCGACAGTTGCAATGCCCTTGGCAAGAATGCTCTTAGCCGTCTCGGGCACAGCACGCGTAGGCGTACAAAGCAATGCGACGTCGACCTTGCCGAGTTTGTCAATGTCGTCCACCACCTTGACGTTTGCAAGTTCGCTGGGCTGTGCACCACTAACACTTCGACGCACAACACCTACGAGTTCCATGTCGGGCGCAACATTCAAAGCCTCTATGGCGGCCTTGCCTATATTGCCGTAGCCGACTACAGCAACTTTTATTTTTTCTGCCATTTTGTTGTCTTGTTTATTCATTTTGTAATGCAATTTATGCAATATCTTTCAAGTTGTTATCTCAAACGCCCATTTTTACGTAAAACGCTTATTCACACAGTCTACATTACAAGTCTTTTGTAAGCTACGAAATCGGCATTGCAACAAGAGACCCGACACAGATTGCAATCGTGTTTTTGCTCTCTTCAACAACATTTATCATTAAATTTGCAATCGTTAATTTCAACCTAATACCGATGAGTGTAACAAAATACGTTGCTCTGATGACACTTAGCATGACGATATGTCATAGTGCCACAGCTCAAAAAATGCTGACAATAGAAGAGTGTCGAGACATGGCACTGTCTAACAACCACGAAATCAAACAAGCAGAGAGCAAAACAGAGGGCGTACGTAGCACACAACGTAGCTACCGAGCAAACTATCTGCCGTCAATAAACCTCAACCTCATTGGTCTATATAGCACCATTGGCGAATCGCGCGACGTCAACATTCCCGAAATAAACAACATTCCTGTTTTTAAACTCGACGGCACTACATATCAGGCCCTGACAACTGAGCAAATAAAAACATTGATATACAACGCTCAGAAGCCCGACGCGACAATGGCAGACAAAATGGCGTTAGTCAGCCAAACGGCAGGCTACGTCTACTTCCCGGGCCTCTCAACAAGTATAGACTACGAAGTCGGACCAATGTTTATGGCTGGCATATCGCTCGAACAACCAATATATATGGGTGGTAAGATTGCCAACGCCGACAAGATTGCAAGCATGGGAGTCGAGATGGCCGAGAAAAACGAAGTCCTCACCCGAACCAAAATCTTACAAAACGTCGACGAAGCCTATGCCCTTGTGGTCAAAACCAAAGAAATGAGCAAGGTGGCAGAGAAATATAACGAAGTCCTTCGCGAACTTATGCGCAGCGTCACCAAAGCCAAGCAACACGGCATGCGCACCAACAACGACGTGCTAAAAGTACAGGTCAAGCTCAAAGAGAGCGAGCTTGCCGTCATCAAAGCTCAGAACGGACTGACACTGGCCAAGATGAACCTATGCCACGTGACGGGTCAGGACCTCTCAACCGACATCGATGTCAGCACAGACTACCCGAACATCGAAATTCAAAGCGGCTCCGTTGACCAACGCCCCGAAAGCAGCATCTTGCAGAAGAAAGTAGAGATTGCAGAAGCAAAAACAAAAATAGAGCGCTCTGCCCTCCTCCCCGAAGTGGGTGTCATGCTTTCCTACAACTACGTCAACGGCTTCAAGTTGATGGACGAAAAGCTATTTAGCGATGGAGACTTTACGGCTCTGCTAAAAGTCAAAGTGCCAATATTCAATTGTGGCAAAAGTAGCAACAAAGTTCGCGCAGCCAAGCACGAGGCTCAGCAAGCACGCCTCGAGCGTCAGAACCTTACCGAGATGATGGAGCTCGAACTGCAACAAGCCGACAACAAACGCAAGGAAGCGGAAAAAGAAGTTGAGATTGCCGAAGAGACAGTCCGCGAGGCCGAAGCCAACATGACGTCGTCGCAAAAGTCGTACGAGAACGGCATGGAGACTCTGAGCGACTACATGGAGTCGCAGCTATTGTGGCAACAAGCCATGGCAGCCAACGTCGAAGCTCACTACCAACTCTACCTTAGCAAGGTTAACTACAACCGCGCCAACGGCACTCTTATAGGTCAGTAAGATGCAACCACGAATAGATAAGATTGTTGTCGACTTTATTAGTCAACTGACAGCGAACAACAACAAGACGTGGTTCGACGCCAACAGAAGTTTCTACACCGAAGCACGAAGTGCATTTTTGCAATTTGGCGAAGCCTTCATAAGCCGAGTTGCAGAATTCGACCCCACAGTGGGCGAACTCGACGTAAAGAACTGCGTGTTTCGCATTAATCGTGATGTACGCTTCTCGCCCGACAAGAGCCCATATAAACGGCACTTCGGACTCTTTGTGGCTCGCGGCGGCAAAAATAGCCGTCTGCCCGGATATTACTTCCACTTGCAACCAAGCGACAATAGCGTATTTTGCTCTGGCAACTATGGGCTAAATTCGGAAGAACTGCGTCAATTGCGTACCGAGATCTGTAATTTTCCCGAAGAACTTCATGCGATAGTGTCGGACTTACCAAAGGCGGGGCTACGTCTTTCCGACAATGAGGGTAAACTAAAAAAGTTGCCGCGCGGATTTGAAATAGACGAGCGCTACTCTGAATACTTAAAATATAAGACGCTTAATGCCATAGTAGGCTATTCGGACAAAGAGGTACTTAGCGAGAACTTTTTCGACACTCTTTGCCGACATGCCGAAGCCGCACATGCGCTCAACGACTTCTACTTGCGTGCACTCGAAACCGAAGTCGAAGAAGACTACGGCTTGTAATCTTCTTAGTCGAGGTGCACGACGTGGTCATATTCCACGCTCAAGACTCCACGTACTCCACTAAAATGCTTTCGGGCCTCTGAGAGCGACATCGTGCTTGGCTTACGAATGGCCATGCCGTTCATGTTTTTGTAGTCGTAGATAATCTCTGCTCCGCTTTTCTC
This sequence comes from uncultured Bacteroidales bacterium, assembly GCA_937892095.1. GTDB lineage: Bacteria > Bacteroidota > Bacteroidia > Bacteroidales > Marinilabiliaceae > W3P20-009. The sequence continues at coordinate 3,355 of CALAVC010000241.1, read as the reverse complement.
GACCTCTTCTAAAAGAGGCTTTTTGCCGATTTCGGCGTCATAAAAAATTATTAGCGTAGTCGGCGACACCTCGCCAACGGGCATTTGCTCTTCTTCGACAACACACGTACTCAACACACCTTTTTGCGATGTGCAAGCCACAGAAAGGCATGCACACACCGCACAGATTGCTATGCTATACATTCTATCCATATAAATCTATTCTGCTTAAACTCGCCCAACCAAAACGCCAAGGCTACGAAGACAAAGATATAAAGAAATAAGTGTTTGACTATCAGTGGCGTAGGAGAAGCGGAGTGTGGACTACATTAATGGTACGTTTTATTCTAATTCAACCAATGAATAGTTAGTATAATTGACAACAAAAGGTTGCACCCAGTGCAACCTTATTTCATTTATACGCCCCACAAATATCTCGTTTCCGCAACCACAGCCCAATACCATTATGGATAGCGACAATTGTAAAAATATGATAAAATTTGTAGCCTATATTCTGCCACCCACAAGCAATTTGAGTTAAATTAGCAAAAAATATACCAACAGCTTAACCCTTTTTGCTCTATGGAATATCTCCTCATACGCAACGCAAGAATATGCAACGGAAAATTAGAATCCGACACACCTCTACAAATGATTCTCGTGGCTGGTGGACGCATCGTTGCTATGGGGCAAGACGTCAAACCTCCTCTGACCAACACCATAGACCTCGATGCCAAAGGCAACTATCTGCTACCAGCCCTACTAAGCCTAAGCAATCCGCGACCAATCAAAATCGATGCCGACGCTCTTCAAACAATGAATTTCGAAAACCTGACAGCAGGCTTTGCCACTATCGTAACCGTTAGTCAGAACATCGAAGACAACATCGAGGAGCTCAAAAATTGCACAACACCCCTCCTCAACTATAGCCTACACTTCCCCCTGCGTAGCCTGACGCAGCAAGACCTACGCCGCCACAAGAAAATAATGTTGCTAAACGGAGTAACGACAGCACTCGTACGCTTCGGCGAAGAACGACGAACAAGCATATCTTCAATAGCAAACAATATCAGCACAGCACGCACCCTCGGGCTGAGGGTGCTCTACGACTTTCGCGGCCTGCTAAGTGGCACCGAACGCATGCAACAACTAACCGATCTTTGTTCGCACTTGCAAAAAGACCCAGAAAACAAAGCCTACATAATAGGTGTCGAACACGTAGAAGAGTTGCGCCTTTTAGAAGACTATCGTGGGGCTTTCAACCTAATGACGCACCTATGCTACGACCCTTTCGGACAAAGTTCCTCGGGTCTGACCAAACTAAGCTCACAATCAATAATCGACACACTACGAAGCAACCGTCATACGACCCTCGGGCTTGCATATAGCGTAGGCAGAGTAAACAAAGAAGGCTGGCCCGATATGACCCCCGAAATAGTTAGTCGAAACATCTTGCCCATGCTTGCAGCCATGCCCGCAGAGCAAAAACTCAGCATAGACGAACTCGAAGAATATTCCGTTGTCCGCCCAGCACAGGCCCTCGGACTGACGCCAACAATAGCAAAAATTGCCGAAGGTAGCACTGCCAATCTAATCGTTTGGAACAACAATATAGATGACTTCGTAAGCCTCAACACACCACGTGGCAACGTACAACAAATTCCCCTACACGGACGCATAGAATCGGTAGTTATGAACGGAAAAATAGTCATGACAGACAAGTTCCACCACGATGCAGTATGTGGCGAACACATATATGCACGCCTACTATAAACACCTTTTAACAACAAATAAACACTTGTAAGTATACGTATAGTTAACTTTGCCGAGCAAAACTCAAAAAACAAGAAAAAGAAAAGTAAATGATACAAAATCTTTTGGAGGGCAAGAGGGGCATTATCTTCGGTGCACTCAACGAAAAGTCAATAGCTTGGAAAGTAGCCGAAAAAGCCAAAGAGCAAGGCGCAATATTCACGTTGTCCAACACTCCCGCAGCCTGTCGCATGGGCGAGGTTATCGACCTGAGCCACAAGACCGAAGCCGAACTCATACCCGCTGATGCCACAAGCGTAGAAGACTTGCAAAACGTCTTCGCTCGTTCTCAAGAAGTGCTTGGTGGCAAAGTTGACTTTGTATTACACTCCATTGGCATGTCGCTCAACGTCCGCAAAAAACGACTCTACAACGACCTCGACTACAACTTCCTTGGCAAGACTCTCGACATTTCTGCCATCTCTTTCCACAAAATGCTTCAAGTGGCCTACAAAATGGACGCCATAAGCGAATGGGGTTCTGTCGTTGCGCTCACCTACGTTGCCGCTCAGCGCACACTCTTTGGCTACAACGACATGGCCGACGCCAAAGCATTGCTCGAAAGCATTGCACGTAGCTTCGGATACATCTATGGTTGCGAACGCCACGTCCGCATCAACACAATATCGCAGTCTCCGACAGCAACAACAGCAGGCTCTGGCGTATCTGGTTTCGACGGGCTAATGGACTTCTCCGACCGCATGAGCCCCCTCGGCAACGCATCAGCCGACGATTGCGCCAACTTCTGCGTAACGATGTTCTCCGACCTAACAAAGAAAATAACCATGCAGAATCTATTCCACGATGGTGGATTCTCCTCCATGGGTATGAGCGAGCGCGCCATGTCGCAATACAACAAAAGTTTCGAAAGCGAAAAATAAACTCCTCACCACACACTACAATAAGCCTCCGCAGACTACAAGCCTGTGGAGGCTTTTCTTGTATACATTTTCTTTTGTTTTAAACACTAAAAAAGCCAATACCTTAAAAAGAATATTTAACTTTGTACATAAAAGAAAATTTTCTATATAGATGTCTAACTCTAAAAAAATCAAGTCGGCACTCATCTCCGTATTCTACAAAGACGGTCTTGACGAGATAGTCCGCAATTTGGCAGCCGCAGGCGTCAAACTATATTCCACAGGCGGAACACAAAAATTCATCGAAGAACTCGGACTGCAAGTGACCGCAGTTGAAGACATCACTGGATACCCATCCATACTCGGCGGACGCGTCAAAACGCTACATCCGGGTGTCTTTGGAGGAATCCTCGCAAGACGCGACAATCCACAAGACATCGAACAAATGGGCAAATACAACATAAACGAAATTGACCTCGTAATCGTTGACCTATACCCATTCGAAGCAACAGTAGCAAGCGGTGCCGACCACCAATCCATAATAGAAAAAATCGACATCGGTGGCATTTCGCTTATCCGCGCTGCAGCCAAGAATTATAAAGACGTTGTCATCGTTGCGAGCAAAGCACAATATGCGCAAATAGCACGTCTCATAAAAGAGAAAAACTGCTCCACCGACATCGAAGACCGACTCGACCTTGCTC
>CALAVC010000240.1 GCA_937892095.1 uncultured Bacteroidales bacterium | reverse complement strand
GTCAGTAGCCCCATCGCAGCTATTACACCTTGTGTTCAGTCGATATTTACAAAAAGATTGTTTAAATTTGTTCTCTTACATTTAAGAACGTAAAAATCTCTCCGACAAAAATGGGATATAAGATTATCGTGCTGGCCAAGCAAGTGCCAGACACCCGTAATGTGGGTAAGGATGCCATGACGCCCGAAGGGACTGTCAATCGTGGCGCACTGCCTGCAATATTCAACCCCGAAGACCTGAATGCTCTCGAGCAAGCTTTGCAAATAAAAGATGCTCACCCAGGAACCACCGTCCAGATAATGACAATGGGTTTGCCAAAGGCTGCCGAAGTCATTCGCGAAGGTCTTTTCCGTGGTGCCGATGGTGGCATTCTCCTTACCGACCGAGCCTTTGCAGGTGCCGACACTCTTGCAACGTCATACACCATAGCCACTGCCATTAAAAAACTTGGCGATGTCGATCTGATAATTGGCGGTCGCCAAGCCATCGATGGCGATACAGCACAAGTCGGCCCTCAAGTTGCCGAGAAACTTGGCTTGCCACAAATAACCTATGCCGAGAAAATCGAAAGCCTCGAAGGCAAAAAAATACGTGTGAAACGTGCCATAACTGGTGGCGTAGAAACAGTCGAAGCTCAGTTGCCACTTGTCGTAACGGTCAACGGCTCGGCCGATGCTTGTCGTCCACGTGGAGCCAAAAATGTCATGAAGTACAAGTATGCTCAGACTCCTTCCGAAGCAAAACAAAACCCAACTCCCTATGCTGCCATAGCTGCTCAAAAACCCTACTTGAGCATCGAAGAGTGGAACAACACGACCATTGGTGCCGACCTTCAACAGTGCGGTCTCAATGGTTCGCCCACCAAGGTTAAAGCCGTTCAAAGCATCGTCTTCTCGGCCAAAGAAAGCAAGACTCTCACTTCTGCCGATGCCGATGTCGAAGGACTTATTGTCGAACTTCTTGCCAATCACACCATAGGATAACCCTTCAAACAGAAAAACAGAAAAAATGAACAACGTATTCATATATTGTGAAATAGAAGACGGTGTGGTTGCCGACGTAAGCCTTGAACTACTGACCAAGGGACGTACTCTCGCAAGCAAATTGGGTGTCGACATCGAAGCCGTCGCAATAGGCACAAGCATAGACGGCATCGAAAAGCAAATATTCCCCTATGGTGTCAAGAAAGTACACGTTTTCGACGCTCCAGGTCTCTCGCCCTACACGACGCTCCCTCATGCCGCCATTGTATGCCAGCTCTTTCGCGAAGAGAAACCTCAGATATGCCTCATGGGCGCCACTGTCATAGGGCGCGACCTCGGACCTCGCGTATCTTCGGCTCTTGGTAGTGGCCTGACAGCCGATTGCACCGCACTCGAAATTGGCGACTATGAAGACAAGAAAAACCAAAAGGAATACAAGAATCTCCTCTATCAGATTCGCCCAGCTTTCGGTGGCAGTATCGTAGCAACCATCGTCAACCCAGACCATCGTCCGCAAATGGCCACTGTCCGCGATGGCGTCATGAAAAAAGAAGTCCTCGACCCCAACTTCAAGGGTGAAGTCGTCCGCCACGACGTCAAGAAATACATATCCGATGCCGACATGGTTGTTAAAGTCATCGAACGCCACGTCGAAAAGGCTAAGAACAACTTGAAAAATGCACCAATAATCGTGGCGGGTGGCTATGGCGTCGGCTCGCGCGAAAACTTCAAGACGCTTTTCGACCTTGCCAAGACTCTCAACGCCGAGGTGGGTGCAAGCCGCGCAGCTGTCGATGCAGGTTGGGTCGACCACGACCGACAAATTGGTCAAACGGGTGTAACCGTTCGTCCTAAGCTCTACATAGCTTGTGGCATAAGTGGGCAAATTCAGCACATCGCTGGCATGCAAGAAAGCTCGCTCATCATAAGCATAAACTCCGACCCCAACGCACCCATCAATAGCATTGCCGACTATGTCATCAATGGTACTGTTGAAGACGTTGTGCCGAAGATGATTAAATATTTCAAAAAGAACTCTAAGTAAACACCTACCTCACATACAAAATGGCCAATTTCTATCTCGATACGCCCGAACTGAAATATCATCTTGGGCACCCGCTCATGAAGCGCATCGTCGAACTCAAAGAACGCGACTTTGCCGATAAAGACAAGTATGACTATGCGCCTCAAGACTACGAAGACGCACAAGATAACTACGATCGCGTCTTACAAATTGTTGGTGAGGTCTGTGGCGACATTATCGCCCCCAACGCTGAGGGTGTCGACCACGACGGACCAACTTGTGCCGATGGGCGCGTAACATATGCTCCTGGCACGCAAGTCAACCTCGACGCCACCCGTAGTGCTGGTCTTATGGGCATGGCAATGCCACGTCGCTTTGGTGGTCTCAATTTCCCCATCGTCCCCTACATCATGGCTGCCGACATGGTCAGCCGTGCCGATGCTGGATTCGAAAATCTGTGGGGCTTGCAAGACTGTGCCGAGACTCTCTACGAGTTTGGCTCCGAAGACCAAAAGATGCGCTATCTAACACGCGTCTGCGCTGGCGAGACCATGTCTATGGACCTCACCGAACCCGATGCTGGCTCCGACCTTCAAAGCGTAATGCTCAAAGCCACCTACTCCGAGGCCGATGGTTGCTGGCTTCTCAATGGTGTAAAACGTTTCATCACCAATGGCGACTCCGACATTCACCTCGTACTCGCTCGTTCCGAAGAGGGTACAAAAGATGGTCGTGGTCTGTCTATGTTTATCTACGACAAGCGCAATGGTGGCGTAAGTGTCCGTCGCATAGAAAACAAGATGGGTATCAAAGGCTCGCCCACTTGTGAGCTCGTCTACAAAAATGCTAAAGCTGAACTGTGTGGCGATCGTCGTCTCGGTCTCATCAAGTATGTCATGGCACTAATGAATGGTGCTCGTCTTGGCATTGCTGCCCAAGGTGTCGGACTTAGCCAAGCTGCCTACAACGAAGCTGTTGTCTACGCTCGCGACCGCAAGCAGTTCGGACGCGCCATAATTGAATTCCCTGCAGTTGCCGAACTCCTTTCGACCATAAAAGCCAAGCTCGATGCCTCGCGTGCTTTGCTCTACGAGACTGCTCGTTTCGTCGATGTCTACAAGGCTCTCGACGACATTAGCAAAGAGCGCAAGCTCACCCCCGAAGAGCGTGCAGAACAAAAGAAATACGCTCGCTTGGCCGATGCCTTCACTCCGCTTGCAAAAGCCATGGGTAGCGAGTTCGCCAATCAGAATACATACGACTGCATACAAGTGCATGGTGGCTCTGGCTTTATGAAAGACTACACCTGTGAACGCATATATCGCGATGCTCGAATAACAAGCATATATGAGGGTACAACTCAGTTGCAGGTCGTTGCTGCCATTCGCTACGTAACCACAGGCGCATATCTTGCTCAGATTCGTGAATACGAAACAACGCAAGCCATCGACCCAAGTCTCTCCACTCTGCAAGACAAACTTAAAAATATGGCCGATAAGCTTCAAATGGCTGTCAATCAGATAGTTGAAGCCAAAAATCAGGAACTCCTCGACCTGATGGCTCGTCGCCTCGTCGAGATGACTGCTCACACCATAATGGGCAATTTGCTTCTTCGCGATGCCACAGCTGCTCCCGATATGTTTGCCAAGTCGGCTGGCGTCTATGTCCGCTATGCCGAAGCCGAAGTGGAAAAACACATGACGTTCATTCGCAAGTTTATGGACGAAAATTTGGCCGACTATCGCGTCAAGTAGACTTTGTCCGCCGTAAATGATAAAAAGCCCTTGCCCCGACAACACGTGTGGGGCAAGGGCTTTTTAATTGTAGTAGGCGAAAAAAAGTTAATTTTGTGAGTCGTGGATATTGACTAAATGGCACTTGTTTTGAAAATAGTCCTTTTGTCATATCCAATATCTTACATTGAAAAACATAGCTCACATACTGACCATCTTGGTGATGTTGATAAGCACACACATGTCCGTGGCACAAGAAAATGTTAGCCGTGGTATCTTAACTCGTGCTCGGATACTTAATGGCGACACCATACCCTCGGTTAGGCTACAAGAAGTTCAGGTCTTTGCTCGTCATCGTTTCCGTAGTCGGCATCAGCAACGCAAGTGGACTCGCTTTATCTACAACGTAAAAAAAGCTCTCCCATACGCCCGTTTGCTATCGAGCGAACTGGAGTATGTCAACGACACTCTGGCTTTGCTCGCCACCGACAAGGAGCGCGAAGCGTTTCTGAACCGCAAAGAAAAAGAACTATTCAAGAAGTACGAGTATAACCTAAAGCACCTGACCATAACGCAAGGCAAAATTCTTATCAAGCTTATCGACCGAGAAACGGGTCAGACAAGCTATGAAATAATTCGTATGCTCAAAGGACGTTTCAAGGCTTTCTGGTGGCAAGGCATAGCTCGTCTTGTTGGTTCAAATCTTAAGTCTGAATACGATGCCGTCGGCACCGATGCCGAAATAGAAAACGTCGTTTTGCTTATCGACATGGGCGTCTACTAATCCAATGAAATTTTTCCACCTAACATTATTTTGTGCTTCTCTTTGTCTGTTGGCGTGTCCTATCGCGCGAGCAGAATCTGTCGACACTACGGCTCATCGGTCGGTTGCCGATAGGGTGGTAGGTCTTGCGGAGTTTGTCCTGCGTCATCTGACGACAGAACACCAGTCTTGGTCTGCAGCGCTATATCCTGCTGCTGGCTATTCCGAACGCACAGGACTCGAAGTCGGATTAATGGGTATGCTTCAGGTTTATGGCAAAAACCAGTCTGCTCGCCCAGCAACCATTACACCGTCTTTTCTTGTGTCTACCAAGCGCATGTTCGAGGTACAATGCGATGCCGATTTCTATATGCGAAACACCGATGTCGTCTTAAAAGCCGAAATTTATAGGTTGCCTGATAATTTCTATGCCATCGGAAATGGGAAAAACAAACAATCACTTGCCGAATATACTTTTGAACGACGTATGCTCACAGCCGATGTCTTGCACCACATCGACATGACGAATATTCGTGTCGGCGTAGCTCTCGATGCCGACTATTATAAGTTCTATGGCATAAGCCTTTCAGACTCTACCCCGACCACCAATTTCTTTAAAGAAAATGCAGGCGGAAATTATGGTGCAGGTTTGCTCGTGGCCTACGATAGTCGCGACAATGTTGTTGCGCCTCGTCGTGGCAGTTTTCTCCGTCTCCGTCTGATGGGTTATGCCGACATTTGGGGTGTCAATAGACGTTCTGGTGCCATTTGTATAGATGGACGGCACTATTGGTCTTTGCCTCTTCGCTCAGTTCTCGCTGCTCAACTCTATGCCATGCACACGTGGGGCGACGTGTCGTTTGCCAAAATGCCGTCGTGTGGTGGCACACGTCTCGGACGTGCCATTGGGCATAGCTTAAAATATGTCGACCAAACTGCTTGGCTTTGTCAGTCGGAGTGGCGTGTGCCACTATTTTGGCGCATAGGTGGTACGCTATTCGCTGGTTTAGGCAACGTTGCACACTCTGCCAGCACCCTTTTAGACAATGTCCATCTAATGGCTGGTGGCGGTCTACGCTTCGCCGTCTTTGCCGACAAAGGACTCAATTTGCGTCTCGATGCGGGTGTCAGCTCACGTGGCGATAGAGCTATATATTTTAATATCCGCGAAGCTTTTTGAGTTAACACAAAACAATATTGCCACTCTGAGAGAGTGGCAATATGCTTGTGATTGCTAATCGTTTGGTTTTCTAGTACTTTCTGTTAAATATATGTGCGAGGTAGAAATTGTTCTGTCTCACACATACATTTGTAGAAAATATATCTATCCAAATATCAAACTAAATGCTGCCGATACCACCCAAGCCAACAATGTAGTATATCCAGCTACGAAGCCAGCCCATTTCCACGAACCTGTCTCACCCTTTATGGCTGCCACTGTTGCTATGCACGGGAAATATATCAATATGAATAGCAAGTATGCAAGCGACGAAATTGGTGTCATGCCGTCAGCCTCCATCATTTGGCGCATATTGTCATACTTCGTCGTGTCTTCAGTTGCTTCAAGTGTGTCGTCGTCTCCAAACGAATCGTCATCCGCATACAGCACACCAAGTGTCGAGGCCACAATCTCTTTCGCTCCGACGCCCGATATTATGCTTACGCCTTGCTTCCAACCGAAGCCCTGTACGCTAAATATTGGCTCTATCGCTTTACCTATGCGCCCTATGTAGCTCTGCTCCTGTTGCTCTTGTCGGCTAAGCTCCTCATTGTGTGGGAAATATCCAAGTGCCCACACAATAATGCTCGCCACAAGTATAATGCCACCCATCTTCTTCAAATACTGTTTCCCCTTTTCCCACGTATGTCGCCCAATGGCTTTTAGTGTCGGAATCCTATACGGTGGCAACTCCATTACAAATGGCGTATCCTCGTCTTTTATCAAGAATTTGCTAAATAACTTACTCAGTAGTCCTGCCAGCAATACGCCAAAAACATATAGACCAGTCAGGATTGTCGAGCGCCATTCGGCTGCAAAGAATGTCCCCACTATCATTATGTATATCGGCAGTCGAGCCGAACAGCTCATCATCGGCACCACCATCATTGTTATCAACCTACTGCGCTTACTCTCGATTGTTCGTGTGCTCATAATCGCTGGCACATTACACCCAAATCCCATCACGAACGGAATAAACGACTTGCCGTGCAGTCCTATCTTATGCATTATCTTATCTGTCATAAATGCTGCTCGTGCCATGTAGCCCGTATCCTCCATTGCCGAAATGAACAAATACAATATCAATATCTGTGGCAAGAACACAATAACTGCTCCAACGCCAGCTATTGCTCCGTCTACCACCATGTCTCTCACAGGTCCCTCAGGCAAAATCTTGCTCATCATCTCGCCAAGCCACTCAACCCCAATTTCTATCCAGTCCATCGGATACTGCCCCAAGCTAAACGTTATCTGAAACATCAGATACATCAGCAAGAAGAATATCGGCAGTCCCCACACATTGTGCGTAAGCCAAGTATCAATTTTCCTTGTCGCTTCGTATGCTCCTCCTTCATCTCCAAGTCTATATCCACTCTCCGTGAGCGCTCCTCGTATAAATCCATATTTAGCGTCCATTATTGCGGTCTCGCTATCCGTCTGCATGTCTTGCCTTAGCTGTTCTGCCACTTTCTCGCGCTCTTGCAAAATCTCTTTCCCTTTCTCTATCGCACCAATCACTTTTTCTGCTTCTGCATCTCTTTCAAGCAATTTTATCGCAAGGTATCGTGTACTATACTTGCTCCTTATTTTTTCGTCAGCTTGTATTTTTATTTTTATGCTGTCAATCGCTTTCTCTATGTACTGACCATGGTTTACGTGTATATGTCGTGCCACATTTTGTTTCGGACGTACGCCACTTGCAAAGTCTTCCGAATGCTCCACGCCCACCATCTCACTCGCCTGCTCCTCATGCCATTTCTTTATCTCTTCCGCCACTTCTGCCATCATCTTCCCCTCTTTGTCAAGAAAGTCGCCACCCTCGTATAGGTTTATTATCACGTGGAAAAGCGTCTCCACACCCTCTCCCGTCCTAAAGACTGTTGGCACCATCGGCACTCCAAGCAACGTCGAAAGCTTCTTTATGTCAATATTATCACCCCTACGTTTCGTCTCGTCATACATATTCAACGCACACACCATTCGCAAGTTCATGTCTATCAGCTGTGTCGTCAAGTACAGGTTCCGCTCCAAGTTGCTCGCGTCAATCACGTTTATAACCACGTCAGGTGTCTTGTCTACAATCTGACGTCTTACGTACATTTCTTCCGGACTATACGTCGTCAGCGAATACGTTCCCGGTAAGTCCACAATGTTAAATTCATATCCTTCAAAACTTGCGTGTCCTTCCTTTGCGTCCACCGTCACGCCACTATAATTACCCACTCGCTCGTGAGCACCACTCGCAAAATTAAAAAGCGACGTTTTACCACAATTCGGGTTGCCAACCAATGCAACGTTTATCGTCCTGCGTCTGCGCAACGCTTCGTTATGCAACCTTTCACTAATTTCCGTTGGAGTCTCGTCTTCGCCCGTCAGACTTCTAAATTCACCTTCGGCTTCCTTTGCCTCTCTCTCGCTCACCACCTCAATAAGGCTCGCCTCGTCCCTACGTAGCGAAATGTCATATCCCAATATCTTATATCGTACAGGGTCTCTCAGTGGAGCCGCTTCAAGCACCTCTACCTCTTTCCCTTTTATAAAGCCCATTTCCACAATTCGCTTGCGAAAGCTACCATGTCCAAGCACCTTTACAATCACGGCAACATCGCCCGTCTTCAGTTCTGAAAGTCTCATATAATATATTTTGACCGCAAAAGTATTTATAATTATTCTTATTTTGAAATAATAAATATAAGCATAGGATTTATTAGAGGTCGAAAAACGCGTAAATGCTTGTTTATCCAATAATTAAGATTTAAATTTGCACCCTTGAAGTCGTATAGTGTGCTGTCGCGAGATGCGATAATAACACTATAAGACATTGGTTTATA
>CALAVC010000239.1 GCA_937892095.1 uncultured Bacteroidales bacterium | reverse complement strand
AGCATAAATTTAAATGATAATGATAAGAACGATAAAATTAATAAATCAATAGAAGATATCCTATCTGAAAAAAATATTGAAAATAAATCAACTTTTGAAAAGATAATATTTTTACAAGGATTATTAAAGCAATTGACATCAACAAAAGATAGATTTGAAGGAATAAAAGATAAAATGATATCAAAAATAAATAATAATTGTTATAATTATTACAAATCAAAAATAGGAATAAAGCAAATATATGATTATTGCGAATCTTATAATCCTGATATTTATAATGATTACACTTTATTACCAGATGCAAAATCTTTCTTATTAAATAAATATGAATCGATTTATAAAACTTTTTTTATTTTTAGAAATGATAATTCAAAATTATTAAAATTAATAAAAAGTTCTCCTGTAGAATATCATAAAGAATTAAGTAATTTCTTTGTTCACTTTTTTTATGAAAATACAATAAATAATTCTTTAAATAATGATGAAATGATATTATTAATTTATTTAATATTTGAAAATTTAATATTAACAAAATTGCACAAGGGTGTAGAAGCAAATTTCTATGCGACAGAATCTCGTCAAAGACGAAGTAAAGTATTGCAAATTGGTATAGGTGATAAACTTTTAGTTACGTATAGTTGGTGGTGTCAAAATAGTGTAGCTTTAATCTTTGTTTTGATAGGTGTTGTTTTGATACCTATCGTATTGAGAGAACGAAAAAGACTAATAAGAAAAAATGGACCGTCTGTAGATCCGAGTATTTGGTATGATATAAAAGAGATATTCAGACGGTATCAAAAACCGCATATTGATGATAAACATTAACACTTTAATCGTATTATCATCAACAACATATAAGCAAAAATAACAATGCAAATTAGCCGAATTTTCCCCATATTAGTTATCACATCCATCACAATTTCCTCTTCCGCCCAAGACATCGAACAACCCACCAAAGCCGACCCTGTGGCGTGGAGTGGCGGCGTTACATGGAGCAACATCTTCACGTGGCCGAAGGATAGCGCGAAGCAAGTGCCAACGTACTACTACTACATTTCGGGCAACCTGAACACTACAATATTGGGCGTGGTAAGTGTGCCAATATCGTTCGCATACACCAACAACTGCCTGAGTTCAACCGTCACATATCCGTTCAACCGTTTCTCGCTCACTCCGTCGTACAAGTGGGTGAAGATACATATAGGCTACGCTTCGCCCTTTCGAGCGTATGACAATTGAGGGTGAGTATGCCGTGAGTATAATCAACGCAAATTGCCATTTAGTACCCATTTTTGTATCCACCTCTATCAACTGTCTGATTATCAATATATATCAAGAAAATATGTACTTTTGTTGCCAATTATGAGAACGAAAGGAATAATGTATTTCATCGTGTTATGTTGCCAAACGACATTGGCTCAAAACATAGCAAAAACGTATGAGTTTACCGATGAAATAGTCATACCACACACCAGCATCAAAGATCAGGGATATAGCGGGACATGTTGGGCGTTTGCAACCATCTCGATGATAGAAAGTGAGATGATGAGCAGCGGCACAAAAGAAGAGCTATCGGAGATGTACGTTGTGGCAAAGAGCTACGAAAAAAAAGTAGAGAACTACATCAGAATGCATGGGAACCTTGAAATCAGTCAGGGAGGAGAGTTTGACGACGTTTTGAAAGCAATAGGCGAGAATGGAATAGTAAGGCGCCGAGAATACAAATCAAAAGGACTTATAAACCATACGGAACTTGAAAAAGATATATTAAGCTGCGCCAAATACTACGTTGAACAATATGACAAAAGGCTCTCTCCCCTACCCCACTGGCGCGACTCGGTGCGACATATTGTAGAAAAACATTTAGGCGTTTGCCCACAAAAGACCACGGCAGAAGACGGAAATGAGCAGACTCCACAAGAGTTCTCACAGAAAGTTGTAGGCTTCGACGCTGACGACTACGTGTGGCTGTGTTCTTTTACGCAACACGACTTCTACAAGACTTTCGTGTTAGAGGTGCCAGACAATTGGCTGATGAGCACTGCATACAACGTGCCGTTGGACGAATATGTGGCAGTAGTAGATAGTTCACTTAGTAAGGGCTATAGCATTGCAGCAAGTGTAGACATTACAGAACTAAGCATATCGTGCATGGAAGGAATAGGCGTCTTGCCAGACGCTGACAATATGACAAGCGAGGAAAAGAAAGCCTACGAAGAAGCAAACGCACTGAACTTCATTAGCAACCGACTTGCAAGCGAGAGGAGCATATCGCCAGTAATGCAAAGCGAGCGTCAAGCAGCCTTTGATAACTACAAATTTACCGACGACCACGCCATGCACATTGTGGGCACAGCGCACGACAAACTCGGCAGACCATATTATAAACTAAAAAACAGTTGGGGAAGTAGCATGGGAATACACGGCTACGTGTATCTCTCAAAACCATATTTTGCATACAGAAGCATAAGCATGTTGGTGAACAAAAAAGCACTACCCCAAAGCATAAAAAGAAAATTAGGAATATGAAAAAAGAGAAACTAATACTTGTTCCTTTGAAAGGAATATACGACACAGACGGCAAAGCAGTAGTTTTGTTTGGCATGACGGCTGCCGAAACCGAGAAAGCCCTCGGCAAGCCCAGTGAAAAGGTAGAGCAAGAAAGCTTTGGCGACAATGCGGATGACGTCATGACAACGCTTTATTACGATGACTTGGGGCTATCGCTGTCGTATGACAAAGTGTGCGATTTCCGCTTGTCGGACATCATGACCGATGGAGCTGACACAATTAAATGTTCGTACGGCATAAGCTTAGGACAAACAATCGACGAAGTGCGCAATATTGTAGGCAAAGAAGACCTTGGCCCTATGGAAGAATCGGACATTGAAGACGAGATTGCCGAAGAAGAGTCGGACGAAGGTCTTACGGCTTACGACGTTGAGGAACAGAGTTTGACTTTGTGGTTCAAAAACGACAGACTTGACACCATTCAGATGGGTCCTGAGTATGACGAGACAGGCGAGAACATAGTATGGCCAAAGAAATAACACGAAAACAAACAACTATAAACAACAGATGAAAACAATATTGCGGACAGCCGCAGCATCTGCCCTTGCACTGCTCACGATAAGTGGCACAGCACAGATAAAACTACAGTCGCCCAACGGCGATTTGAATTTTCGCCTAATGGGGCGCACAAATCTTGACCTCGGCACCTACCTTGGAGCAGATGACAACGCACCAAACAGAAACGGCGCATGCATCAATGAGACTCGTTTGGGTCTGATTGCCGACTTTGAACAAGATTGGCAAGCTAAGATTGAACTAAGTTTTTCGAACGGAGGCGTAGCCTTTCGCGACGTGTACGTACAGCGCAGGTGGCTCGGAGGTCAGCGAAAATTGCAAATAGGCAACACGTTTATGCCATTCGGTATAAAGATAATGGGCTTGGCATATAAGTTCATCGAAACAGCAACAACCGACCTGATGTTCACTCCGTCGCGCAAGCTTGGTGCACACTACTTTGTTGTGCGCGACCGAATCAACCTTGCCGTTGGCATATTTACCGATGGCAGTTCGGACGCTAAGCTAACCAATACAGGTTGGCAAGTGGCAGGTCAGGCAAAGGCACATTTGATAAGGAATGAAGACCTTGGCACAGTACTCGATCTTGGCTTGGGAGCCGTATGGACACACCCCAAGAACACAGTTAAGTATTCTGCTAATATGCCGACAACAATACACTCCAACTCGCTAATTGCAACCCCAGCAATGGAGACCTACAACCACAACAAACTCGATGCTCACGCTCTATATATAAACAAACGTTTCTATGCCGAGGCCCACTACATGCAAGCATTTGTGAACACACCCGACAGCGTATTTTCAGACAACTACAAGGCAAATGGTTTCTTTGTTCAGACATCGTGGCTACTAAAAGGCGACCAACAAAAATATAATCCGACAACTGGCTTGGCAGCAAACTCAGCACCTAAGAGCCTCGAATTGCTGCTGCGCTACAACATGACGAACCTTGAAGAGTTTGGTAAGGTGAACGACATAACGCTTGGCATGACGTATTTCATAAGCAAATATCTGAATGCAAAAGTCAACTACGTCCACTCTATGGTGAAAGATGGTGCAAATCTGGATCTTATTCAAGGGCGAATGACCTTCTCGTTCTAAACGAATACAAAGCAAAAAAAAGGAGGTCGAAAGAGCCTCCTTTTTTTTCATCGGACAGAAAAACGACGCTACTAAAACAAAACAAGTTTTAGTAGCGTCGTTAAAAAATTTATTCATGGCGTAAACACGAACACGCTAACGAATAAAAAGTAGTTCGCGATATTTTGGAAGTGGCCAACAAGCATCGTCAACAATGAGTTCGAGTTTGTCAATCTGACGGCGAATGACATCGAACATTGGTGCAATGGTGTCGTGATAGGCTATGGCCTTTTGATGTTCATCGGCAATTTTGTTGGCGACTTTGCGAGCATTCACCAATTCTTCTACAAGACTTTCGATAGTCGAAGTGCGTTGTGCAATTTCTTCGATTATCTTAACGTTGCGAGCCGACAATGCCTCTGCTTTCTCGGCAGGGAAAACAGCGTGAATGTCTTCGACATTTTTGAGCAACTGGCTCTGATAGCGAGTGGCAACGGGTATGATATGATTCATAGACAAATCACCAAGCACACGAGCTTCGATTTGTATTTTTTTCGTGTATGTTTCCCATTTCACTTCGTTGCGCGCTTCAAGTTCTTTACGAGTCATGACGCCAAGGCTTTCGAACATCTGTATGCTTGCAGGGTCGAGATAGCGTTCGAAAATGACAGGACAACTCGTCTCGACATCGAGACCACGCTTGGCAGCTTCTGTTTTCCACTCGTCGCTATAGCCATTACCGTCGAAACGGATTGGCTTACACGTCTTAATATCTTCGCGAAGAATATCTATGATGGCATGGAATGTGACACTATGCTCCGAATTTTCAAAGTCGTGCGCCGTAGCAGCGACACGCGCATCGACACGTTTTTTGAAGTCGACAAGAGCTTCGGCGACAGCAGAGTTGAGGGCAATCATGGCACTGGCACAGTTGGCCTCTGAGCCCACGGCACGGAACTCAAATCGGTTGCCCGTAAAGGCAAAAGGCGATGTGCGGTTGCGGTCGGTATTATCGATGAAGAGCTCGGGGATTTCGGGTATGTCGAGCTTCATGCCCTTCTTGCCGTCCATAGAGAATAGGTCAGCTTTATCGGCTTTTTCTATGTGGTCGAGCAAGTCGGTAAGTTGCGAACCGAGGAACGAAGATATGATGGCAGGAGGAGCTTCGTTGGCACCAAGACGATGAGCATTGGTGGCCGACATTATGCTTGCTTTGAGCAAACCATTGTGTCGATAGACACCCATGAGGGTCTCGACAATAAACGTAGCAAATCGCAGATTTTGTTCAATGGTTTTGCCGGGAGCATGAAGTAGGACACCATTGTCGGTAGAAAGACTCCAGTTGTTGTGCTTGCCACTGCCGTTGATGCCAGCAAAAGGCTTTTCGTGTAGCAATGCACGGAAGCCATGCTTGCGAGCTACTTTTTTCATGACCGACATAAGTAGCATATTGTGGTCGACAGCCAAATTGGTCTCTTCAAAAATAGGAGCGAGTTCAAATTGGTTTGGGGCGACTTCGTTGTGGCGCGTCTTACAAGGTATGCCAAGTTCGAGAGCCTGAATCTCGAGGTCACGCATGAAAGCTGCGACACGTTCGGGAATGGCACCAAAGTAGTGGTCGTCCATTTGCTGGTTTTTGGCAGAGTCGTGTCCCATAAGTGTACGACCAGTGAGGAGCAGGTCGGGGCGAGCAGCAAAAATGTCTTCATCGACAAGAAAATATTCTTGTTCCCAACCGAGGTTAGACTGCACTTTTCTGACCGAAGGGTCGAAGTAGTGGCAAACATCGGTAGCCGCATTGCTGACAGCCTTGAGCGCACGAAGCAAAGGAGCTTTGTAGTCGAGAGCTTCGCCACTATAGCTTATGAAAACAGTCGGGATGACAAGAGTGTCGTCAATGATGAAGACGGGCGAGGTGGGGTCCCAAGCAGAGTAGCCACGCGCTTCGAATGTCGAGCGAATGCCACCAGAAGGGAACGACGATGCGTCGGGTTCTTGCTGCACAAGCAGTTTGCCACTAAACTCTTCAATCATGCCGCCCTTGCCATCGTGTTCGATGAACGAATCGTGCTTTTCGGCCGTACCTTCGGTAAGAGGCTGAAACCAGTGAGTGTAGTGTGTAACACCACATTCTTTTGCCCAACGCATCATGCCGTCGGCCACAGCGTTGGCAATTGTGCGGTCGAGAGTAGCACCATTGTCGATGACGTCTATCATCTTGGCGTAGACATCTTTCGGCAAGTAGCGATACATCTTTTCACGATTGAAGACATACTTGCCAAAATATTCAGAAGGACGTTCGGTAGGTGTAGCCACTATGAGGGGCTTTTTCTTGAAAGCCTCGGCTACAACCTGAAATCTTAGGTTGTTAGACATATTGTTGAGGATTTATTTGGTTAAAAAGTTTTCTACATCGTCAGACGTCTTCAGACCGCTTGCAATGGCCCTGACAACAAGCGAAGCTCCCGTGGCAGCGTCGCCACACACAAAGACATTCTGAGGGTAGGCTGGGTGTTGCGGACGGACAAAACCCATGGCCAAGAGCACAAGATCGGCCTTAATAACTTCGGGTTCGCCAACTTCGACCATTATTGGACGTCCACCGTCAGGATTGGGTTGCCAGTCGATTTACTGTACTCGCACACCCCTAAGCACCCCATCGTTACCAATAAACTCGAGTGTGTTGACGTTCCAACGTCGGGTGCAACCCTCTTCGTGCGAAGAGGTGGTCTTGAGAATGACTGGCCAATTGGGCCAGGGCGTCGACGGATTGTGCCCCACAGGTGGTTTGGGCATGATTTCTATTTGCGTAACACTCCGACAACCTTGTCTGTGCGCAGTGCCTATGCAGTCGCTACCCGTGTCGCCACCACCAATGACAAGCACATCTTTATCTTTGGCAGTTATGCGCTCTGCTTTGTCATACTCACGGCCTGCAAGCACCCGATTTTGTTGCGAAAGCATTTCAAGAGCCAAATGAACACCTTTCAAATCACGTCCGGGAACGCTGAGGTCGCGTGCCATAGGAGTGCCAGTGGCAACAACCACAGCATCATATTCATTGGCAAGCATGTCGATGTCATCCACTTGCGTGTTGTAGCAGAAGGCAATGCCTTCTTTCTGCATAATGTCTATGCGACGATCTATAATAGCCTTGTTTAGCTTAAAGTTCGGTATGCCATAGCGGAGCAATCCGCCAGCTGACTCATTTTTGTCGAAAACGACTACCTCATAGCCCTTGACATTCAGACTGTAGGCCGCAGCCAAGCCTGACGGACCAGCCCCAACGACAGCCACACGTTTGCCATTGCGAAGTGGCACAGACAGACCTACGTAGCCCTCTTGAAAGGCACGTTCGGCAATGGCACACTCGTTCTCACGATTGGTAACTGCCGACTGCGCGGTGAGGTAGAGGACGAGTGTGCCATTGCCGAACGTGAGAACGAG
>CALAVC010000238.1 GCA_937892095.1 uncultured Bacteroidales bacterium | reverse complement strand
GCTCTATAAAACGGCGCACTTGCTCATTGTAGACCATGGGTATTGGCGCCATCATGGCTTGCAAGCGACCGACAAAAACACTATCGGGAACACCAGCTATGACGGGGTCGGCTTGTGCGACGCTATCGGGCACAAAGTCGTTGATGGTGAGCGTTGGTCGAGCATACCAAGCCATTATAGCACTATCAACTTCATAGTGAGGAAGCGATCCGTAGTCGACTGAATCGGGTTCGGCAGTCAGGCTAAGCGTGTCGGCATCGAGGGTTGTGCTTTGTGCAACGAGTGGTGCAGATTGTGCAAGCAAAACGGCTATAAATGCAGAAAACAAGAAAGAGTGCGAGTGTATCACCTATTTAATGTTGAAGAGTTTGTCTTGAACCATGTCTTTATATGACTTGCCAATGGGGATGTAGCCATCAACACCGTCGAGTTTTATTTGATTGCCATAGAGAGCACGTATGCGACTTGTGCAAACGATATAAGACTTGTGTATGCGCATGAAAAGATTGCTTGGAAGCGTTTCTTCGAGGTTGCGCAGAGCTTCGAGAATTATGTATTTTTCGGAGGTTGTATATATGCTGACGTATTCTCGAAGCCCTTCGATATAGAGAATGTCGGCATAGCGAATGCGAAGTATTTTATGGTCGGCCTTTGCAATGAGAACGCCTTCGTTGTCGTCGGTAACTGGCGGAGTGTCTGATTGCTGGGTGGCAACGACTGTAGGTTGTGGGTTATGATTTTTATGTTCGAGACGTTGCATGGCCTTGCCTATGCTTTGCATGAAACGATCGAACGAAAAAGGCTTGAGCAGATAGTCGAGGACATCGAGTTGGTAGCTTTCGATGGCATAGTCGGAATAGGCTGTGGTGAAAACGACAAGTGGACGATTGGCGACGCTGTTAGAAATCATCTTGAGAAAGTTGACGCCTGTAATGTCGGGCATCTGAATGTCGAGAAACATTAGGTCGACACGTCCTTCGGACACTATTGGCAGAGCTTCGAGACCCGACTTGCATTGCGCAACGAGTTCGAGATTGGGCACCTTGTCGATAAACTCTTTGAGCAGTATGCGAGCAGGGAACTCGTCGTCGACTATCAAACAGCGTATTTTTTGAGTATTATCCATAGGCTTTCTCGACTTTAGGTTAGGATACAAAAGTATCTATTTTGAGGTAAACACTAAACTCTGTTTCGGTTGTAATGATGTTCATTTCGTAGCGACCTGGATAGAGAATGTCGAGACGTTTGCGGACGTTTTCGACTCCGATGCCACCAACGACGTCTTTGTTAATGGCTATTGATGGTAGAGAGTTTCGGACGTTGAAGATGAGCATGGGACCAAAAGTTTTGACCTCGACCTGTAGCCACCCGCGTTTGGGGTTGTCAATGTTGCCATGCTTAAAGCTGTTTTCGATGAACGGGATGAGAAGCATTGGCTCAATCATAAACTCTTGATTGCAACCAGAGGCATCCATTTTTATATTGAGGTCGGTGTCGGTTTTGAGCTTTTGAAACTCGATGTAATTGCTTATGTACTCAATCTCACGTTTTAGTTTCACTTTTTTGCTTTCAGAGTCGTAGAGCGTGAAACGGAGCATGTCGGAGAGCATAAGAATCATATCTGGGGTGCGCTCGGACTTGATGACCGAAAGGGCATAGATATTGTTGAGTGCATTGAATAGGAAATGAGGGTTTATTTGCGACTTGAGAAACTTCATTTCGAACTCAATATTTTGGTGCGTGAGATCGATTTCGCGGCTGTGCGTATCGCGTTCGCGAAGATAATAGCCGTAGAGTGTGCTGACAAAGAACATGCCGACAAGAGGCAAGAGCCATTCAAAGGGCACATGTCTGTACGGATAGCGAAGCGCATTGTCGTCTTCGTGCCAACTTGACAAGACATACATTAGCGACAAGACACAGACAATGGTCAGCAGAGCTCCGAGGATGTAGGCTCCATAGCGACCACGAAAAAGGTAGCGCGGAAGAAGCCAAAGTGCATTTATACCAAACGATATGCCACAGACGATAGCGGTCTTGACGACTACGGGCAAAAAATGCACAGTGGGTCGTAAGAGCATTGGTGAGGCAAAGATTACGACAAAGCCTACGAAGATGATGACTTGGACAAGTCGTTGCTTAGTGTCGGCAGAGAAAGACATATAAATATCTTAAATGAAGAAAAGAACCAAATGACCTTGTGTATTAGTTCGGTCAGTTGGTTCTTTCCGTTTATGTGGATTTTATACAGAGCGACCGTGTATTAGTCTCTGTATTCGTAGGGAGCGTTGGGGTTGAAGAGCCAAGTGTCGCCATAGAAACTTGCGCTGCTTCCAGAGATGGTCATGTCGCCAGTGGTACCAGTTGAGACAAAACCATGGTCTTTTCCGCTACGATCGCGTAGGGTGAAAGAGACGGCAAACTTACGAGAACTACCTTCAAAAGCCGTGCGCTGAACCCAATAGTCGTAGGCAGGGAAATATTCCCATGTGGCCTTGCCTGCAGCACTGGACGCGCCACCAGTGGTAAGATAGACACGACATTGATATGGGTCCTCGGGATAGAGGACAAATACCGTATGACCATAGGACGAAAGGGTGTAGTTGTCGTCGAAGTCGTTGCGCGAGTGGTCCTTGGTGTAGTTCATGGTTGTCCACGTGTTGTTGCGTGGGTCGTAGCGTTCGAGCATGTAGGAAGCTCCATCTGTACCCTTGCCACCTACGACGTAGCCATATTCGAGACCATCGGATGCTACACAAGTGAAAGCAGATGCTTGCGAAACTTTTGTTTTCTTGGTGGCAACGGCTTCCCACTTAGTGCCATCGAATTTATAGAATTTGTTGACGTAGTTGTAGTCGTAGTCTTCGCCCGTGCCAACGTATGCTACGTTGTCGATAACAAAGGCGACAGCGAAACGGAGAGAGTCGGGATAGTCGGCAGCTACCTTACTCCAAGAGTTGTCCTCGGGGTTATATTCCCAAAAGTCGTTAAGATAGTGAGTGCCATCGTAGCCAAGACCAACGTAACCTTTGCCATTGAGAGTGAAAGCGACTGCGCCATTACGAGCAGCTGCCTCGGAAGGCATAGGACGGACACCACCAACTACGAAATCGTTCTTATATGAAGAGGTATCGGACCAAGCTACAGACCACGTGGGCAATTGAGTGTTGGCATTATCGAGACTAACATGATAAAAATCGCGGAAGCGTTCGCGTTCGACGGTCTTATTGGTGTTAGCACCTGTGCCAACGAGGACATATTCCTTACCGTCTTTTTCTATCTTAAAACTGACGGCACCGCCACGTACGACGCCAGGATATTCTGCTTCGGTATTGTACCAGTTGCCCTGCAAATCTTCGGTGTCTTCGTCTTCGCAAGCCGTAGTGCCGAGCGCAAGTCCGGCAATGGCCATAGCCACCATTGAGTATGCAAATTGTCTTGTCATATTATAATTGTATGTTTTTCGGGGTAAAAGTATGATGTTTCAAATTGTTTATTAGTCGAACTTAGACCTCATGAACCACGTTTCGTGGACAGTGAAAGCAAGTTTGATAGTGTTATATTTTTCGTAGATTAGTCCATGAGCGTAGGTGCCACGCTCCATGTGTTCGAAAGACAATGAGAGGACGTTGGCAGAGCGTCCCACAGGGACGGTTAGACCGAGTGTGAATGTATGCTCGTCGAGTATATGGTCGCTAAGACCTGTGTCGTAGTAAAAATAGCTTTTGCTACCATTGTTGGGAACGAATACGCCACCATCGGTGTAGTAGCCATCGGTAACGTTAGGTATGGCAATAACTCCAGTCCGCATATCGAGGTACGACGTGCGATAGTAGTAGCCAGCACGATATTGTATACGCTTGTAAAATGGGTCGCCAAGTTTGCCTGCTTGATATTGCACACCACCGCCTATGGAGTAGTTGTTGCGGAAGTTGACATACTCAGAGAACTTTATATTGTCGGTCTTAGCCCACTCGGTCTTACGATAGTCGATGGCGGCAGTGAACTTGCGACGATTATAGCTAAAGCCAAAGCCATAGGTTCGAGGGAGGTAAAACTCTCCGTTTAGCTGACTGTCGTCGTCGTGCATTAGGCTGCTGGAGATGTCGTTGCTAACATCGTGGTCGTAGGAGTGATATAGATGTCGCTTGTTGGAGAAGACGACACCTATGCGGAAGTTGTTTTGTCCGATGGGTTGGTAGAATTGCGCACCAAGTTCGTAGTTGACGTTATTGAGGGTGTACTTCTGCTTATTGTAGATGTCTTCGCCGCCGAGCTCGGAAAATAGAGCAGTCTCTTGACGCTTGATAGATCCCCACGAGACATTGAAACTTGCGCCCAAACTAAGTCGACGGAATGCGGTAAAAGCCATAGTGAAATAGGCCTGTTGAAGTCCGCCACTGCCCGTATAACGAACGTTGTAGTTGGAGGTACTACCAGCGATGTTGCGAGTGTCGTAGAAACGATAGCCTACAGACGTTTGCGGAGCATAGCCAAAGCAAAAAGCGAGCCAATGACGAGCTCGAAAGCCCATGGCTATGCCATCTATATTGCCAGAGTAGACGCTTTGTCCATCGTAGTTACTAAGTGTCTCATTGCGAGCATAGAAACCTTGTAACTGGAAGTTGAGGTAGAACGAAAGTGTGTCTAAGTTGTTGATGCCTGCTGGATTGCCAACGTTGAGCCACTGACTTGGAGCAAGAGCTATTGAGGCGTGCCCCATGCCTGCAGAGACGGCATCTTCCTTATGGGCTGGCATGCCTACGCCGAACATTGAATAAGGCGAGGCTGTGCTGTTTTGCGCACACATCTCAACTGTGGCAAAAGAACAGACGAAAAGAGCTATGATGAAATTCCTAATAGATGCGGTTGTAGTCATAGTAGTAAATTTCCAGCTCAGACTTAAAGAGTTCTTTACTGTGTCCACTGAAGAGCATAAAGTTGTAGTTGGTCGGTAGCATACCATTTTGCCACATGACGACAATGCCTTGACCTTCTTTTATGTCGTCGGAAGAGAGTAGCGTATTGAGGTAATATGTAACGTCGATGGCGTAGTAAGACTCTTCGAGGGCGAGAGCGTTGAAGTAGAGCGTAGCACTTGAAGCGGTGCCAGAGACAGAATACAGTTGATTGCCGAGGACGTTGTTTTCGTTGATTTCGTAGAGATAGACGGTGCGGAAATTTTTTATCTCGCGCCTGTCGTAACTACCCTTTTCTGGTCGCAACTTAAGGATAGCACGCACGATATGTCCGTAGTATCCGTTGAGTTCAAGCAGTTCGTCTTTGGGGAAATTGACACGAGTGTAGTAGCCAAGACCTTCGAAAAGAACAGAATGTCCCCCACCCTCACTTTCTGTTACATTATCGAGCCTTCTTACGAGTTTGTCATATGGTTTGGTGATGTTTTCAGTCCAGATGTGATTGAACTGCAGGTTGCTATCGGTGAGTCGGAGCGAACGTTCGATACGATGTTGTACCATGCCACGTATGTGGCTATGAATGACAATCTGAGCAGAGTCGGCACGGAAAGCAAGCAGAGCTTGTGGGTCGGAACCTTCGGCTGCCTGAATTTTAACGCCAGGTATGTAGCTATTGAAGCGTTGTGTCTGAGCGTCAGCCGTGTAGTTTTTGGCTTCTTTTATAAACTCCACAAACTTCCTACCCCATTCGTCGCTAAGGCGATAGCGTACACGCGGAAGTGTGTGCGGACGTGGCACGAAGCGGAACGTACCTATAGAGATGCTATCGGGGAACTCGCGACAATCGTAGAAAGCAGTTTCTTTGGCTCCATAATCGGTTTTATCGAATTCGAGTCGTTTGCTGAGCAGACGGACGTCGAGTTCAATGGCTTTGGTCGTGTCGCCTTGATAGTCGCCCGTGTGGCGCAAAACGATACACACAGAGTCATATATTTCTTTCTCGGATTGAAGCCAACTATAATATCGCACACCGCCATAAAGAGGTTCGGTAACACGAAAATAAGATTCGCTATGAATGTCGCCAAGGACTGGTTTGGTGACCTTACCGACCCAAATGATATTTTGGTCGGAGGTCTGCACAGAGTCCATTTTGAATGTGGATAGCTCGATGTTCATATTCGACATGCAAGTGGCATAGGTCTTGCTGTCGGCAAAGTCTGACGAGAGAGAGAGGTCGCTGCTGGTGCAGGACGTCAGACAGAAGATAAGCGTGGCGAGACTACAGAGTATACTACGTAATTTAGTCATTTAGTGTGCTTTGACCACGAACGAGCTAATCGTTCGATGGCTTTCGGAGTGCAAAGAAACAAAAACGGCATCAAATTTCAGTACTTTTTCAACGAAAGTTGCAATTATAACAATGAAAGAATGCATAGCGAGGGTGCCATATAGTGTTGAAAGAGATGTTTATAGCTATGAGAATCAGTTAATTAGACGTTGAAACAACAGAATACGTAAAAACTCCAACAAATAAGTTATTTGTTGGAGTAGACTATTGAACTTGGAGTGTGTATTTATTTTACCTCCCAAATGTCGTTAGTTTCGAGGAGCTCGGCAAAGTTGTGATATTTCTTTGCTGCGCTCACCTCGTCTAACTGAGCCCAAACAGCATCGTTGTAGGTGGGAGCTTCGACATCGCGAATGACACCGAGCGCAATGGGGAAATCAGGACCCTCCATGAGTGCGAGCTTTAGTTGGAGTGTATTGTCTTCACAGTGAGCATCGTGAACAAGGATGTCGGAAAGGGTTACACCATTTTCGCCAATCTTGACAACCTTGAGACCGAAGCCTTCTTGCACGAGACCGAACTCGTTGTCTTCGCCGAAGACGAGTGGTTGCCCATGACGAACGTAGATTGCATTTTTCTTACGCCCTTCGTTGTTATAGACACTATCGTGAGTGCCGTTGTTGAAGATGACACAATTTTGCAGTATTTCGCACACTGCTGCACCCTTGTGCTTGTAGGCTTCTTTGAGGATGTCGACAGTGCCATTGGAGTCGGAGGCTACGGCACGAGCGAAGAAATGTCCTCGAGCACCAAAGCACAGCTCTGCAGGACGGAAAGGATCTTCGACAGTGCCATAGGGCGACGACTTGCTGACGAATCCGCGTGGCGAAGTTGGGCTATACTGACCTTTGGTAAGACCATATATTCGGTTGTTGAGCAATATCATTTTGAGGTCGATATTGCGTCGATTTGCATGAATAAAGTGGTTGCCGCCGATCGCGACGGAATCCCCGTCTCCGGTGAGAACTATGACTTTAAGATCAGGTTTTGAAAGCTTGATCCCGGTAGCGACCGCAATGGCACGGCCGTGAGTAGTGTGGATCGTATTGAAATCCATATATCCTGCGGCACGGCTTGAACAGCCGATTCCTGAAACAATAACAACCTTGTCCGGATCCAGCTCATTGCGGTCGATGGCAGTGATGATATCGTGGACAATGATGCCGTGGCCGCATCCCGGACACCAGATATGGGGCATCATTTCATCACGCAGATACCTGTTAACTAATTTACTTGGCATATCAAAGCACCTCCGCTATTTTTTCTGAGATCTGAGCAGGCATGATGTTGGTTCCGTCAACATTTCCAAGGAAAAGAATATCCGACGCAGAACGAACAGTGCGCTGGATCTCGAGCAGAAGCTGACCGTAGTTATGTTCTGTCACAAGGAGCTTTCTGCCTGCGGCGATCTCATTTAGTTCGCGGTCGGCAAAGGGCCATATGGTCTTGAGCCTGAAGATTCCTACTTTCTTTCCTTCAGCTCTCGCATCGGTCATGGACTTAAGACAGGCTCTTCCTGTTCCGCCATAGCAGACAAGGATAAGATCAGCGTCCTCGCACCCGATGGCTTCAAAATCAACAATGTCGTCACGGCCAAGTTCAATCTTGCTCATAAGGCGTTTGGTAAGTTTCCCGGAAGCCTCGCCTCCGGAAGAAATCGGAAAACCTTTCTCATTATGCGCAAGACCGGTGATGTGGTAGCGCCAGCCCTGACCAAAGGGAGGAATAACAGGAACTCCGGTTTCGGGGTCTCCTTCGAACGGCT
>CALAVC010000237.1 GCA_937892095.1 uncultured Bacteroidales bacterium | reverse complement strand
GATAATGACCCCAAGACGGTGGGTCCGTTCCTTATGGCATGTGTGGAGTCGGAAGAGCAATAAAGTAAGCAAAGCCGTCACGCAGACCATTGGGAGCAAGAAAAGTCGTTCATAATTTAACGTATAATTTATAACTTTGCCGTCCGAAAAAACAAAGAAAAATATGGCTGAAACAAGATATGTGTTTGTAACAGGTGGCGTGGCATCGTCGCTTGGAAAGGGTATAATATCGGCATCGCTTGCCAAACTGCTTCAGAGCAGAGGTTATAACGTGACGATACAGAAGCTTGACCCGTACTTGAATATAGACCCCGGAACGTTAAACCCATATGAACATGGCGAGTGCTATGTGACAGAAGATGGTGCAGAGACTGACCTTGACCTTGGTCACTATGAACGGTTCTTGAACATACGGACAAGTCAGGATAACAACGTAACGACAGGCAGAATATACAAGAGCGTCATAGAGAAAGAGCGTAGAGGTGATTACTTGGGCAAGACTGTGCAGATAATACCACACATAACGGACGAAATAAAGCGTCGTATTATGCTTATGGGTACACAGCATAAGTATGATGTTGTGATAACAGAGATTGGCGGCACTGTGGGCGACATTGAGAGCTTGCCCTACATAGAGGCAGTACGCCAGTTGAAGTGGGAGCTTGGCAGAAGGGCTATGTTTATACACCTGACGCTTGTGCCATACCTCAGTGCGAGCAAAGAGTTGAAGACAAAGCCAACGCAACATAGCGTGAAAGCATTGCTTGAAGAGGGCATACAGCCCGACATCCTTGTGTTGCGCTCGGAGCACGAATTGAGCGAAAACTTGCGCAGAAAAGTGGCTCTATTTTGTAATGTAGACCCAGATGCAGTCATCCAAAGCATAGATGTAGACACAATCTACAAGGTGCCACTGCTGATGAAAGAGCAGAATCTTGATGAAATAGCGATGCGCAAGCTACAACTGACAGGCGAAAACGAGTGCGACATGAGCAAGTGGCAAAGTTTCATCGACAAGATGGATTCGGCCACAGAGGTTGTTCGCATAGGTCTTGTGGGCAAGTACGTTGAGTTGCCAGATGCATATAAGTCGATACTCGAAGCAGTGCATCATGCCGCAACATACAACAATAGGAAAGCCAAAATTGAGCTAATACATTCGGAGAGTCTGACTGAAGAGAATGTAGGAAAGAAATTGAAAGGTTTGCAAGGTGTAATAGTTGCACCGGGTTTTGGCAATCGTGGCACAGAAGGCAAGATTATTGCTATACGCTATGTACGCGAAAACAACATTCCATTCTTGGGTATATGCCTTGGAATGCAAATGGCCGTTGTCGAGTTTGCACGCAACGTATTGGGCTGGAAGAAGGCTAATAGTACAGAAATGGACCACGCGACCCAGTGGCCTGTGATAGACATCATGGAAGACCAGAAGAACATAACGAATAAGGGTGGCACGATGCGACTTGGAGCGTATGATTGCAAACTACGTGAAGGTAGCAAAGCATACGAAATTTATGGCAAGGCCAACGTACGTGAGCGCCACAGACACCGCTATGAGTACAACTCGAAGTTCTTGAAGGACTATGAGGCGGCAGGCATGGTGGCAACGGGTACAAACCCCGACACTGGACTTGTGGAAATAATGGAGATACCTACGTTGAAATGGTATGTTTGTTGCCAATTCCACCCAGAGTATAGCAGTACAGTACTAGCCCCCCACCCTCTTTTCTTGTCGTTTGTACGTGCAGCAATAGGCGAATAGTAACACGTATTAGCAAGTAGAAAGAAAGTAACACGAAAAATATACAATGGAGAAAAATTCTAATATAGGTCTTGCACTAATATTTGGAATACTTGTGTTCTTCTGGTGGTTCAACCAGCCGAATCAGAAGGAGATAGAGCAGCGAAGAAGGTATTTTGACTCGCTGGAACAAGTGCGACAAGCACAAGCAGACAGCGTTGAGAATGCTGTTAGTCAGGCAGCAATGGCATCTGATACTGCCACTTTGAATGGCGATTCGGCTCGTATGGCTGCGCTGAAGCAGAAGTTTGGTCTTTTGTCGACATCGGTAAGTGGGTCAGCGAAATCGACTATTCTGGAAAATGGACTGATTCGAGTAGAATTGACTAACCTTGGTGGGCAGATAGACAATGCTGAAATAAAAGAATATAAGAGCTACGGAGATAAGCCACTGAGAATATATAGCGACGATGAGCAGAAAAAATTTGGTTTTGCATTCGTACACAATAACCGGTCGTACATGACATCGGAGCTATATTTTGAGCCGTCGGAAATCAGCATTGACAAAGATAGTACACAACAAATAAGCTACACGTTGCCGATGGGCGATGGACGACTTGTTTATAAGTATAGCTTGGCAGCCAACTCGTATGAGGTGGGGTTGCAAATTGAAGCATATAACTTGCAAGACAAGTTGACAACTCAGACCAACAACATTGTACTTGAGTGGTCGGCAACCATTCCTGCCCAAGAGAAAGGCAAGAAATCTGAAGGCATGTGGAGCAATCTGTGCTATCGGTATGCTGACGGAGATGTGGAACAGATGGATGCCACTGGCAAGGACAGCGAAACTGAAAACATGACACTCGAATGGGTTGCGTATAAGAACCAATTTTTCAGTGCAGTGTTTCACGCAAAAGACGGTTTTGCTGGTGGAACTATGGAGTCGTCGGCCTATGATAATCGCTCGGAGAATATAAAGAAACTTAGTAGCCAGTTGGGAGTAAAGTTTGATTTTAGAACGGATAGCAAAGCAGAATTCCGATTCTTATTTTTACCCAACTACTTCTACACGCTCGAAAGCTATGAAGGTATGCAGCTGACCGAGCTACTGCCACTTAGTTGGGGAATATTCCGTTGGATTAATGAATACTTTATCATACCAGTGTTTAAATATTTGGAGACAATATTTAGCAATTATGGTCTGATAATATTGATATTGACGTTAATCATTAAAGCACTCATATTCCCGCTGACGTTCTCGTCGTTCAAATCGCAGGCAAAGATGCGCGTACTAAAGCCACAAATTGATGCGATAAACGAGAAGATTCCGGCAGATAAGCCAATGGAACGCCAACAAGCGACTATGGCACTCTATAAAAAAGCAGGTGTGAACCCGATGGGT
>CALAVC010000236.1 GCA_937892095.1 uncultured Bacteroidales bacterium | reverse complement strand
CATTCGTCGGGAGTGAGCGAGCGAATGAAGTCGGGTAGGTCGTCGATAGGTTCGGCATAGATGTCGATGTCGAACCAAGCGACGAAGACAGGCACGAAAGCCGATAGGCTGTCTTTTTGACTTGCGCGGAGCCACTCACGGTGGAAGAAGTTGCCGACACCTTTGGCTGTGCTTTCGTAGACGATTATGCTATCGGGAATCATGGCAATGCCCGAGACTATTGTTTGGACGAGGTCTTCGGGTTTCTTGCCTTTTGTTTCGGCCCACAAGCCGACTTCGGAGAGGTGTGCGCAGGTGATGTCGTCGCCACGTTGGTTTTCGGGTTTCTCGGCAGAGCCGATTGTTATTTTGCAGTCGCGAGAGCGGACGTAGCGTGTTTTTTGGCTACCCTCGAAAGGGGTCATGACGATGTCGGAGCGCGTGGCGTTGTCGTCGTCGAGAAGCCAAAGGGGATAGTTGTCGAGGAGCTTGGTGTACATGCCACGGACTATTCGGGCGGCGTTTTCGACGTGGGCGCAGATGGTGCTGTTCCACTGCTTGTGGTGGACGAGTTGTAGCCATGCGATATAGATTTGCGAAAGGGTGCTACCGCCCCACTGACGAGCTTTGAGGAGGATTATGCGAATGGGGCGAGCGGCAAGCCGTTCGCGCTCGAAGACGGAAAGGAGTTTTCTTTGCCCACGGTTAAGGATAAAGGGAATGTCTTGTCCTGAGAGCTTGTCTTTGATAATGATAAAGGAAGCAGCCCAAAACTCGAAGTCGTGGTGGCAGCGCAGACGAATAAACTCTTGCCAGATGTCGGTAAGGTTGTCTATGTCGGCATCGAGACCGACGCGAGTGAGTGCGCCAGCGAGCGAGCCAGCTTCTTTGATGTGCTGCATAATGGGGACGCTCATCATGGAGCGAGGGAGGTAGAGCGAGGTCGAGCCTTCGGGAGCGTCGGCAATCTGAACTGGTATGCGCACAACGACATCGGAGCCAGCGCCAGAGAGTGGGTCGTAGGGGCAAGCAGCGAGAGCGAGACGATGTCGGTTTTCGTCTATGGTCTTTTGAATCTTGCGTTTAGTTAGTTCGGTCATGGCTTGTGTTGCGAATGACGTTGGACAGTTTGCGATTGGCTTTTCGGCAGGCTTTCAGGAGTGGGCGAATGAGGACATCGGTGGCTTCGGGGCAAGTTTCGGTAAGGGTTATGAGGACAGGGATAAGATTGATGGCTTGTGTGGACTTTTCGCTTAGTTGTTGTTTGCGAATTTGGAGCATTGTGTGGTAGGCTTGCTGAACCTTGGGTAGGTCGAGAAGAGCTTTGTTGTGCATTTGTTCGATTGCGTTTTGCAGATTTTGTTTTAGTTTACTGATGTCGGTCATGATGAAAAGAATGTTTGTAGAATGCGGAATATATGGCGAAAGCCCATAGGAAAGAGAAGACGTGCATACGTAGGCTTATGCTTGGCAAAAGGTTGACAGCCATAAGCGGAATGAGATAGGGCAAGACTTGTCTTGGTGAGGCGGCAAAGGCAATGCCACAGAGTGCGTAGATTACGCCAGAGAGACCGACGGTTGGCAGAGCTGACAGAGACAGAGGCGTGGCAAGAAAAGCAGAAGCGAAAGCGAGTAGGACGAGGCGAGGACGGAACGAAAGGGAGAGGACGAGGTAGGCGTAGGCGTTGAGGAGGAAGTGTAGGAAAGAGGCGTGGGCGAAGTGGCACGAGAGGTAAGTCCATAGAGGGGACGAGAGCGAGGCACCGAGGGTGGCGGGCGAGAGCGGCAGCAGAGCCGCTGAGAAGTAGAGTGGTAGAAAGGCGAGCAGATTAGTAGCAGTGATATATTTTAAGGAACTTGTCATAGGAGATATAGAAACTTGGTGCGTGGCTTTCGATGGCTTTATAGATTATGTCTTTGTCGGTGAGTGCGTCTTTGTATTTGAGGTATAGTCGGTAGTAGACGCGGTAGAAGTCTTGTGCTTTTCGTCGAATGCGTCGGTTAGTTATCATGGGGTTTTCGGAGTTGAATTTTTGAATGTATTTGTAAGCCGTTATGTACTCGATATAGAATTGTGGTGCACCCTTATCGTTGAGGTGAGCGAAGACGTGTCGAGCGTTGCACAAAGGCGTTACTTGCTTGATGTCGTCGATGCGTTTTTTGATGTGTTCGTACCTTAACCTACTAAGTTGTTTATGTGGGACGTAGTGCATTTTTTATATTAACAATAGTAACACAAATATACTTAACAATAATCGAAAAGTTTTATTTTTGTAACAAGTATATATTAAACGAATTTTATATGTTAGGAATATTGTTAAGTATAATGCAGGAGACTGACTGCTTGCAAGCCTACGCGTGGATTGGGCTCTTGATATCTGCAGCAATAACGGGAGCGGCAGCAGGGATTAACGCACGGCAACAGCGGAAAGCGAGCAACGAGCAAAAGCGACACAACGAAGAGACGCAGAAGCGAATAGACGCGAAGAGTGCGCAAGAAAATGCGTGGTATAGAATGCAGTATTATAAAGACCCGCTACGGTCGAGCAGTGGAGCGCACATGCTTGCTGCGATAAGGGATTATAATAAGAGCATGCTGGAGAGGACACGGAATAGGAACGTGATAACTGGTGGCACGCACGAGAGTGAGGTGGCGATGTCGGACGTTGCGGCAAGGCGATATGCGCA
>CALAVC010000235.1 GCA_937892095.1 uncultured Bacteroidales bacterium | reverse complement strand
TGCTTGGGCACATATTCGCCCTTGCTTCGCTCTTCCAAATCTATCCTGACAGCCTCTTCGTCTCCTCTGTTGAAGTTTATGTTTTTGTCGGCTTTATCGAGTTCAAAGCCCTCCGTTAGCTGACTTTTGGTAAGTTTTACAAGCCCTGTAGGGTTAAACATTTCTGTCTTTTGAGTTTTCATTAAGAAGACGGGCAGGCGAAGAGATTTTGCTATTTCTTGAAAACCATCTTTGATGCCGTATGATTTTATCACATCTTTCATTTCCGTTGGGACAGACGTGTCGGTTTCGAAGTCATTGTTGTGTTCATAATTGTCGTTGGCTTCGTGTGCCTGACTGAGTATGATGGTTGTTGTAGATGGTGCATCTACTTTTTCTGCCGACGAATCTGGTGCATTGCTTTGTGGAGCTTTGGCAACCTCTTCTTTCAATTGACTTTTAAGTACTTCGTGGGCGAAATTATTGTCGTCTTCGTTTGCCTTGTCTGCGTCGCTGTCGGTTTGAGAATCGGTGTCGGAAGGCGTAGTGCTATTTTCGTGTCCTGGGAATAAACTTCCTTGTTCGGCAGTAGGCGTGTATTGGGATTCTGGCTCGTCGATTGGCACAACGAAACGCGTGTCTTTGGACGAAAATCCGGCATTGTTGAGCCCACGAATCACGGAGTCGACTGTCTTGCGAAAATTGTTCGACGAGGTAAAGACATAGGAAATGTTAAGAAACTCAACAGAGTGTTTTGTGGTGTATGGCAAACGAAGGATACGACCAACAATTTGCTCCACATCAATACGTGATGTTTTGTTGGCAAGCGAAGCCAAGATGTAGGCAAACGGACAGTCCCAACCTTCTTTGAGTGCGTTGACGGTTATTATGTAGCGTACAGGGCAATCTTCGGCCATAAGGTCGATGTTCTTTATCTCGTCTTTTTCGGCTGTCTTTATTTTTATATGTTCTTCGGCTATGCCAGCACTGACGAGTTTTTCCTTTACTCGGTCGAATGTCTCTGTGCCATTGCCACTCTTTGGTTGAGCCTGAACAAGGACTATGGGCCTAATGTACCGACCGCCCTTTTGGTGCATTTCGACGGCCATTTTTTCGAGCGACCGACGCAAACTTATGGCATTGAAAAGGACTTCGCTCACGCTGTCGCGATTGTAGAGCACGACTGGGAGCTTGACCATATTGGCGTCTTTGAGTTTCTTGGCGTCGACAAAGCTAATGATGTTGCTTTTTTCTCGCGGAGTGGCTGTGAGGTCAAGAATGAACGAAGGATTGATTTGCTTGAAAAGTTCGATGCGGAGTTTGGCTTCGAAGTTGTGGCTCTCGTCGATTATGACAACCGGATTGAGGTGTGCAATGGCTTGAATGAGCGAAGTCTCGTCGGCACCATCTATTTTGTTGTCAGCATCAAAAGCATTGGCATAAGCAGCAAGCGATGAGTTCTCTTGAAAGGCAAGTCGCTTATCTTTTTCCTTTGTCGCAAAAGACTGCACACTAAGCACAAAAATGGTCAGTTGCTCGGCAATCTGTGAGGGTTGAATGCCTGTGCCAGACAGTGCCGTAGCCTTATCGACAACCACCACACGATTGTTGAAATGACTCTTTATGCGCAGGCAGTAGGGGTGAGAGGGGTCAGACAGATTGCGATAGGTCTGACGCAGAATGCTGTCTGACGGCACAAACCACGCTACCACTTTGTGCCGATTGGCTGGCAGATGGTCGAAGATGACCTTTAGCGCATTGCAAGCAATAAATGTCTTGCCACCAGCCGTTGGCACCTTGAACATGACGCGAGGCACACCACAAATGGTATTGTCGTAGGGGCGAAGAAACTGATTGGGGGCAACAGCGTCAACGTCTATGCCCTTTTGTAGCCAAAAGTTGCGATAGGCTTTCCTGAGGTCGCAATCGACAGAGAGTTGCTTCATGTATGTGGCAAGGTCGGCAAGAGCCGATTGCTGATATTTTTTTAGTTCCATGGGGCTTCAGAAACGACGTATGTCGCGTGGGATTTTTTTGAAAATGATGTTGTGCGCAGCCATGTACTGACTGTCTATGGTGCACTGGTCGGCATAGACAACGTAGATGTCGGCTTTTGAAGTAATGATATTCAGACTTTCGTGGCTAAGGGTTGTTATGTGGTCGGGCTCGTAGTAGAAGTAGTAGGCTGTGCCCTCGCTTGTGCCAAGCAGATAGCTATCAGTTGTTGTCTGTGGGTATGGCATGCGAGTTTCGGAATACCATATATATTCGCGGAGCTTTCGCGTGCCAAGGCTTTCGTTTAGGTTGCCGTCGGGGAGGAAAAGGGTGTCGCCCAGTTCGTAGAACGAGAACGAACCTCCCGTACCTTCCACAGCATTCTTGCCCTCTCCGTAGCCATTTATCACACGGCGAACTCGCTCGGCTGTGATGTCTTCGGCATAATCCTCCATTTCAACAAGGATAAATTTTCGGTTGCCACCGTCGGCCTTGTTCAAATTCAATACCGCGTGGGCTGTTGTGCCCAATCCGGCAAAGGAGTCGAGGATGATGGAGGATTTGTTGGCGGCAATTTGTAAAACCTCCTCAATTACCTAAATTCCGCAGCGCTTTAGTTTAACTATTTTTATAAGTTCCTGAGCAACAA
>CALAVC010000234.1 GCA_937892095.1 uncultured Bacteroidales bacterium | reverse complement strand
CTACGCTAATGTCTGCCCTCCCTGTCAGTAGCATCAGATCTTCTTTTAGCGTTGCTTCGCGAACCGAGATGGCATCGAAATTTTCGAGAGCTTTTTTTAGATATTCTCTGTTTTGTGGAGTATCTGGTATTGTTTCGGCCGAAGGGGCATAACTGATTTTTATAGAACTACTTTTAGCCTTAAAAAATCCAAAATATACATCGTCGAAACCTCCTGTTACTGCTGGGTTCCACACTTGGTCGCTTCCAACTATGTAGGCGTCATAGTTCTGCTCTATGTCATTTTGCAAACTAAGTTTTTTGCACACATATTTTTTTTCATATCGTCTATACCGCCATTGTTTCAAGAGTTCGATGGGTAGTGTAGCTATGCGGAATAGAACATATTGTATGCTCTTGCCTTTGTATTTCGATATAGAAAGTGGGTCGTAAGCCTCAACAACCTTAGCCTGACCATATCGGATCATTTCCACATCGAATCCTTTTTTTTGTAGAGTTCGCAATAGAGCAAATGGTTGTAGCATTGCTCCAAAGTTAGTGGCAAAATATGTCGTCAGAATGCCTATTTTTTTCATCTGTTTTAGTCCTTTTCTTTTGCCATGCGCAAGACTTCGTGTAGTTTCTGTTGTTGCTTGACAATCTTTTTGGCAAGAAGTTTGGGCGTTATTAGCCAGACAAACTTCATTTGGTATTTATACAGTAATCTACTCCGAAATCCGCACAAGAATGCGTTGATTCGTATACATTGAGGCAGTTTTTTTAGTATATGAATATATTTGCCGAGTCGAACCAAATTATTGTTTGTCGGCATATATAGATTTATATTGGCAGGTAGGCAAGCTCTCCATTCGACAGGTTCTGTGTGTAGCATTTTACTCTGCATTATATATTTCATACCTACTTTGCTATTAACCGACACAACAGAAACACCATCATGATTGTCTATCTTGCCATATGTCTTTTCCCAAAAATCGCCAATAGTAATGTCGGCAACTCTTTCGATATTGGCGTATGGGCATTCGTAACAATTATTCCGCAAAAACGACATTGAAAGATACATACGGAAGAAATAGTCTTCACACCTATCTTTTCTCTCTTCTGTTTTGCCGTTTTTTTCGTACACCACTCTGTTGCCCATTAGCCACCCCATAGACTTTGTGCGGAATCGAACTACACTGTCTGCATTATGATAGTGTAGTGCTTGCTTTATTAGTTCCGATGATGGTACTCCGTGGCATATTATTTCTATGGTTAGCAGTTTGCCCTCATACTTGTCTCGGTTGCCTAAAAAGTGTTGTAGTGCAGCCACCATACATGGCGTCCCAGAAAACAATACATCTACACCTTTTCTAAGAAGTTGTTGGGCCTCTGCATAAATCCCCGAAGCTATGCTTTGTCTATATTTCGAATTTTGTAGACTTTGCAATTCGCTTACAGACTTGATTACAACATGACGAACGTCACATTTGCCTTCGAGTTTTGCGCCAACAACAGCCCCTCCAACGGACAAAAAGTCAGTTGCCAATTGTGCAAAGACCCCTCCAGAGGCACTATTTTTAATTAGTTCTTGGTCTGTGGTCCATGCCTTAAGTGGTTGCCCTATCTTGTGTCTTTGTATCAATTTTAGATTGGCAATATGACATTTGGCTACACACAGACCGCAACCAACACAAATGTCTTCGTCTACATTGGGGTAGAGAAATCCATTTTTGTCTTCGGTCATTGTTATTGCGCTGTGTGGGCATGCGTCGTAGCATGCTGCGCAACCACAACATTTGTCGCGAGTGGGCAAATTTGGTCTTTTGCGTGTCGTCATTTGCCCATCATTTTATCTTTCATCTGCTGCAACTTGGTTAGTAGCAACGCACGTTCGTCGCGGTTTAAGACCGCGTAGTAGGACGATACTGATAGTTGTACGACTATCAGTATCGTCCTACATGCAAGCCTGCTAAAGCTTGGGTCGGCATATTGTTGTATGTATGTTGCTGTCGCGTAGCAGACGGCGGCCACTATCGCGCAAGAGACAACAGCTTTGTAGTACGACAACTTGTCGAACGAGACGTGTCGGCACAGGATGTTTATGCGTATGGGTATAGATATTATTGCTATTGCTATGCATACGATATTTGCTGTCTGTGGAGGCATGCCTGCTTTGTAGCACACATACGTAATGGGCATCACAAGTGCGTAAAGAAAAGAGATTGTCAGCTGATAGCGTCTGATTTTCCCCGTGGCGTTTATGGCTATTGCTGGTGGTTGGGCAAAAACTTCTGCAAGGCTAAAAACTAATATCAGGCGTGTCAGAAGAGGAGTGTATGGCGGATATGATTTTAGCCACAGCGTAAGGATATATTCGGCCTCTGTAATTATTGGCAGGCAGAGCATGGCAAGCAGAAAAAAAGCAAACTTTGTAGTTCTGACCACAAGAGAACTTACTTCGTCGTGTTTGCCAGCTGCATACGACTTGATAATCTGTGGCTTCACTGCCGTAATCACACTATCTACAAACCTCATCAGAGCGTTATATATAGTCATGGACAGTCCGTTGGCAGCATTCACTATCGTGTCGAAAACTATGTTTATCAACACGTTTATCCCGCTACCTCGCAACAAGCCAACTGTCGACCCAAGCATAGAATAGCCCGAAAACGAGAGTAGCTCGCGCATTAGCGAGCGGTCGATGGCTGCGTTTTTGTTTTTCACTATTTCTTTGAAGTGCTTTCGGCAATAGAAAACGAGCGAAAGCAGTATGATACAAGCACTTATCGACTCCAAAACAGCATATACTATTAGCCTGTCGGTTGTCGTAATGGTTAGTGCTATTGCTGTCGCAAAGTGTAGCACGGCAATGCTTATGCCCACAAGCGAAAACATGTTCATCTTCTCGCCAGCAAGGATAAGTGCAGTGTATGGCACTTGGAGGATTGATATGACAGACGTAAAGATGACAACCTGAAAAACAACGTTGGCAGCAAAGACTCTTTCGGGCGCAATCAGGAGGTGTGTGTTGACGAAATATAAACCAATCGTTTCGCCCAACACAAGGACAAGAATTGCAAATAGTTTTTGGATATGACAGACATTGGCATATATCGATTGCAAGCGTCCGATGTCTTTGCGCTCCATTTCGAAAGCCATGTAGCGCACTGTCGCTGCTGCTATGTCGTTCTTGATGTATGAAAAAAAGAAAATTATGCTGCCTATCACAGAAAATAGTCCATAGTCCGACTGTCCTAATGCCCCAAGAATAAACCTCGATGAGTATATCGATAGAAAGGTCGAGACTATCGTTCGACCATATAGTAGTAGTGTGTTTTTTGCAATTTTGCGATTGTCGACAGACATTTACCCTTTTGGTACCAATGGATATTCAACTCTTGGACTAAAAAAAAGTGCTGCCACTTGTGAGCGCATGAGAAGCCATGCTTTGGCAAATCTAATCGTAAATAGGAGCTTCAGAATGGTGTATGTTGTGACGAACACCCTAGCTAACTTATCTTTCATTTCCCCATACTTAAACGTTATGTGTGTATTGTTTCTGTAATGAAAATAAATGTTTTTCAGCCTCTTGCTATCTGTCTCCGTAAAAATGCTTACGCCTCCCTGATTGGCTCGTTTGTGGACAACAATACTTTTGTTGACCATATATGCAGTGTGTTTGCGCGTTATGCGTGTGGTGTATTCTGTGTCGTCGCCCCAAATAAAATATTCTTTATAAGGTAGTCCAACCTCTCTTATCGTTTCTGTCGATACAAGAACAGACACAAAGGTCGCCGACTCAACTTTTATCATTTGTTTGTCAAGATGCCGACACCAATCCGGATAACTATTTGCAGTCAATCGTCGGTCTATTTGTGGGACGTTCATCGGTTGCCCATCAAGTCCCACAACTCGGCTACACACAAAACCAATGTTTGACTCTACGTTATA
The DNA here is from genome assembly GCA_937892095.1 of uncultured Bacteroidales bacterium. Classification (GTDB taxonomy): domain Bacteria; phylum Bacteroidota; class Bacteroidia; order Bacteroidales; family Marinilabiliaceae; genus W3P20-009. The sequence continues at coordinate 12,823 of CALAVC010000234.1, read as the reverse complement.
TGCCGACATAAGTTCGTTAAGCGCATCCGCATGGCATACCACATCATCGTCCATTAGCCATGCAAAGTCAAACCCGTTTTCTGCTATGTATCTGAGTCCCGTATTGAACCCTCCAGCTCCTCCACTGTTAGGCTGGCTGATGGTCGTAATGTCTGTTTGCTCTCGTAGCCATTCCTCAGTGCCGTCCGTCGAATTGTTGTTGACAACAATAATGCTTTTGTTGGTATACGTTTGCTTTCTTAATGATTCTATAACTTCTTTCAACAGTCCAAGTCGGTTGTATGTAACGACAAGTATACCTACTTTCATATTTTTACGCGCACTTTTTGCTAATTCAAAGGTAGTCAAATTATTATGATTTCGTTGATAATACAACTTCAACCTCCCTTTCCGACGTTCTGTCTATCTGTTTTTTTGAATATTTACGCTTAACTTCGCATCCGATAATATCCGTATAGTCTAATGTTGTTTATAGACTCTTCGCTCTCCGAAGTCGGTAAATATTGCCGATTTATGTATCAGGTCGTCTCCCGTCCCGAAAAGTGGTCGGTTTTCGGTCGTCGGTTACTCGAAGAGATAAATAAGCTCGGTGTCGACTCGCTCGGTATCGTTACGCTAATATCTTTCTTCATAGGAGCAGTCATCACCATTCAGGTAGCCAACAATCTCGACAATCCGTTCATACCCAAATACACTGTGGCTTTTGCCGCTCGCGAGACCATTGTCCTCGAGTTCTCGGCCACCATCGTCTGCCTAATCTTAGCAGGCAAAGTGGGCTCCAATATCTCTTCTGAAATAGGCACAATGCGCATAACCGAACAAATAGACGCTCTTGACATTATGGGAATCAATTCTGCGGCATACCTTGCTGGCCCAAAGATTCTCGCCATGATACTCAGTGTGCCTGTGCTTGTTGTATATAGTATTTTCATCGGCATCATAGGTGGCGTCATGGCAGGCTCCTACACAGGTCTTGTCCCGCTCGACGATTTTATTGTCGGTCTGCACTTCACCTTCAAGCCCTACTACATAGCCTATACGCTTTTCAAGTCGACACTTTTTGCCTATATTATATCTTCCGTCTCTTCCTATTTCGGCTACAACTTGCGTGGCGGTGCACTCGAAGTGGGCAAAGCTAGCACACGCTCCGTCGTTGTAAGTTGTGTGCTAATCCTTATGGTAAATCTTATGGTTACGCAGTTTCTCCTCTCATGATAGAAGCACAAGACATCAGTAAAACTTTCGACGGACGAACCGTCATGAATCACGTCTCCGCAGTCTTTCAAGAGGGGAAAACGAATCTTATAATCGGCAAAAGTGGCTCTGGTAAGACGGTCCTTCTGAAGTCGCTCGTAGGTCTCTACGATGCCGATAGTGGCGACATACTCTACGATGGACGCAGTGTCCGCCGCATGGGGCGCAAGGGGCGTCAGGCTCTCCGACAAGAGATCGGAATGATATTTCAAGGTTCCGCACTATTCGACTCGCTTACTGTCGAAGAAAACGTCCGATTCCCACTCGACATGTTTTCTAACCTTTCGCTCTACGATCGCCGTCAGACGGCTCGCCGTTGTCTTCGTAGGGTAAACCTTGACAAGGCCGATAATCTTTACCCAGCTCAAATAAGCGGTGGCATGCAAAAACGAGTCGCCATAGCTCGTGCCATAGTGCAAGGGCCGCGCTACCTCTTTTGCGATGAACCCAACTCGGGTCTCGACCCCGTAACAGCCTCCGTCATAGACGACCTCATAAGCCAAATAACCCACGAAAGTGGCATTACGACCATCATCAACACGCACGATATGAACTCGGTCTTTAGCATTGGAGAGCACATCGTCTTTATCGAACAAGGCAATAAACTATGGGACGGCACTCAAGACACAATTTTGCAGTCTAACTGTCCCGAACTAATATCTTTTATGGCGTCTGCCCGTCGACTGATGGAGATAGGCAAGTAAGGCACTCCCGATAATACGACACATATATATGAAAGTCAACAACCTTAGTCTGACCAATAGCATAATCAATCGTTATCTTGCTCAAATGCGCGACGTCAGTGTCCAGTCCGACCGATTGCGCTTCCGCACCAACATAGAGCGTATCGGCTCACTCATGGCCTACGAAGTCAGCAAAACACTCAATTATAAGAGCGTCGACGTTACAACTCCTCTCGGCACAGCCACAGTCAACGTTCCTGCCGACCAACTCGTTGTCGGCACCATAATGCGTGCAGGATTACCTATGCATACTGGCGTCCTTAATGTATTCGACGATGCCGAAAATTGTTTCGTGTCGGCTTTCCGTGTCTACAACGACCGCCACGAGGTTGAAATTCGATTAGGATATGCTGCCACCCCACGTCTCGACGACAAGGTACTCATCATAGCCGACCCCATGTTGGCAACGGGTTATAGTATGCTCCAGACCATCGAACAATTGCTTGTCTTCGGACGCCCAAAGAGCATCCACATACTCAGCATAATTGCCGCACAAGCTGGTGTCGACTACCTTACTTCGCACAACAAAGAAGTCGTACCAACCACTATCTGGACAGCCACTATCGACCCCATACTAAACTCCGACTCCTACATAGTGCCGGGTCTCGGCGATGCTGGCGACCTCGCTTTCGGAACCAAACTATAAACCATATAAAATATTTTGCCGTTGCCCTCTAAGCAAAAAATAGTCTACGTCTGCAACGAATGCGGAGCCGAGAGTCCCAAGTGGCTCGGGCGTTGTCCGCAGTGTGGCGAATGGAACACTATGCAAGAGGAGACGGTAAGCGTCGATAAGTCGTCTGCCGTCAGTCGCATGGCGCAGGCTGCACTATTGCACGATGTTCGAGCCGTTCCACTAACTTCGGTAGAAGTCAAAGACACTCGTCGAAGTTCGACAGCCAATGGCGAACTCGACCGTGTGCTTGGTGGAGGCATAGTGCCAGGTGCACTCATTCTCATAGGTGGCGAACCCGGCATCGGCAAGTCTACTCTTGTCTTGCAAATGGCTCTCACTTTGCCCAGTCGCGTACTCTACGTCTCGGGCGAAGAGAGCGTTGGGCAAATAAAAGTGCGTGCCGACCGACTCTGTCCAGGTGGCGGGGATAACTGCATGGTCGTTAGCGACACCATGATAGATCGTCTTGCGCAACATATCGACGACACTCACCCAGAAATTGTTGTTGTCGACTCCATACAGACTGTACAGACCGAACGTATCGATAGCTTGCCAGGGTCCATTTCGCAAATAAAGGAGTGTACTGCTGTCTTGATGCACTTGGCCAAGAGTCGCAACTTGCCCATAATTCTTATCGGTCATATAAACAAAGACGGGCAGTTGGCTGGGCCTAAAGTCCTCGAACACATGGTCGATGTCGTCCTCCAATTCGAGGGTGATCGCAACCATCTCTATCGCATTCTTCGTGGCATAAAAAATCGTTTTGGTAGCACCAACGAGATAGGCATTTTCGAGATGATGGGCTGTGGACTTCGCGAAGTTGTCAACCCGTCCGAAATGCTTTTGAGTGCCTATGCAGGTGGGCTTAGTGGCATATCCGTCGCAGCAGCAATAGAGGGACTTCGTCCGTTCCTTATCGAGACGCAAGCCCTCGTCTCGACAGCCGCCTACGGCACTCCGCAACGCAGTGCTATGGGTTTCGATGTTCGCCGATTAAATATGCTTCTGGCAGTCCTCGAAAAGCGTGCTGGCTTCAAGATTGCTTCAAAAGACGTTTTCCTCAACCTTGCCGGTGGCATTAAGGTGCAAGACACAGCTCTCGACCTGCCTATAGCTGCCGCCATAATTTCTTCGGGGACCGACATCGCCATTCAGCAAGGTGTATGTCTTGCTGGCGAGGTGGGGCTTTCGGGCGAACTTCGCCCAGTGTCACGTGTCGAGCAACGCATCAGCGAAGCCGCCAAACTTGGCTTCCGACGCATCATCATTCCTGAGCAAAGCCGTTTCGCCGTGTCGGACAAGTTGACCATACAGATAGAACGTGCTGCTCAACTTTCCGATGCCTTCCGACTTCTTTTTGCATGAAAAAGTTTTTCCCCATCTACGACATTAAAGCCATCGACCGCCGCACAACAGAGTTGCAGGGGATTCCCTACATCTCGCTCGTTGAGCGTGCTGCGCAAGCCATGTGCGACTGGGTTCTCAATCACTACACTCGTAGGCGAATAGTTATCCTTGCAGGACCTGGCAACAATGGTGCCGATGGTGTTGCTCTCGGACTGCTCCTCAACGACAAGGAGTGGCTCGTCGACATCCACACCTATACAGGTTTTACGGGACGGCGTAGCGAATGTAACGAAGATATTATGCGTCGGCTCGAAATGTCCGACATTCAGTACGATGAGAATAACTGCCAACCCGATTTAACTCCAGGCTGCCTTGTCGTCGACGCTCTTTTTGGCACAGGTCTTAAGCGTGATCTCGATGGTCCAACTGCCGAAGTTACTCGCTTTGTCAACTCGGCAAGTGTCGAAGTGCTAAGTGTCGACATTCCCTCTGGCATTGGAGCCGAAGATAGCTATCTTGGCGTCGATGAACGGACAGTTATTCGCGCCACACACACCATTACTTTTCAGTTTCCCAAACTCGCTTTCTTCCTTCCCGAACTATCGGCCTACATAGGTCGATGGCACGTAACCGACATAAAACTTGCACCCGAAGCCATTGCCGAGGCCGAGACTTTTGTGTTCTACTCCGACGAAGCCGAAGCTGCAAAGCTCCTTCGCCAGCGTAGTCGTTTCGCTCACAAGGGTACAATGGGACATGCAGTTCTCTATGCAGGCTCCTACGGCATGGCTGGTGCGGCAGTCTTGTCTGCGAAAGCCTGTTTGCGTAGTGGTGTGGGGTTGCTGACGGTCGTTAGCCCTCCGTGTAATATGCACGTCTTGCAAACTGCCGTCCCCGAAGCTATGGTGCTTGCGCCAATGCGTACAGACTACGCTTTCCAACCCAATGATTTCGACGACACGAGCAATTTGTTTGTCGAACGCGCCACTGCCGTCGGTGTAGGTCCTGGATTAGGGCGAACAGCCGTGTGCACTGATATGTTGCGCAGTTTGCTTGTGCGCTATGGAGGCAAAGTCCCGATGGTTATCGATGCTGATGGTCTATATGCCTTACGCACTTTGCTCGATGAAGGACTTGAATTGCCCCCCGATACCATTCTCACGCCACACCCTGGCGAACTCGACCGCCTAACCGAAAAACATTCTCACACGGTCGACCGTATTGAGGCTGCGTGCCTTTTTGCCATAAGGCACAGAGTGATTGTAATTCTCAAAGGTGCATTTACCATGATCGCGCTCCCTTGTGGGCGACGCATATTCAACACCACTGGCAACGCTGGCATGGCCACAGCTGGTTCTGGCGATGTCCTCACGGGCATAATCCTTTCGCTACTTGCTCAGGGCTACGACCCCGAAAATGCAGCTCTGCTTGGTGTCGGTTTGCACGCCACGTCGGGCGACATTGTTGCTGCGGAGCGCGGACAAGAGGCTCTCCTTTCTGGTGACATCGCCGAAAACGTTGGCAAAGCCTATCTACACCTTGCAAGCAAACAGCCTCAACAATCTAAGAAATAAAAACACCCTCAACTATATGAAAATCATATCTTTGTCTCTTGTCGCTGCCTCTGCACTTGCACTCGTTGCATGCTCGCAAGCCGACAACGCACAACCTACAATCGACTATGCTTCCCTCGTTGTCGATGCTCCCTTCGCAATGCCCAAAGTCAGTGCTCCTCAATTCCCGTCGCGCACAATTAGCATTGTCGACAATGGAGCATGTCCCGACGGACAGACGCTCTGTACCGAAGCCATTCAGAAGACCATAGACGACATCTGTGCTGCTGGTGGTGGCACTGTTCTCTTGCCACAAGGTGTCTGGTTTACAGGTCCTATAGCGTTGCGTAGCAACGTCAATCTGCATTTAGAAGCTGGTGCCGTCTTGCTATTCTCGCCCGACATTAGTCTATATCCGTCCATTCAAACTGTGTATGAGGGTGGCTCGATGGAGAAAAAACAATCGCCCATAAGTGGCTTCAATCTCACCAATGTCGCCATTACTGGTCGTGGCATTATCGATGGCAATGGGCAGGCTTGGCGTCCGCTCAAGCGAGCCAAGGTGACCGACAGCCAATGGAAACGCATGACAAAAGGTGGCGAGTTCCCTCGCGAAGATATGTGGTATCCGTCCGAAGAACGTGTATACCGTCGCCCCGTACTTGTTCATCTCGAAAATTGCAAAGGTCTTCTTTTGCAAGGCGTAACCTTCCAAAACTCCCCAGCATGGAACGTACACCCCATGCTCTGCGAAGACATCATCATCGATGGCATAACGGCTCGCAACCCTTCGTATGCTCAAAATGGCGATGCTCTCGACCTCGAAAGCTGTCGCCGTGTGCTTGTCCTTAACTCTGTATTCGACGCTGGCGACGATTGTATATGTCTTAAGAGTGGGCGCGATGAAGAAGGACGTCGTCGTGGAGTGCCAACCGAAGATGTCTACGTTCGTGGTTGCACCGTGTTCAGTGGTCATGGCGGTTTTGTTGTTGGTAGCGAGATGAGCGGTGGCGTGCGCAATGTATGTGTTGCCGATTGTCAGTTTATCGGCACCGACGCAGGTCTTCGCTTCAAAAGTTGTCGTGGGCGAGGCGGTGTTGTCGAAAACATATATGTCGATGGTGTTTCTATGGCAGCCATTGGTGGCGATGCCGTCACGTTCGACATGCACTATGGTGCAAAGTCGGTCATTGAAGAAATTAATGGCGTGCGCGTCAATAAGACCGTCCCCGAAGTTGCCGATGAGACTACACCAATCTTCCGCAATATCGACATTCGCAATGTTAGTTGCCGTGGCGCTCGCCGTGCTCTCTACTTCAACGGCTTGCCCGAAATGCCCATAAAGGACATTCGCCTCTCAGACATTAACATCCTTGCCGACCAAGAAGGAGATTTCTTCTTCTGTGAAAACGTATCGAAAGAACGTGTAAATGTAGTCGTTGCTGATAAATAAAAACTACTTGCCTATTAGAATGCGGATGCAACGACAAGTATCGTTGCATCCGCATTTCTTTAGTTATTTTTTGCTACTATTTATGTAGTCATTATACAATATGGATAATACGCAAGAAAAAATAAAGTCATGGCTTGGCGACTTCCTTCGTTCCGCAAATGAAAAATTAAATTAATTGTGTAATCATATGTATAGCAATCGTACATAAGCAAAAGAGTCAGAAATAAAACTTATTTCTGACTCTTTTGCTTGAGTATGTGTCGTTTTTTTTATTTTGCAGCCTCAAGAACTTCTTCTTGATTTTGCTTTATCTTTTCGTAGGTCTTGTCGGTCAGGCTTTCATAGCTACTATCTTGTTGTGGGTAGACGGGATCGAGAAACTCCACTTGAACCTTATGTGGGCGTGGAATCTTTGTGCCTTTGGGCATTGCTTTGAACGCTCCTTTGATAGAAACGGGCACTATCGGAATGTTCAATTCTTTACTCAGTATAGCAAATGTCTTCTTGAACTCACTCAGTTTGCCATCGAGTGTGCGAGTGCCTTCGGGGAAGATGATAAGGTTCTTGTTCTTCTTTAGTGCTTCGCCCATTTTCTGAATGGAGTCTTTGAGGTTGTTCATGTCCATGACTATCACATTGTGTGTGGCAGCCATAAACTTGACGAATGGTTGCTTGACGTGCTGCTCTTTGGCGTAGAAATAGGTGTTTTTAAGGTCGCGATATTTGAGGAACGACATGACGAAGAGTCCGTCAATAAAACTTTGGTGGTTGGGCGCAATGATGACAGGTCCATCGGGTATGCGTTCTGCGCCTTTGCCCGTCAGTTTAAAGTAGAGCTTGAAGAATGGTTGCATGAGCGCAATTGCCACCCGACCTGTAAACCATGTCTGCGGTAGGCTCAGATTGGTATGCTCGCGCAAAATCTTCTTCCAATCTATTTTCTCTACTTGCATTTTTGTTTTGCTCTGAGCCACTGCTTGCGCCAATTCGCCAACAGAGTGATATGCCGAAATCTGCTCGGTCGTGAGCGATAGCCCAAAACTGTTGTTGATGAACACTTGCAGGCCTACTTTGTCGAGCGAGTCGAAAGCAAGGTCAAGTTCAATGTGGTCCGTCGGGCGAACCTTACACTTTTTCTCGGTTTCGATATATTGGCGCAAGATTTTGTATTCTTCACTTTCTGCAACGATTTCCGACTCCGAACTCTTTTGCTCCGTAACGGCAGTTTCGTTTAGCAGGTCGCGCAGTTTGAAACGTTGAATCTTGTCAAGCCTTGTGCGAGGCAACTCGCCCTTGTAGACTCTAAGATTGAATATTTTCTTGTAAGCTTGTGCTTCGGTGTTGTATGGCTCAAGCACTTCCCACTTTATTTTTCTCTCTATTGCTTCATCGCTCAGACCTTCAATTGCTGCTGCTTGTGGGACTATGATAGCCACCAGTGCATCGTCTTTCTCTGTGACGGCAGCTTCTCTGACTATGCTTGCGTAGCTTTCGAGATGTTGCTCAATTTCAACAGGATTGACGTTTTTGCCGTTAGATAGGACGATTATTTCCTTTCTGCGTCCAGTTACTATCAGTCTGCCATGGTCGTCTATGCGTCCGAGGTCGCCAGTGTGTATCCAGCCGTCTTTGTCGATTACCTGCGCTGTTTCTTCGGGCTTATTGTAGTAGCCTTGCATAACGTTGCGTCCGCGTGCGCATATTTCGCCGTCGCGAATCTCAACTTCTACGTTTGGCACAGGTTGCCCTGACGCTCCCGGTACGATGTCGCCCGGTCTAGTGAACGAAATCATGGGTGCACATTCCGTCATGCCGTAGCCTTCGAGCACGTCAAGACCAAGTGTCTTCATGATGTCGGCAACTGCAGGGTCCAGAGCTGCGCCACCCGATACGAAGTGGTGTATCCGTCCGCCCATCTTGCGCCTTATAGACCCAAATACGAGTCGCGAGAGCGTTCGGCTACCCACTTTGTTGCAAAGCGAGTAGAGTGTGCGCGTTACTTTGCTTGCGTTTATTTTGCCCATTATGCCCTTGGTGAGCATAGAGTAGAGGCGTGGTACACCTATGATTATGCTGACGTGCGACTTGCTTAGTGTCGACATTAGCTCGGGTGCGCTCATGCCAGGGCAAATGACCACCGAACCACCTATAGTCAGTGGGGCAAGTATGGTGCCAGCAAGTGGCAAGATGTGGTGCAGAGGTAATAATATTAGAGCACGCGATGTGTTGTCGTATATATGAACCTCTTCGCTTGTGACAGCGTTGACGTTCACTTCGAGGTTTTCAAACGATAGCATTACACCTTTGGGCTTGCCCGTTGTGCCCGAGGTGTAGGCAATGACGGCCGTCTCTTCTTTCCGACGACTAAAATTTGCGGGCTTAGCGGTTGGTGTACTCTCTTCCGACTGGCGGTCGAGGACTATTATTTTCTGTTTCCCTTCGACAAGTTCTATTGCTTCTTGTGCAGTCTCGACAAGTTTTTCCGACACCATAATGGCTTCGGGCTTGCAGTCGGCAAGCACGTAGGCAAGGTCGGTCGCCGACACAGTGCAGTCGACAGGGACCGCCGTACCACCGCTCATCCAAATGCCATAGAGTGCATATATCCATGCTGGGCGGTTTTCGCTAAATATTACAACCTTTGTGTTTTCTGATGAGCCAATGGTTTGCGACGGACATTGGGCTGCAAACTCACTTACTTTGCGTAGTAGCTCATTATAGCTTATTTCTCGTTCTGCAGTCCAAATGGCTGTTTTATTATGGTCTTTAATCATTTCTGTGTTGTCTGCTGTTGATTAAGTTGTACTTCCGATTGTTTTGGGATGAAAAATTACTATCCGAGTAGAAGTATTGTTTCGTCCGCCAGTGTCGTGCCATTGTCGTTTTTCTCGACTATCCACTTGCCACAATCTATGAGGTGTTTTTTCAGAATGAGCAGATAGGTTATGGGGAACTCGTTGGCTTGCCACATTTGCTGATAGTTGAGCAATCCTTCAGCTTTTATAAATCGGTCGAGCTCTGCCACGATTACTTGTATGAACTCGTCTGTGTTGCATTCTCCGTTGACAATCTCAACCTCGTCATCGCCAAAGAATTCGCAACTTTGTGTTATTAGGATGTTGAGTGTGCCATTGGCGCGTGCCGTGAGTGTCCAATTGTAGCTTTCGGCTTCGCAATACCAAATGAATCCAGCAGTGTTTTCGCCTTCCCACAGTTGTTGTGGGTTGGTTACCATGGTGGCCATGGTGCTGAGCATATCGCCGAGAGGGTTGCAAACGTTGGTGAGTTCAAACTCAGACTCTATGCCGTCGATTGAAAACATAACTTTTGCTTCGCCTTGTTGCGGAAGCTCAAAGGTGAATATTATTCTTTGTTCTGGCATTGTGTCTTTTTTGCGTGAGACTTTTTAGACTCCTATCGGTCGGGCGTAAGCTTCGACGTCTGCTGCTGTTATGTCGGCCGACGAGAGTATGGTTAGTCTTTCTATTACGTTACGAAATTCGCGAATGTTGCCCGTCCAATTTATTTTTTTTAGAGCATCGATGGCTTCGGGGGTGATTTTTTTTGCTTTCACGTTCATCTCTTGTGCAACTATGGTCAAGAAATGCTCTGCCAGTTCGGGGATGTCGTCTGCTCTGTCGTTAAGCGAAGGGACATTGATTATTATGACGCTAAGCCTATGGTACAGGTCTTCGCGGAAGTTGCCTTTGTGTATTTCGTCGGCAAGATTTTTGTTCGTTGCTGCCACTATTCGCACGTCGACTTTTATGTCTTTGTCGCCACCCACGCGAGTGATGACGTTCTCTTGCAATGCGCGCAGAACTTTGGCTTGTGCGGCAAGGCTCATGTCGCCAATCTCGTCGAGAAAGAGTGTGCCACCATCGGCTTGCTCAAACTTGCCTATGCGTTGTTTGACTGCCGACGTAAAAGCTCCTTTTTCGTGTCCGAATAGTTCGCTCTCTATGAGTTCCGAAGGTATGGCTGCGCAGTTTACTTCGACAAAGGCTTTTGTTGCACGGTTGCTCTGCTCGTGCAAAGAGCGAGCTACGAGTTCTTTGCCTGTTCCGTTCGGACCAAGGATTAGCACTCTTGCATCGGTAGCTGCCACTTTTTCAATCATGGTGCGTACTTGCTGCATTGGAGCCGACGAGCCAATCATCTGATATGTTCGGCTAACTTTCTTTTTCAGAGCTTTTGTTTCGCTGACAAGAGAGCCTCGTTCGAGTGCGTTTTTTATTGTGACGAGCAATCGGTTCAGGTCGAGTGGTTTCTCTATGAAATCGTATGCGCCCTTTTTTATGCACTCCACGGCAGTGTCTATGTTGCCATGCCCCGAAATCATGACTACTGGGCAGTCTGGTTTGGCTTGCAAGACTTTGTCTAAGACTTCTATGCCGTCCATGTTGGGCATCTTGATGTCGGTAAGCACGAGGTCGAAGTTGTCGGCTGTGAACATTTCGACGCCTTGCTTGCCGTCTTCAGCAAGTTCTACAGCATGACCCTCCATTTCGAGGATGTCTTTGAGTGTGCCACGTATGCCACGTTGGTCGTCTATGACGAGTATCTTAGACATTTATTTATGTTTATTTCATTAGTCCGTTTGCAATGCGATATATTGCACCTTGTTTGAGAGCAAATCCACATTGGTAGAGACGTTCTATTTTAAGTTCGCTCAGCACGAAGTTGATGAATATGACTCCTGGCACAATTAGGTCGACTCGTCCGGGGTCTATGCTTGCCATTTTAGAGCGTTCGTCGGCTGTTGCGTTTATTATTTTGCGATATATGTCGTCGAAGTTCGAGATGGGGATTTCGTACGAAGTTGAGAGGCGGACGTTGAGCGAAGGATGATTGCGAGCAGCGACAAAAGAGGCCATCGTGTCGAACGAACCTGAAGTGCCTACGAGAGTGCTTGTGGGGTGCATTTGCACGGCTTCGTATAGGCTTTTGAGCTCAGGACGGAGATAGGCTTCGATGTCTTGTATTTGTTTTTTTGTTATGGGGTCGGAAGGTTTAAAGCGGTCGAGCAATCGCGACATTCCAAGTTCGTAGCTTTGTTGCCAAGCGACTCCGTTTTTGTCAGCAATGATAAATTCGCAACTACCTCCGCCAATGTCGAGTATCAGAACTACACCAGCGACGAACTCCTTAAACTTGTTGACGAAAACAGCGATGTCCTCGACGAGGAGGCTCTTCTCAGGGCTGCGACCCTTGTACGCTCAACAAGCACAAAGATAGACCTCTACAAGAAGGCTATCGACAAGTTCGACAGCGACAGGGCAAGGTTCAACCTCGGTGTCACATACCTCGAGTCCGATGACCTCAACAAGGCAAAGAAAGCCTTTGACGATGTAAAGACAAAGGACGAAGACCTTGAGAACGCTCTCGGCGTCATTGAGATGCATAACGGCAACTACGATGCCGCTCTCGCTCACTTCAAGAAATCTGGCACGAACGAGGCCAAAGGCAACACGGGAATCATCAACATCCTTAACGGAGACTACGCAGCGGCTCTCAATAACCTGAAGGACTTCCAAGGTTGCTGCTTCAACAAGAGCCTTGCTTATATTCTCAACGACGACCTTGATGGAGCCACCAACGCCATGAAGTGCAGGGACCTGAGGATGAACTACCTCCGTGCCATCGTCGCTGCACGTCAAGGCAATGCTGAAGATGTTGCCACCTACATTGACTCCCTCAAAGACAGCAAGGAATTCTACGACAGGGCTCAGAAGGACATTGAGTTCGCTCAGTACAGGTAGAAGATTCTGTCATACAAGACATACTCTCTCGAAGC
>CALAVC010000233.1 GCA_937892095.1 uncultured Bacteroidales bacterium | reverse complement strand
ACTCTTGCCCATAGGGCTTCTCGTCTATTGGAGCGTCGTCCGCATGATGTCCGCACGTCTCGTTCGCTCATCATTCGTCGCGCTCGCCCTATCTTTCCTCATTCAGGGACTGCAAATGTGCACAGCCGTCGCCATCCTACAGTCCCTCGGCGGAGTCGGAAGCCATCTCACCGACTATCTGTTCCTCTTCCTCCTCAGCAGCATAGCCTCTGCCGTACCAGTAACTCTCGGTGGCGTCGGAGCTCGCGAACTCGCCTTCATGTTTGGCTCACACCACCTCGGCATAAACGAACACATAGCCATCTCGCTAAGCCTAATCTTCTACGTCGTCTCGCTCCTCAGCTCTCTGCCCGGAATAATCCTTGCGCTACGAACCGACCTCATCGACGGCAAATCTATAGCTCAGCCCGACGTAACGCCAGACCTCGCCGATGTCATCGAAGAAGCCTCCACGCAACCCTCCAAATCATAACCCATGAACAAAGTCCACTTCATAGCCATAGGCGGTGCCGTAATGCACAACCTCGCTCTCGCTCTGCACCACAAAGGCTACGCCGTCTCTGGCTCCGACGACGAATTCTTCGAGCCAAGCCGTAGCCGACTCGCAGCCACAGGACTACTTCCCTCCTCCACAGGGTGGCACCCCGAAAAAATAACACCCGACCTCGATGCCGTCATACTCGGCATGCACGCCTCTGCCGACAATCCCGAACTCATCCGAGCACAACAACTCGGACTAAAAATATACTCCTTCCCAGATTATCTCTACGAGCAAACAGCCCACGAAAAACGTATCGTTGTTGCGGGCAGCCATGGCAAGACAACCACCACCGCCATGATAATGTACGTCCTCCGACATTGTCGTGTCGACTTCGACTACATGGTAGGCGCTCAAGTCGAAGGCTTTGACACCATGGTCCGACTCTCCAACACAGCCAAAGTAGCCGTCTTCGAAGGCGACGAATACCTCACCTCGCCCACCGACCGAACCTCCAAGTTCCTCCACTATCACCCCGATGTCGCCATCATCACCGGCATCGCTTGGGACCACGTCAACGTCTTCCCAACATTCGACTCCTACGTCGACACCTTCCGACACCTCGTCAGTAGCATTCAGCCCAGTGGCACGCTCATCTACTATTCACCCGACGACAACCTCAGCAGCATAGCCTCCGAAAAGCATTCAAACGCTCTTCAAACCATACCCTACGCAGGCTTCCCTTGGCATCTCGATGACAACGGCTCCGTCGTCGCCAACATCGATGGGCAAGACGTCTCTCTATCCGTCTTCGGCCAGCACAACATGCAAAACATGCAAGCTGCCATGTATGCTTGCCAGCAAGTAGGCATAACCCCAGCCATGTTCGCCAGTGCCATAAGCACCTTCTCAGGTGCCGCACGCCGTTTGCAGCTCCTCGCCTCCTCACCCTCCGTCTGCGTCTATCTCGACTTCGCACACTCGCCCTCCAAGCTCCGAGCCACAGTACAAGCCGTCCGCAGTCGCTACCCCAACCAGCACCTCATAGCCTGCATGGAGCTACACACATTCAGCAGCCTCACACGAGACTTCCTACCACAATACGCCGGCGCCATGCAAGGTGCCGACACACCCATAGTCTATTTCAACCCCTCCGTAGTCAAGCAAAAAAAACTCGCCGAATTTTCAGCCACCGACGTCTACAACGCCTTCGCGCAAGAAAACCTCACGGTACTCACCTCTCCCTCGCAAGTCGAACAAACACTACGCTCTGCCGACCGCCACAACTCCGTCATTCTGCTCATGACCTCTGGCGACTTCGGTGGGCTCGACCTCAACTCTCTCGCCCTCTCTCTCGCCAATGAACTCTAAACCCTACGTCATATTCAGCCGACACTTCGACCCACAGTCTGCCAACACGTATAGTCGCATAATCCAAATCCTCGGCAACAACAACGTCGAACTCGCCATTTGGGGCACACTCTACGATCAAATGCTCGCCGCAGGCTTTGCCGACGCCAACCGTGTCAGCCGACTCGACGACTCTACCGACATCAGCCATGCCGCAGCAGTCCTCAGCGTAGGTGGCGACGGCACATTCCTCGCCGCCGCCAAGATGGTCATGCACAGCGCCGTACCAGTCCTCGGCATCAACTGTGGCCGACTCGGATTCCTTTCCGATGTCCCGCCCGATGCCCTCACCGACGCCCTCGCCGACGTCCTCTCTGGCAACTACCGACTCGTCGACGTACCCGTACTCAATATGTATGTCGGCAGTCAGCGCGAGCCTCTCGGCTACGCCATCAACGAATTCGCCGTCTCCAAGTGCGACGGCTCTTCCATGCTCACCGTTGACGCCTATGTCGATGGCGACTTCCTCACCTCCTATTGGGCCGACGGACTCATCATCGCAACAGCCACAGGCTCAACAGCCTACTCCCTCAGCGTAGGCGGACCAATAGTCTCGCCCTCCACACCAAGCCTCGTCCTCTCCCCCGTAGCTCCACACAACCTCACCATCCGACCACTCGTCCTCCCAGACAACGTCGCCATCACTCTCCACGTCGACGGACGTGGCGACTGCTTCATGGTAGCCTTCGACGGACAAACACAACTACTAAAAACAGGCAGCTGGCTCCGAATAGCCAAGTCCAAACTCGCCGTCAAACGAATACAACTCAGCAGCTACTCCTTCTTCGCCACCATACGCGAAAAACTAATGTGGGGTGCCGATATGCGCAACAAACAAATAACTTTGCATTCACTACCTCCCGACGACTAACTTTCGTAGACAAATATCGCTCACTCGTTGAAAAAATACCTACCCCTACAAATTTAAATAAGACCTTTAACTGCTCAACTCACGCCATGCCAGTAAGCACGCACAACATCCGACAACTCTGTCGCAAGATAATCTCTTCTTGCGCAGTCGCGCTCTTGTGCCTACTACCACTCTCTGCGCAAGACCGACTCGAACTCGGTTTCCTCGCTGGCGTCGGCTACTACCTCGGCGACCTCAACCCATCGCAGCAGTTCAAAAACCCCGGACCATCTGCCGCATTCGTCGGACGATACATCTTCACCGACCGCGTCGCCATGCGTGCCATGCTCGGCTACACACGCATCAGCGGTGCCTACGACAGCAGCAGCCTCGACGTCCGCGTGTATGACGTTCCATCTCCCCGGGGGGTGGTCAAATTCATCCACGGCATGGAAGAGCACCAGGACCGGTATGTGCCCTTTGCCTCCTTCCTTCGGGACAACGGTTTTGCCGTGGTTACGGCGGACATGAGGGGTCACGGAAAAAAGGCCCCTGTCCTCAGCCATATCGCCGACAGGGATGGAGACCTCCTTCTGATTGAGGACGAAAAGGCGGAGCTTTCCCTTATCCGCGAGCGCTGGCCCGGGCTGCCCGTGTTCCTCTTCAGCAGGAGGTCTCCATC
>CALAVC010000232.1 GCA_937892095.1 uncultured Bacteroidales bacterium | reverse complement strand
TCCTCAGCGGTTTCTATACCGAAGATGTTGCCCAACTTCAAGCACTTGCGGAGTCGCTTGGGTTAAGTCTTCAAAACGTCAGTTCGCTCAATCGTTGGACGCGTCTCGACTTTGTAAAAGAATAATCAGCACGCATGAAAAAAATACTTATAGCATCTTTGCTTCTTTGCTCGCTTTGGGCAACCTCGCTAATTAGTCGTGGAGCATTGCAGACCACCGATGAATTTAGTACTGACTACAACACATTCACCGAGCAAATGACTCTGCTCTTTGAATCGGCCAGCGACAAGAAACGAGCTGAGACTTTTAGTCAAGAACTATCTTCGTTTATGCAAACGGGCGATGCAAGTCTGAAAGACGACATGATTGCATTGTGCGAAAAAATGCGCAAGATGCGTGCTCGCCCATTCCCCGACTATCAGAATTGTATAAAGACATATATAATGCTCGACAGTTGCAACAATTTGCGTGGTGGCAACTTGTCGGAGTGGAAGAAGGTTCTCGAGACTCGTGCTTCAAAACGCGCAGCTCTTAGTGGGTTGAACTCGCTTTTTAAGTGGACACAATCGTGGTTGGCTACGGGTGCGCTTGTGCAGACCAATGCTGTTCGTTGGACAACACTTAGCCCTACAAGTGTCAGCATGCAAGCCGATGGCGAAAATTTTGTCATCAATGTTCCCGAGGGTACGCTACGTTGTTTTGCACAAGGAGATAGCATGGACGTCGTCCGCACAAGTGGCGTTTTTTATACCAAAGACAACAAGTGGGTCGGCAATAAAGGTGTCATCACGTGGGAACGCGTCGGTCTGCCAGCAGGTGAGGTGTATGCTGAGTTTGAAAAATATGACATCAATATGAAGACTAACACTGTCAGCATTGGCGAAGCTGACTTTGTTAACAACAAATACTTCAAAGAAAAACTTCGTGGAATGGTGGAGTATAAGTGCGTCAGCCGTAAGACTACCAACGGAGCGCGTTACCCCAAGTTCGAGACTTTGACTGGTCAGCGAATGGAAGTAAAAGAGATGTTCCCCAACGTTTCGTACAATGGTGGTTTTACACAAGAAGGTGCCAACTTCCTCGGGACGGGTAGCTCGTGGCTTCCTGCCGAAGTAACCATTCATCATCAAGACACCATCCTTGCGACATTTGGTTCTACGAGTTTTCAGATTTCGGACGACGTTATCTATGGTGGTCGTACAGAAGTCAAGATAAACCTTTTGCGCGACAATATAACCCACCCGGGTGTACGTTTTCGTTTCAAACAGTCTACGCGAACGATAGAACTTACGCGCGGAAACAAAGGTATTGAGCAGTCGACATATCGAGACTCGTATCATAAGGTGAATATGGAAGTAGAACTTATGAAGTGGAACATCGATGGCTCGCGAATCTATATGACCATGTTGCCCGGTGCAGCACAGAATACTGCTTACTTCGAGTCGCAAGGATATTATCATGATGACTATTTTGGGAAACTTTGGGGCATGTCGTCTGTTCACCCATTTCAGCAGATTGCCGACTTTGTGCGATATAATGGTGGTGGCGGTTTCCCAGTGCGCGACTTTGCCGACTATTGTGGCAAGTCTCTTCAAGAAACTCAAAAACTATTGCTATCGTTTTCCTACAATGGTTTTGTCGACTACTATGTCGATCGCGATGTCTGTCGAGCTACCGATCGTCTCTATGACTACTTGCAGTTTAGCATAGGCAAGAAAGACTATGACGTCTTGCGATTCTTGTCAATAGACTCTACGGCTAAGAATCCTAATGGCTACATAGACCTAAACTCTATGAATATGCACCTCAATAAGGTGCCAGGCATCATCGTCTCCGAAACCAAAAATGTTAACCTTATACCAGATAGTGGCAACGTCATTCTTAAACGCAATCGCGACTTTGAGTTTGACGGGCTTGTAACTGTCGGACTCGTGTCGGCACGAGGCAAGGATTTCTATTTTTCATACGACAACTATCAGCTACGCCTCGACAGCATTGAAGAGCTTAAAATGCAGGCTGTAGACTCAGCTCATCTCGACCGCTACGGACAACCATCAAAAGTGGGTGTGGGAAACGTGCTCAACGACCTATCGGGCATCATTCAGATTGACGACCCGGGAAATAAGAGTGGCAAGATGAACACCACGGGTTATCCTCGACTCAACTCTACGAGTCCAGCTAAGATATATTACGACGACCCCAGTATTCAGGGCGGACGCTATCCGCGAGAGACGTTCTATTTTACGGTCGATACTTTCACTTTCGAGGATATAAACAACATTACAAATAGCAACTTGCCGTTTCATGGAGTCTTGACAACAGGCATATTCCCCGATATAGAACACGACCTTGTCATTCGAGAAAAAGATCGTTCGCTTGGTTTCAGTCAGGAGTCGCCCGAAGAAGGATACCCCATATATGGTGGTAAAGCCAAATTCTACAACACTGTCGACCTTAGCAACGAGGGGCTTCGTGGCTTTGGCGAAATCGAATATTTGGTCAGTCGCTCGGCAAGTAAAGATGCATTTGTTTTCTTGCCCGACCATGCCGAGGGGACCACAAAACAGTTCGATGTGGCTAAAATTACAGACAAGAAACCGACTTACCCTGGTGTAGAGCTCGGACGTAATCAGGCCATTCGCGACGAGAATAATTTTGAAGTGCCTGGTCAATCGTGGCTTGAATACTATCCCGAAGAAGACCATCTTGACGTAAAAAACACCATTGGCAAGTTTAAGATGTTCCCCACAGAAAAGGCAGAAACAGGTTTTGAGTGCGAAATGGATGGCATGTTGCAAGTAACACCGTCAGGACTTCATGGCATGGGGCGTACATTGCTGTCGTCTTCGACTCTCGAGAGTGGCATTCTTCGCTTTACCGACCATACCATTCAGGCCGACACATCTTACTTCGCCTCCTACACGACCGAGAATGCCGAGACTGTGCTCCAGTCTGGTGAACTACGTCGCGACATTGTGTACAAAAAAGACCGACATATATACAATAAGGTTGCAGGCTCCATTCGTCGCAAGTATTATAACGATGGTATCCAAGAAGATACGATTATTGCACGCATTAGCCGACAAGAAAAAAGCATTGCCCGAGAACTATTGCGTCGTACACAATCGTCATTTATCGATTTCGAGAAACGTGAAGGTTACTTCTCGTTTATGGCCAGCGAAGGTAACGAGAAAGAGTTTGCGACCATTAAGTATAAGACGATGGTCAAAAACTATACGTGGGACATCGACCGCAACGCTGAGACTATTGGTCAGAAAGGTTCAGAAGGTAACCGTTTCGTTTGTACCAAAGAGCGTGGCGACTCGCTCAACTTCCTTGTACCTGTGGCCACTTTCGACCGCAATTCAAACATTCTTCGATGTGAAGATGTTGAGTTTATCGACGTAGCCGACGCGCGAGTCCATCTCAAAAAAGGAGATGTCGTGACCATTCGCAAGAATGCTGTTATGGATGCTTTCGACAAGACGAAGGTTGACGTAACGACCGATAGTACTAGCCACTCATTTACCGATGCTCACGTGCAGATTGAAGGTGCAAAAAAATATAAGGGACACGGCAACTACGACTTCAAAGACGACATGGGTGCTTCGCACAATATATTTATGGGTGAAATAGTTGCCGAAGATGGTATAACAATTGCCAGTGGTATCGTTTCGGACGATATGCCCATAGACAAATATTTTGCCTTTAAGGGAAAGACAATTATAGATGGCAGACGTCAGTTGCTCGAATTTGATGGTGGTGCCAAGATGTTGCATGGTGCGGCACACGGACCCAAAGACTACGTACGCTTCGATGCTGTACTCGACCCTCATAAGGTTCGTATTCCTATTTCGGCACGCTCGTTCCGCACCACCGAGGGCAAGGCTCGCAACAAGCAAGATGAGACGTACAGAGCATTCTACATACGCAAAGATTCTGTACATGCCTATGCCAGCTTTTTCGAGAGTCGTAAGGACGTTAGCGACCTTATTATGCTCAAGGCTCCCGACGAAGGTATTCTGTATCACAATAACATATTTGAGCGATATGAACTTAATACGCTCGCCAAAATCGAAAAGCCCGACACTGTGGGAGCGTATATGGGCTTTGAAGAAAAGTCGGACGCTGTTGTAGGATTTGGTCAGATTGGGATTTATCCCACACTGTCTAAGCGCAAAAACGTCTCATTCGACATTTCGGGTGCTGGCGACATTCGCCACGAAAGAGCAACGAACACCATTACTATGAACATCTTCGGCGAAATGGACTTTTTCGTCGGACCCGAAGTGGCTACACTCATCTACAAAGATGTGCTAACCAAAGCACCCAAATGCGATACGGCATCGTATCGTTACGAAAGTCGACTACGCGAAGTGTACGACACGGCTTCTATTGCCATTATCAAGAAACGGACAGCCGCCTACTTCGACTACAACGTGGCCTATTTGCCATCTGATGGTCCTATGTTCTCGTTCGATAATCTCCAGCTGACGTGGAGCACGCCCAAGCGTTCGTATGTGTGCGACACGACGGTTAATCTAATGATGATGCGCTACTGCAAGGTGGCACGCAAAGTACACGTCAAAGCCGAATTGCTCGTCAAAAAAGGCAAGGGTGCGCGCATGAAAATGCTCATGACGCTTCGCGATGGCACATGGTATTTCTTCGACTATAGACTCAAAAGTGGCGACTATCATGTCGGGCTACTCTCTTCTAATCCCGAAGTGGCGACCATCATTGAGTCCATACCTGCAAAATCGCGTCGCGACAGAACTTACGACTCCGATTATGGACTTGCCAAAGAGTCTTATCTTACATATTTTAACGAGAACTTTGGTTTAAGCCACATACCAGCCGACCCCTATGCCGTACTCGATGATGGCGATACCACTCAAACACCCGAAGAGGAAGAGCCAGAAGAAGAGGCAGAACCCGAAGAACAACAACCCGAAGAAGAAGCAGCAGAACCAGCGGCAGAAGCTGAAACGCCCGAAGAACAGCCTGCGAGTGAGTAAATATTGTAGTCTATCGTTGTATGCATAAATAAAAAAAACTTAAATTTGTGTCAGAAATCTAAATTTTACTAAAAAGACTCAATATAATGAGCGGAAACAAAACATTCTCGATGATTAAGCCGGGTGCCGTTCGTAACAAGCACATCGGTCATATCCTGTCTAAGATAGAAGAGGCTGGCTACACCATTGCCGCCATCAAGACTTTCAAGATGACCATAGACATGGCAGCTGAGTTCTATGCTGTACACAAAGATCGTCCATTCTACCAAGAGCTCATATCTTTTATGTCGTCTGGTCCTATCGTAGCCATGGTACTTCTCAAAGAGAATGCAGTCGAAGACTTCCGTAAGCTCATTGGTGCAACCGACCCCGAAAAGGCCGAAGAGGGCACTATTCGCAAACTCTTTGCAACCAGCAAAACAGCCAACGCCATTCACGGCTCCGACAGCGACGAGAATGCAGAGCGTGAAAGCTCATTCTTCTTTAGCCGTCAGGAATACCTTCGTAGCGAACAGGTTATCTAAGGAATATAGACACGTAGCTAAATATGAAAAGGGAAATCTCGAACAGAGGTTTCCCTTTTGGGTTATTAATTATTCGAGGTATTGTTATGCCTGTTGCATAAGTGGGTTTAGTGCCTCATCGAGAAAATTGTGTCCTCGTTGGCGCATAGCAGCCAAAGCTTCATCTACTTTTGTCCAATTGATGTCCGTATTTGAGGCTGATTCTTTTGGTAAGAGCAATTGACTTTTAAGACCAGTTTCTGCCAAAAGATTTTCTATTCTCGAGTTCCAGGAAGAACATTTGGGACTGAAAAACTGTTTGTGAAAAATAATCGAAAAGACGCAACCGTGGAAAGATGGCGTAAAAACGGCAACAGCGTTACGAATGGCACAAAGGAATTGTTCAGGACCTATGGCTGGTCGAAATATGACGTTGCGCCAATTGCGTATGGCAAAAATGGTTATGGTTGGGTCTATCCATGCGGATATGAGAAGCAAGACTGCGCCTTTCTTTTTGGCGTATTCAATTGCCGTCTGTAGGTATTGGTCGCTATTCCTAATCCGATAAAACAAGACGTATCGTTTGTTTGTTGGTGGGCTGACTTTTTCTATCTCATCAAATAAAATTACAGAATAGGGATTTCTCCTTACCCTTTCGGAAAGCTGTCCGCCCTCGTCATA
>CALAVC010000231.1 GCA_937892095.1 uncultured Bacteroidales bacterium | reverse complement strand
TCCCTACACGACGCTCTTCCGATCTTAAATAAATGTTAATTTATCTTCTCCCCCCCTATAAGTTAATAAATGTTATTACTGTTTTCTTTTTGTAACAAATTACGCTACATTCGTGTAAAAAGATGTGATAAATGTAATTTGTGTAGATATGAAAAATCAGTTAAGGATATTCTTATTGGTAGGGCTTGTCTTTTGCGTGCAAGTTTTACGGGCTCAAGTCACCATTAGTGGCAACGTTGTCGATGCCCAAACCAGTCAACCCATTGCAGGTGTTGCCATTGTTCAGTCAGGCTCTTCCAATGGCACCATATCCGACAGCAATGGAAACTTTCAGCTAAAGGTAGAAAGCCTGCCCGCCACCTTAGATGCCACGTATAGCAACTATACGCCAGCCAATAAGACTGTTACTTCCGAGGCTCCAATAACGCTCTTCCTCAACAATCAACAATCAACACGTCTCACTCGTGAGCAAATCCTCGCCATGAGCACCGACGAACTCTCCGAACTCTCGCTCGAAGAACTTATGGAAGCCGTTGAAACACTCGGTGTTAGTAGTGTCGACGAACTTTTTGCTCTCATTATGAACAAAAACGTTTCTTCTGCTTCTAAAAAAGAAGAAAGTAGCTTCACCAGCCCAATGGCCACCACTGTCATTACGCACGACGAACTCCGCACTTGGGGCTGCTCCACCATCGATGAAGCTCTCCGACTTATCCCCGGCATGATTGTCCAGCAAAAAACTAATGGTGTCTACGACGTTCAGATGCGTGGACTCAACAATATTCCCGACAACAACATGCTCCTCTACACCGAAAGCTCCAACATACTCCTTATGCTCGACGGACGTAGTATGCTCAACTATGGCATTGGCACTGTCAATGTCGAGCTTTTGCCCATAGCAATCGAAGATGTCGAGCGTATCGAAGTCGTTCGTGGTGCAGCCTCAGCTCTCTACGGCACCAATGCCGTCAATGGTGTCATCAACATAATCACTCGCAAGCCCGACCAAAGCAAAGACCTTGTTTCTGGTTCGTTCTTCATGGGTTCGCAAAGCACATATAGTGGCGAGGTCGCCATCCGTAAGGCTTTCAACAACAAAGTTGCCGCAGGCATTTCTTTCAATATGCAATATCGCGAACGTGCAACCGACAAATTGCGTGTCATAACCAACGACACCCTCTACCTCGATGTCAACTCAAACATATCTTCGCAAGCCAAAACAACTTCCGAAATACAACAACTCATTGCTAGTGGTGCGCTCATACCCGTTGTCGCCAACCAAGAACTCTCCGTCGAGCAATTCAACGACCTTCGCTCCATAGGAACTAATGTACGTGGTGCCGCCAAAGCTCTTGCTGCCAAAGCAAGTGCCGCAAGCCTTGTTCAGCAAAACGTTCAAGCGCAAATGCAACAACTCATAGCTTCTTATATGGCCGAGGGGCTTACACAAGAAGAAGCCACTGCACAAGCTGCCACTAAGCAGGCCGCCATTATCGAAGCCGTTACGGAGCAAGTGACCAATAGCATCCTCAGCATCGGGACGCAGAGTGTCTTCTACACCACGCCCGTCGAATACCGCAACACAAGCGATGTCTTCCCAGACCCACGCCTCGCTCGCAAAAACATCGGCATTAATGGCTACCTAACTTTCAATCCAGCTCCCGAAGTCAATATCAATCTTACTGGTGGTTATTCGCAAAGCACTGTCAACAACAGCACGCTCATCGAAAACCCCTATTCGTTCAATTTCCGCATCCTCAAAGAAGGCTATGCCAATGTCGATGCCGAAGTCAAAGACCTACACTTGCAAGTCAACTACGCAGGTGGTCCTTTTGAATATTGCTACGGACGTCCAGGCTTCAATGTCTTCTACCATAAGTTCTTCGGCATTGCCGAATATGATTTCAACATTGGCGACAAAGACACTTGGGGTAGTCTCATGATTCGTCCCGGTCTGAACTACGTCCACGTATTCCTCAAAGATGTCGACCAATACTACCAAGGAACCCTGATGCCAGGCTTTGTTGATGGCGATTGTAAAATAACTAGTATTGCTCCAGCCCTCCGACTCGACTACCAAAAAGGAGGCTTACGTGTCATTGCTGGTGTTCGCTCCGACAAGACCAATATCCCCGACAAGTGGAATACATCCGTTCTCGCTTCCGTTGGCTACAAGTTCAACGAAAAGAACTACCTCCGACTCAATTATGGTCGTGCCATGCGTTCTGCCAGCATTGTTGCAACCAACTGTAAATACAAATGGCTCCGCGATAGCCAAGCCGACGACACTGGCATGAGTGCTCCTTCTACCATTGCTTTCGATGTCAACAAAAATGCCGACATCATGCATGCCGACAACTTTGAACTCGGCTATCGTTTCCAACCCAATCAAAAACTCCTCTTCGATGCCGAAGTCTTCTACTCCCTCAGCACCGACTATAGTGGCATGCAAGCCAAAAGTGCCAAGACTGTTGTCGATGCCGATGCTTCCTACGAAGCCGTCGCAAGTCACCAAGTTGAAAAAGTATTTAACTCCATCCAGACCGAAGGCCTAATTCACTCCAACAATCTGCCCTACGATGTCCGTCAGTTTGGTTTCGGCGTCAATATTGACTGGATAATTTCGCCCAAACTAATTGCTAAGTTCAATGTCAATGCACAGCAAACCATTATAGACGACTACTACGAATACGACCAAGGCAAAGTACTAACTCAGCTCGTCACCTATTCGCTCGAAGACGCTCTTACAATGATTGCCGCCGTGCAAAGCCACATCAACGCTGGCGACCAATCCGATGAAGAACGCAAGGTTGCAGCCGATGCTGTTTTTGATGAGTTTAAACGCAATGGTAAGGTCGACGACAACGGATACATGAACACTGGCGAGCAAAGCGTGCAAGACCTCGACATGTCCTCCGAACGCGGTCAGGCCATCTACAGTCTTCTCAATCCCGAACGCGAGGACGGACATAAGCACAAAGCCACTCCTTCTGTCTACGGCATGTTTGGTTTCATTGCCAAGCCAATCAATAAACTCAATCTTGCTGCCTATGCCAACTTCATAGGCAAGCGCGAATATCTCACAACGTATGGCTCTGCTGAGCTCAACCCACGTTTCACCGTCAACCTCAAAGCAGGCTTCAAGCCAACCGACAACCTCGAGCTATTCTTCAACGCCTCCAATCTCTTCAACAACCAAAAACAAGAGTTTATCTATGCCGATAAAATCGGTGGCATTTATACCGTAGGTATTAACTTTGGCTTCTGAAAAATACTTTTGGCACGCTAATTGCTTAATCCTAAGTGTGGATACAACACAATCTCAATGCTGAAACACGAAAAAATGCATGTTTTACAACTTTTAGACGCGTCTGTAAAACAAAAAAACATTAATTTCGTAAACCGCTTGTGAGAAAGTGATATTCTATTCAAAAACTAAAACATCAGAACAAAACATAAAAACAAAGCAGCAGCCATGAAAAAGCTATTACTATTCGGTCTCCTGGTATTCTTCGGTACTATATGCAGCCAGGCGCAGATGGCAAAATTCCAGGCTCTCTACCTTCTGCAATTCGCTAAAAACACATCTTGGCCGCAGGAAGACAATGGCAAGCCTTTCGTCATAACTGTCGTTGGTGACAACGCTCTCGCGTCAGAACTCAAAGCCATTGCCGCTACTAAGTCGGTCGGCAACAGACAAATCAGCATCGCCGAAGCTGCCACAGCTTCTGGGCTTAGCAAGTCCGATATAATCTTTCTGGGCGAAAGCAAAAGCTCGCAAATGAGTTCACTCGTCAGTGCACAGTCTGGCAATAAGGTCCTTATCGTCAGCGGCTCAAAAGGCATGTGTTCGCAAGGTGCTGGAATATCTTTTGTCCCCGAAGGTGGCAAACTAAACTTCGAGATTCACGAAGGCAACATAGCCAAAAATGGTCTCAAAGTAACGCCCAAGATAGTTTCGCTCGGCAAGCAAGTCTTCTAAGTCAACTTTCTTTTTATCATATTCTACTCTAAAAATAACGCTCGATTGCTATTTGCAGTCGAGCGATTTTTTATGGATATGCACAAAACGCTGTGCTACATTATGCCTGCAAATGTCATTTCCGGACATAGGTCATCAAGATCTTTCATTGTCGACTTGTCGTTAAGTAACTTCGCCATGCCGTAATGACACCCATTTTCGTTCTGTGGCAACATCACCTTTACTTTGTCTGTAAAATTTCTTTGTCTGCACAAATTGCTTATGAGGCTGTTTATGTCGCCCGATTTCCCATAATAAGCAAGTGCTGTAAAGTGGTCGTAGCTATCGCGCCACCCCAGTGCCCACGCTATCTTTAGCCCCGACGTGTTGCGCAGCATAATCGTATAGCTCGTCCTGTCTCTGCACGTGCGCAGATACTCCACCTGAGCCTCTATACATTCCTTTTCCAATACAATGTAGTGCTTATAGTTGTGCTTCCTAATCATCGGTTCATCTGTCTCTATAAGCGTCGTTATGCGCGAGCTACTCCTCGGCTCCACCGTTATTTCTGTCATCTTTTTGCCAAAAGCAGGTGCGAAACCGCGCTTCTGCAAAAAGTGTTCGATACACTCATCTTTTGTCTGGTTTACAAAAATAAAGTTGTAATACCTGCTTTTAGCTTCAGCGTCTACCGCTTCAAGCAGTCGCGTCATGTGCCCTAGTCCCCTATAATCTGGGTGAGTCATTATGTTTATCAGCAGTCCACATCGCAGTGTTCGATTGTTCAACCTTGCGTTTGCAGGCAGTAGTTCTGCACATGCCACAATATGACCTCCGTCTATACACACCAGTGCGTTTTCAGGCTTATACACGCGACTAAAATATATGTTCGTCAGGTCCACATCTGTTGTCAGGCACATGTCGTGCAATTGGCGTATGACAAATGTGTCGTTCACTGTCGCTTTCCTAATGCTCATAGTCTCTACAATTTAAGGTTAAATTGTGCGCGTAGCCCTATTCGCGGACCGCCCACACGACTCTCGCCCGTAGCGCGCCACACTACGTCCAATCTGAAGAAACGTAATATGTTGTCTATGCCCACGTTTAGTTCCACGTATGGTTTCTCTGGTCCGCCCACGCCTTTGGGCAAGTCGAGCATCTCTATGTGCTTGTCGCTTAGGCTACCAATCATAATCTTTGCACCTATAATCTCGCGCAGACCAAGCTTATATATCGCTGGCAACTTATGAAATAGCCACCCGTCAAGTGCATAGTCTATGTGCGCATAAACATATCTGTCGCAAACATATTCCAAATAGTTCATCAGATTGAAGTCGTATCGATAGAATCCGTACGTCTTATTACCACGTGCCACGTTTAGCAACGTATATGGCAGTTTGCCAAAATATATGCCGTTCTCACATGCCACGTCCAACTTCGTCTGACCTATGTAAAATCTGTGTTTAAGTGTACTGTGTAGTCTTGCATAGCTACTATTCTTTTCGCCCACCTCGGTGCGCCCGCCAGCCACTGTCAAGTGAAAAATGGGAAAGTCTGTCGACATGTACATTCTCTGCATTCCATCGTCTATAAACTTCTCTCTAAAACTAAATCGGAAGTCGAGCGACAGCTCCTCTTGAAACACATGACCTATACTACGTCCTTGTTGTGTAAATGGGTAATATCGCGGACTCTCTTGCCACATGACAATCCCTTGCAAGCGCGTCTGCATGCCTGTATACCACTCATTGTCATAGCGCACACGTAACTTCTGACTATACATAAGTTCGTCAATCTCCTCGCGCTTAAAAATCTGTGCCACAATGTTAGTCTCCGATGTCGACAACATGTTTTCATACAGATACAAGATGTTCTCATCTTCGCCTATCTTTATCAGCCTGTCGCTATAGTAAAAGTCTATCGTGCGCCTCATCGGACTCTTAAACTTGTAGCCAATCCCCGCTCCATAAGTAGGTCGTGTGTTCTTAAATCCGTAGCCCAATATGCCACTCACCACCCAATTCTCGCTCACTTCCTTGCTCGTCCTCAATCCAAACCCCAAGTGAAGACCCTCAATCTTGTTCGTGTTAAACATTTCGCCAATCGGACCAATCTCCACTGCTCCCATATCTGCATAACCCGTAATGGCCGCCTTTGCAAACTGATTAAAAGCCTTCACACTCGCCACGTTGTTCAGCGAGTCTATTGTCGCACTCACTCTGAGCTCTTCTTCCGTCATCTCCGAGTGTCTATTCTTGTCCCAAAAGTCTTCGTCTCGTTGCTTATAGTCTGCTGCTTTTAAAGTCTCCACCGACAAAGCCTTTTTGCTCAGTTCAAGTGGCTCGTCCATGTCCAGCCGCACCTTATCGTTCGAGTTGTACATGTCGCACTTTATCTGCAACCTTTTCTTGTCCGAATTTATAGGCATGTAGTCTATGCTTGCCGACATCTTGTTTACACCATAAAATGGTATGCTGTCGTCCACCATCTGCCACGTGCTACTCAGTTCAAGCTTCTTTACAAAGTTTATATTCGTCCACTTAGGCATAACAGCGTCAAGCCGCGTCGGCGAAAAGTGCCATGTCTCAATGTCCATTGTCCCTTCAAAAGCTTTGTCGCCCATGTTTTTGGGTCTAAACTTGACGGTATACGTCTTCACGCTATCCGTCGGACAACCCTTAGGCGAAGCCACCGTTACGCTGTCTATTATGAAGTAGTCGTAATAATGAAGGCACTCACGTGCAATAGGACTAACAAAGCCAACGCCCATAATCTTCACCACATCTTCGTAAAAATTAATCTCATTGTCGAGCGAGCTCGACAACCCTCCAATCTCATATTGTTTGAACAAGTCCACGCCTTTCACCTTGTCAGCCAATATCGTCGAACGTCCTTTGCGCGGATTCCGTTGCAACTCATTTAGCGATAGTGTCTCCGAAAAATAAACAGGTAAATATCTCGAAGAATCTTCACTACTTATCTGCATCAAGTTCTGTGCGTCGCGTATCAACCAATTGTTTTGCATACGCTCGCTAATGTTGTTTATGCTATATTCCCAACGTGTATATTTTTCATATTCCGATCGCTGATGATTCTCTGGGTTATTCCTTTGTTTCTCTCTCACCACCGCTTTCATAAGTTTGCGCGGAGCATCGTCTGGGCGCACAACAATCTCTTCAATTGCTATGTTATCTGGTCGCATTTTTATCACGAGGCTGTCACGTCCCGCGATGTCCTTTACTCTCCTAAATTGTTCTGTATAACCCATCGCACTAAACCATATCGTATCATAACGAGCTGGCACGTTTAGGCTAAATGTGCCATCGTAGTCGGTCTGAGTCCCGACGAGTGTACGCTTTACAAACACATTTGAGAATGGCAACGTTTCGCCCGTCTCGCTATCCCGCACAACTCCCTTTATCGTCCTATCTGCCTGTGCCAACGTCTCCGATGGCATTAGTGCACTCGTCAGTGCCACTACGAGCATAATAATTATTTCAGCACCTTTGCTTTTCATCTCTAAAATTTGTAACTGACAAAGGTAAACTATTTTAAGATTTTTAGTTTACTAAAATAAGTTAATTCAAGTTGTCTGTTCTTGTCAGAAAATTTGTTAGCTCGCCACTCCTTATGGCAGTGCTGTTTTTTTATGTTACTAATACATAATTTTATTAAATTAGCAGTTGCTTTATTTCACGTACTATAATTTTTACCACAAATAAACTATGCTTATAAATCAATTGGAAAGAGCTATTGCCTCAGCCGATGCCCTCCGCAATCTCTATGGCAACGACTCGCAAGTAATAGGTCAGCAACAAAAAAGATATTCCAATCTCCTCGCCACATTCAGCAAGACTTTTGGTGGCGACAATGTAGAGTTTTTCAGTTCGCCAGGTCGCACCGAGATAGGTGGTAACCATACCGACCATAACTATGGTCGCGTACTCGCAGGTGCAGTCAACCTCGACAACGTAGCCGTGGCTGCAGCCAATGGCACCAACAAAGTTCGCATACTCTCTTCTGGCTACCCACAGTTCGAAGTCGACCTTACAAATCTTCAGCCCAACAAGAGTGAATATTTCACCTCCGTTTCGCTCGTACGTGGCATCGGTGCACGTCTCAAAGAGCTCGGCTACAAGATAGGTGGTTTCGATGCCGTCATCGATAGCGGCGTGCCCAAGGGCTCTGGGCTAAGTTCTTCCGCTTCGTTCGAAGTACTCATAGGTTCCATCTATAGTCACCTATTCAACGACGGCCGACTCGATCCTGTACTTAATGCGCAAATAGGACAGTATGCCGAAAACGTATTCTTTGGCAAGCCTTGTGGGCTTATGGACCAAACGGCTTGTTCTGTAGGTGGACTCATCACCATCGACTTTGCCGACCCCTCTAAGCCCATTGTGAAGAAAGTCGATTTCGACTTTACCAAGACAGGCTATGCCCTCGTCATTACCGACACTGGTGGCAATCATGCCGACCTCAATGATGAATATGCCTCTTTGCCTGCCGATATGAAAGGCGTTGCAACCAAGCTCGGCAAACAAGTCCTCCGACAAGTCTCTCTATCGCAAGTCCTCGACGCCATACCCTCGCTACGCAAAGACGGAACAACCGATCGTGCCATCCTTCGTGCCATTCACTTCGAACGCGACAACGAACGTGTAGCACAGCAAGTTGCCGACCTCGAAAAGGGAGACTTCAACTCTTTCCTCGACAAGGTTGTAGCCTCTGGTCGAAGCTCTTTTATGTACAATCAGAATGTCTATCCAGCTAGCGCACCACAAGAGCAAGGTCTTTCGCTTGCACTCGCTCTTAGCGACATAGTCCTTGGCTCCGAAGGAGCCTATCGCGTCCATGGCGGTGGCTTTGCCGGCACCATTCAAGCCTTTGTCCCTGCCTCGCTCGTCGACAAGTATGTCTCTACTCTCGAACACACTTTCGGCACTGGCAAATGCTGGAAACTCTTCATTCGCCCACAAGGCTCCATAAAAGTAGAATTCTAACATCCTTAGCCCAATGGCACGCAATAAATATCTTTTCGCTCTCATCGTTGTCTTCATCGTCTGTTTCCTCATCGGGTTCATCACCACGATGAACAATTCGATGATCGATTTCTGTAAGCAGGCTTTCGGACTGTCCGAACAGCAAGGGCAGTATGTCAACCTCGCTTTCTACGGAGCCTATATACTCTCTATCCCCTTTGCTCTATTGATGAACAAGATTGGCTACAAAGGCACTCTACTTCTCGGTCTTGCCGTAGCTGGTCTCGGTTTTGTCATTAACTCGTTTGGCATCAGCAGCGCCATTTCTTCCGGTGCTAACGTATTTGTTGTATTCCTTCTCTCCATGTGCGTTGTCGCCATGGGTGTCGTAATGCTTCAAAATGTAGCCAATCCCTATGTTATGGTTCTCGGCTCTCCCGAAAGTGGAGCCTTCCGCATGACGCTCAGTCAAGCCCTCAACTCTGTTGCCACCACCGTCGCCCCAATGTTCATTGCTTTGTTCATAATTGGCGACCAAAAGCCAGCTCCCGAGCTTGTTCCCAGTCCATTTCTCGGACTTGGCATTTTTGCTCTCATAATTTGTGGCATACTCGTCATGCTCAAGCTCCCAGCCATCGACGAAGGCAAGCAAGCCGAAGAAAGTGGCTCCAAGCAACAATACAAATCGAGTGTATTCCAATATGCACACGTGTGGCTCGGTGCTCTCGCCATATTTGTCTATATGGGTGTCGAGATTGGTGTACCTTCGCTTCTCTCAGCTCGTCTTCGCGAGATGGGCAACACAGATTCGCAGTTCATCACTTCGCTGCTTTCGCTATATTGGGGCGGCATGATGGTCGGTCGATTCGTAGGAGCAGGCATTCTAACCAAGTTTGAGCCTCGCAAGATTCTCAGTACGTGTATAGGTCTTGGCTCCGTATGCATTTTGTTGTCTTTGCTCACGACAGGCTCCATGTTTAGCATCTACATAATGCTCGCGGCTGGTCTTTTCCACTCCATTATGTGGCCACTAATTTTCAATCTTGGTCTGCAAAAACTCGGCCCACACACCAAAGCAGCGTCTGGTATAATCAACACAGGCGTCATAGGTGGTGCAATCCTTACGCCGCTTATGGGGCGCGTCGCCGATGGTTATGGAGCTGTCGCAGCCCTTTCTATGATGTTCATATACTACGTCTATCTTATGTGGTTCTGCAACAAGGGTAGCAAGATTGGCATCGAATAAAACGTAAATCATACTTTGTCTTAAGTCGCTAATACTTGTCAGTATTGGCGACTCTTTCTTTTTTAAATATTTTTAAAATATCGTAACTAACTGAATATCAGCGATGTACGAATATGCTCTCGTCTTTTTTGTTTGTGTATCTATATAGGTATAAAACCTTTGTTATATTTGCCACACAATAATCACGACAGAGTTTTTTCTGCATAAAAGATGATGGCAAAAACTACAAAGAACAATATGGCTAAGTCCAAACCACGTGTAATTAAAAATTTCGAGAAACTCGACGAAAAACTTCGTGCTGCCATTGCCGAACGTTTCCCCGATGGCTACACATCCTACATCCAGATGTTCGACATTGGTGGTGGTAAGTTTATGTCTGCTCTTCCGTTTGAGACCGAAGAATTCAACTACTTAATCAAGTTCCCCGTTACCGAAGACCTTGAAGACACCGAAGAAGAAATAGGAGGTAGCGACGAACTCGATCTCGAAGGCGGTGAAGACGTCGACGAAGAAGAGGAGGACGACGAAATCGAAAAGCCTACCGACAACTTCGACAACTTGGACGTAGCCGACGAGTAAATCTTTTAACGTAAAGAAAATAAGCGACTCATACTCCATTTGAAGTATGAGTCTTTTTATTTCGCAAGGCATAAAAATAAGGCAGGCAATAAATCCTATTGCCTGCCTTTGGGGTATGTTGGTTTTTATCCCTATCCTAAATATGCTTGTAGCAGTTTGCTTCGCGAGCTATTTCGTAGGCTTCGTATAGCTTTTTCTTTTAGCTGACGCACACGCTCTCGTGTCAGACCATAGCGTGCTCCAATCTCTTCGAGTGTCATTTCCTGGCAACCAATGCCAAAGAAGAGCTTTATGACTTCGCGTTCACGCTCCGAGATGGTGCTTAGTGCACGATCAATCTCCGTTGCCAACGACTCGTGCATAAGTTCTCTGTCTGCATTTGGCGAGTCGTTGTTTACCAGCACGTCGAGCATTGTATTGTCTTCGCCTTCCGAAAATGGAGCATCCATCGACACGTGACGTCCCGATACGCGCAGCGTGTCTGCCACCTTGTCGGCTGGCAAGTCGAGCATTTCAGCAAGCTCTTGTGCCGATGCGCGTCGCTCGTTTTCTTGTTCAAACTTGGCTTGCGTCTTGTTTATCTTGTTGAGCGAACCAACTTGGTTCAGTGGCAGACGCACAATTCTTGATTGTTCTGCAAGCGCTTGAAGAATAGACTGACGTATCCACCACACGGCATACGATATGAATTTAAAGCCACGTGTCTCATCAAATTTTTGCGCTGCCTTTATCAGTCCAAGATTTCCTTCGTCAATCAAGTCGGGTAGGGTGAGTCCCTGACTCTGATATTGCTTGGCCACCGACACAACAAATCGCAAGTTGGCACACACCAGTTTTGCCAACGCTTCCTCATCACCCTCGCGTATTCTACGGGCCAATTCTACTTCCTCGTCTACGCTTACGAGTGGCATACGGCTAATCTCTTGCAAATACTTGTCGAGTGATGCTGTACGCAACGTTATCGACTTTGAGATTTTTAGCTGATACATCTTTGTCTAATGTTCTTTGTTTTTTTGAAGATATTCTTGTTCTATTATAGTCTACCTTGTTTTAGGTGGGCAAAAATAGAGGAGAGTAGCTATTGCACTCTCCCTATTTGCCTTTTCGGGGGGTAAAATGTTGTGCTTTATCTTTTTATCCGAGGTATGCTTTCAGTAGTTTGCTTCGCGAACTCTGGCGAAGCCTACGTATCGCTTTTTCCTTTATTTGGCGGACCCTTTCGCGCGTCAGTCCAAATTTGTCGCCAATCTCTTCAAGAGTCATCTCTTGGCAACCAATACCGAAAAACAATTTCACAATGTCGCTTTCGCGTTCTGTAAGTGTGCTGAGCGCTCTGTCTATCTCGCGTGCAAGCGACTCGTTTATTAATGCCTTGTCTGCATTGGGCGAGTCGTTGTTCACAAGAACGTCAAGCAAGCTATTGTCTTCGCCATCGACAAACGGAGCGTCCACCGATATATGTCTGCCCGAAACGCGCAACGTGTCTGCCACCTTGTCGGCTGGCAAGTCGAGCTGCTCTGCAAGTTCTTCTGGCGACGGCTTGCGCTCGTTCTCTTGTTCAAATTTTGAATATGCTTTGTTTATCTTGTTGAGCGAGCCCACTTGGTTGAGTGGTAGGCGCACAATTCGCGATTGTTCTGCAAGTGCTTGCAATATCGATTGGCGTATCCACCATACGGCGTACGAAATGAACTTGAAGCCACGTGTCTCGTCAAATTTCTCGGCTGCTTTTATTAGTCCAAGGTTACCCTCGTTTATGAGGTCTGGCAAACTAAGTCCTTGATTCTGATATTGCTTGGCTACTGAGACAACAAAGCGCAAATTGGCACGCGTGAGTTTTTCGAGTGCTACTTGGTCGCCTTGCTTTATTCGCTGAGCAAGTTCTACTTCCTCTTCTACGTTTATTAGCTCTTCGCGACCAATTTCTTGTAAGTATTTGTCAAGTGATGCACTCTCGCGGTTCGTTATAGACTTTGTTATCTTTAGTTGTCTCATAAGTTATCGCACTTAGTTTGTGTATTACGTGTCTTTTGTACGTAAGAGTCCGCAAAAGGTTGGGTTTTGCGGACTCTTTTCTTTGATTGTATAGTTAAAAATGTTTAAATTCTATTCAGTAAGGTCTATAGCATAGTATCTCATTCGTCCGTCAGAATAGAAACCCGACAAGAATAGCCCGTCTTGTGTCGATGCAACAATCTGTTGAAAGTCGGCTACTGAGGTTACTGGTTGGCGATTGGCTTTGACTATTATGAAGCCCTCTTTCACACCTGCGTCTTTCAGTTTACCTTTTTCGAGCTTGCTAACTTTTAGTCCGTAGCGCAAACCCATCTTTTCTGCTTCAGTGTCAGAAAGTTTTTCGAGCTTGGCTCCCAACAATTGGTTGTCGCCAGATTTTATTACGCCCGTAGTTCCACGAATGTTGCGAAGAGTTACGACAAAGTCTTTTGTCTTGCCATCGCGAATGGCCGATATTTTCACGGCATCGCCAGGTCTGTGTTGGGCTATCTTAGATTGTAGGTCGGGCGATGAGTGTACTTTCTCTCCGTCGATGCTTACGATGACATCGTCGGTCTTTATGCCAGCTTCAAGAGCAGCACCACCATCCGAGACTCCTGCAACAAGCACTCCGTCTGGTGTCGACAGATTGAGTCGTTTCTGTATTTCTGTATTGACGTCTTGTATCTGTACGCCAAGTAGAGCACGCTGTACTTCGCCGTAGGTCTTTAAGTCGTCTGCTACTTTGCTGACTATGTTCGATGGCACGGCAAACGAATAGCCCGTAAACGAACCAGTCTGCGAATATATTGCCGTATTGATGCCAATCACCTGACCGCGAGTGTTGACCAATGCGCCACCGCTATTGCCTGGGTTGACGGCTGCATCGGTCTGTATGAACGACTCGATGGCCATGTTCGAGGTGTTGATTCCGACGTGTCTTCCTTTGGCCGATACGATGCCAGCCGTCACCGTGCTGGTTAGGTTGAATGGGTTGCCCACTGCAAGAACCCATTCGCCAACTTTTAGATTGTCTGAGTTGCCAAAGCTTAGAGGGTGCAAATCGGTTGCTTCTATCTTTATGACTGCAATGTCGGTCGTTGGGTCGGTGCCAATTAGTGTGGCTTCAAACGAACGTTTGTCGTTCAGTACAACCTCTATTTTGTCGGCACCCTCAACCACATGATTGTTTGTTACTATGTAGCCGTCTGCGCTTACGATTACGCCCGAGCCCGAGCCAACCACTGGCTCCTGACGTTGTCCGCGACGATATTGCGGACCGAAGAAAAAGTCGAATATGTCGCCACCGCCATACATGTCGTTTTGCTTGTTCTCTTGCATGATTTTTACGTGGACAACACCGTTAATCGTCATCTCGGCTGCATCAGTAAAGTCGGTCGGAGCTGCCGAGGTGAAAAATGATGTGTTCATTGCGCGTGTCGGCTCTGTGGTTTGTGCTACGGGTGCCACTGTTGTTTGGGTTGCTGCAACGTAGCGAGAATGGATGTAGGCTCCAAAGGCCGTACAGGTCATTGTTAGCAATGCTGCTACTGCATATTTCTTAATTTCCATGTCTCTTGTTTTTATGTTGTCGTTTTGTTTTCTGCTTGCGAAAGTAGTGTAGCTCGCATATCACAAAAACTTTTTTCAACATCTGAGCCAAAATCTTAAACGACCGAATTTTATGCCATTTTGTCGCTTTTGCATTCCATTATGACAACTTTTGTTGATTGATATTGTGTTTTGGTTTAGCCTTTCAAGTTCTAAATTTTTATATTTGCTCCTCGCTATGAAGGATAATAAAGACTCTAAGACCAACGTCGCACGTTTGCTCGACAAAGCAAAAGTGGCATATAAATTATTGTCTTACGACTTTGACCCCGACGACCTAAATGCCACGCATGCTGCCGACAGTTTTGGCTACGAATATGGTCGTGTTTTCAAAACACTTGTTTTGCGTGGTGATAAAACAGGACTGTTCGTTTGTGTGATTCCAAGCGACAAAAGTGTCGACCTCAAAAAGGCAGCCAAGGTGTCGGCTAACAAAAGTGCCAGCATGCTTCACGTGTCCGAGTTGCTCGAAAACACAGGTTACATACGTGGAGGGTGTTCGCCATTTGGCATGAAAAAGAATTTCCCTACCTACATAGATTCTTCGGTAATGCAGTGGGCTACTATAACGCTCAGTGCTGGTCAACGAGGCAAGATGATAGAGGCTAAACCACAAGATTTAATAGCACTTGGGCGTATGCATACTGCCGACATCGTGTCGACAGAAAAACAAGACGAGCAATGAAAATAACATTTCTTGGCACGGGAACATCGGTTGGTGTCCCAATGATTGGTTGCCATTGCAAGGTCTGCAAATCTACTGACGTTCGAGACAGACGCCTGCGGACTTCAGCACTTGTCGAGGTCGGCGATAAGAAAATACTCATCGATGTCGGTCCCGATTTTCGTACTCAAATGCTAAGTTGCGGTGCAGAACGTATCGATGCTGTCTTACTTACCCATCATCACTATGACCATGTCGGTGGTATGGATGACCTGCGTGCCGTAAATCATATAATGCACCAAAGTTTAAGCATATATGCCAATGCAGAGACTGTCAGCGCCATTAGCAAGAGCTTGTACTACGTTTTTGAGGCTAAGCCATATCCGGGCGTTGCGCGTCTCGACTTACATACCGTTTATCCCTTTCAACCTTTTGAAGTAGCGGGAGTTAGTGTCCTTCCGTTGTCAGTCATGCACGGCCGCTTGCCAATCGCAGGTTACCGCATAGGTCGTTTGGCCTACATAACCGACGCAAGTGTCGTGCCACCCGAAACTATCGAAGCCCTTCGTGGAGTCGAAGTCTTGGTCGTTAATGCTTTGCGTTTTGAGCCACATCCTTCGCACATGTCGCTTGCAGAGTCTCTGCAGATTGTAGAGTCGGTTGCCCCACGTGAGGCTTATTTTATCCACATGTCGCACGACATCGGGCTTGCTTCTGAAACAGAAAAACTCTTGCCGAATGGTTGTCATTTGGCATACGATGGTCTCTGTTTTGAGGTTGCCGACTGACGGAGTGGCTATTTGATAATTACTTTCATCTTGACGTCCTTTAGTGGACGCGAATTCTTGTCCACCGCCAAGTTGCTAATCTTTTCCATTACGTCTAATCCTTCTGTTAGCTCGCCAAAAACAGTATACTCGTTGTCAAGTTGTGGAGCTCCGCCAATGCTTGTGTATGCTGAACGCTGTTCAGGGCTAAACTCTTTGTAGTCCGATATTCTGTACTCAAACTCAATCTTTTCTTTTATTTCGGTCAGCAGAGCATTATATGCTTTTTTGTCTGTTTCTTTTAGCTTGTTGAGCTCGTCTCTGTGAGGAGCTAAGTACATCTGTTTCAGCTTCTTACGAATCGGGACGTTTATGCTTTTCTCATATTGCGTAAGGTATTCGTCGGTGTATACACGCCCTTTTACAATGTAAAACTGAGATATATCCGATGTCTTAAACACATTCACCTTGTCGGGCTGACGTGGTGCGCACAAAGCACCATACTTATGAAAATGCTTTTTGCTAAACTCCGAATCAATATTTACTGCGTCCGACCCATAGCCAATGTGTTGCCCAGGCTTAGCCCCTCGAGAGTCTGACGAGCCACCTTGAATGACAAAGTCTTTCACACACCTGTAAAAAAGAGTGCCATCGTAGTGTCCTGCATGCGCCAGTTCAACAAATTTATCTCTGTGTGTAGGTGTGTCGTCATACAAAAAACCTTTCATAGTGCCCATATTTGTCTGTATCTCAAAGCGTACACTCTGAGCGTTAGCCCACTGCTCGCACGCTACGCCTATGAGCAATAGCATACATATTAGTCTTGCTGTTTGCATACGAAGTAGTCTTTTAATTTGCAGGCTTTATTACCATCCACACGTTTTCCAGTGGTCGCATTCGTGGTAAACCCACGTGTACATTGGCAATTGAGTCCAACACGTCGAACCCATCAATAATCTCACCAAAAACGGTGTATTCGCCGTCAAGTTCTATCAGTCCGCCTTTGTTGATGTAGTCCGCTCGTACTTCGTCGGGGTACTTAAAGTGTCCTCTGTCGTTGAGGATTTCTTCTACTCTGTCTAGTATGCGAAACTGCATAGCACTCAGCTCATCCGACCGTCCCTCGTTTTGGAGCATTTGTAGCGAATCTTCATAGAAATGCAATATCTCAGTATATATTCTGCTCCTATTCCGATTGTCGTGTTCCAACTCCTGATTGTCCATTTGTTCTTCGGTCCTATGTCGTGGTCCAACCACAATGTAAAATTGGCTACCACTCGATTTGCGCTCTGGGTTGACCTTGTCCGACTGACGTGCTGCCACTATTGCTCCGCGCTTATGGTAGTGCTTCGGAAACAAAATTTCAGCGTCTATTGGCTCCCCAATGCTATGCCCACCCAAAGGTTCGTTTAGCCCTGCTGTGCGAGACTCTGGGTCGCCACCCTGAATGATATTGTCTTCTATCACCCTATGAAATAGCAACGAGTCGTATGCTCCGTTTTCTACAAGTTTCAAGAAGTTGTCGCGATGTTGTGGCGTGTCGTCATATAGTCGTGCTCGCATCACTCCCATTGGCGTTTCTATTATAACCTCGTTTGTCTTTTTGCACGATGACAATATTGTCATCAGAAACGCTGATACTATGATGGCTAATTTGTTCATCTGCAAGTGTTTACTATTTATTTGTATAGTGAAGAAGAATCTATATCTCGTGTATTGCGAAAATATAGTTTCAGCTGGTTGACGATGTTCTTTACTCCGCCTTCTGTGTCGGCCTCTACGTTGATGGGCAAATCTGGACTATGTAGCGACAATCTGCAAAGAAACCACCCTTTCTGATTCTCTTGTTTGCACATTACGCGCAGTCCCTCATGATTTTGGTTGACTTCTTCCCAGTCGCTTATTTGTGCCACATATTGTCGTAGACCTCTGATAGTCTCTTCGGCCGTACGTGCAAAGTCTGGGCTACATATCCGTATCCTATATTCTCGACTTTCGAGAGGTACGGGTAGACGTTCAATAAGTGAAGAAATGGTTTTCCCTTCGCGTTTCAACTTGGCAAGGCGAATAATGACTTTTACGGCAAAGTAAGCGCCATCATCGCAAAAGTTGTTTTCCTTAAAAGCTGCGTGTCCGCTTGTCTCAGCCGCAAGCCAACATTCTGTCCCACTATTGTTTTTTCTGATGGCTTCGGCAATTACATTCCGATAACCACGTTGGTAGCGACACTGGTGCGCCCCCAAAGTTTCTTGCACGTAGGTCGTCAGTCCTGTCGAAGTGATAGAGTCGGTTACGATGTCGGTATGTGGGTGCTCTTCTTGAACCAAAGTGGCTGCCAAAGCCACAAACTCGTTTCGGTTAATTACTTTCCCTCCACGATCTATTATTGCTGCTCGGTCTACGTCGGAGTCGAATATTATCCCAAGATCGGCGTCGTTGTGTATAACAGCGTTGCTTGCCGATTTTACTGCCTCATAGTCTTCTGGGTTCGGACTATGGTTTGGAAAACGTCCGTCGGCTGACAAAAATTGGCTCCCAGTTGTGTCTGCTCCAAGTGGTTTTAGCACTCTCGATACGAAAAAGTTTCCTGCTCCATTGCCAGCGTCAACAATTATTTTTAGCCCTTTTAGTGGATGAGTCGGATCGTCTTCGTTAAGGTCTTGTAGCTCCGCAATAATCTTCTCTCGTAGTTTGCGAGCATACAAACTCATTATGTTTACAATGTGGAAATTGCCATTGCTTTTGGGTGGTAACGCTTCTTTTTCCGCCAGTTTAATTATCTCGGTTAGCTCGTCGGCATTTATGTCTCGTCCTTGGGTGAAAAACTTCATGCCGTTACGATTAAAAGTCATGTGACTTCCTGTCAGCATTATTGCACCGTCTGCCATCAACTCCTTGTATATCGTCGAGTTCATCATGGCAGGTGTCGAGGCAACCCCACAGTGCATAACGTCGCAACCTATCCTGATGAGTGCTTTTTGCAGGGCTTCTGCAAGGGTCGGACCCGATAGGCGAGTGTCTGTTCCTATGGCAATGCGTAGCGTTTGGCTCTGTTCTTTTGCTTGTTTCTGGTGTAGCCATGCGGCAAAGCCCACACCTATTTTCGAAACCACAGACTCACTCAGCGTTACTGGCTCACCAATGATTCCTTCGGTCGCCACTCCGCGAATGTCTGCGCCATTCTGTAGCTGGCTCAACGCATTATTCATAGTTCGTTTTGTTTAGCAAGTTTTACTTTCTGTTCGGGTTCTTGGGGAACCAGCCCTTCCGTACTCTCTCTCTTTGCTGGAAGAGCTCCAATATCGACCAAAAGCATGAGAACGAAAAGACACCCAATATTGACGACACCACCCAGTTGGCAACAAAGAGCGACGCTATGCTCGTCAGTATGCCACACAAAGCAAATGCCCACCAGCATTTCACGCCAAAATAATACTCTGCTTTAATCACTATTGGGTGGAAAAAACCTATCGTGAGGAATGTTGCTAAGCCTAATATCAATCCTCCGAAATTTAAATCTGACATCTGTAAATAAAATATTTCTGTTGATAGTTGATACTTACAAAAATACTAAAATTTATTTCCTCAGACCAAGTATGGTATATTTGATATACTTTTGTTCGTCGTTAATCGTCTTGGCTTGCAACATTTATTTCTGTGTTCCCACTCGACACCATCGTCAATATTGCCGAAGTTACTTGCGCGGTAATATCTCTCAATTCAAACATCACGTCTGAACCCACTTCACTCAATGTGGCCGAGCAATTGCAACACCACTCTGGACTTCAAATAAAAGATTTTGGTGGGGTGGGGGGGCTCAAAACCATCGATGTCCGCTCAATGGGTTCGCATCATACAGCCATTGTCTACGATGGCAATCTTATCAATAACGACCAAAATGGGACTGTCGACCTTGGGCAATTTAACCCAGAGACCATATCCTCTATGCAGCTCAATACAACAGCCTGCTCGCCAGCCTTCAAAGATGCTTCAGAATATGTTTTTGCCAACGTCCTAAAGCTCAACACGTCTTCGCTCGCCCTTGTCGACTCCTCTCGCACGTCTTTTCAATTCCAATTGGGCTCGTGGGAAAACGTCGGTGTTAACGTCTCACATCTTAAGTCGTCTTCGCTCTGTGCTTTCAATCTCAATGCAAAACTAAGCCACGTCAATGGTGCATATCATTTCAAGAAATCGCTTGTCCACCAAATCGGTGGCGTCAATTACACCGTATGGGACACCACCGGAGTCCGTCAAAATGGCGAAGTGCTTACAGCTCAGCTGACCTCAAGATTTCTCTCGCATATTGGCGAACTCTTTTTCCGTGGCTATTTTTCTTCCAGAGGCATCCCAGAGCCCATCGTGCGCAACACATGGTATTCTTCGCAACATCAAGACGATTACGACTTTTCTCTTTCCTACAAGAAAAATCTTACAAGAGTCTACAACCATCTCCTACGTGCCAAAATAAGTTATGTCGGTCTTCACTACGAAAACCCCGACACCACTCGCA
The DNA here is from genome assembly GCA_937892095.1 of uncultured Bacteroidales bacterium. Classification (GTDB taxonomy): domain Bacteria; phylum Bacteroidota; class Bacteroidia; order Bacteroidales; family Marinilabiliaceae; genus W3P20-009. Next base: position 328 of record CALAVC010000231.1, on the reverse strand, counting down.
AGATAGTCGACATATTCTACCATCAGCCAAGTTTTAGGATCTCATATAGTGGCATATATAGCAGTCTGTCTTCAGCTGCTTCCGTCTCTCATTCTTGCCTCCTCTACGACGACAATGTTCAAAGCCGTCTTTCTTTAATAGCAGGCGTTTCTTACAATCCTTTCGCGTGGCTTGCTCTCGATTTGGGCTGTATATCCAATCAATACACAGGCTCCATAAAAACAAGTCGAAACTCACTCACCGCCACTATCACATTCTCTCCCCAATTCGACAATAATCTCGTTTGGGCGTCAGTCAAACGTTCTGTCCGCAACCCGACTCTCAACGA